>JBOFYV010000095.1:0-7525 GCA_051654865.1 Peptostreptococcaceae bacterium
CAGGAGAATCTGAAGATTCTACAATAGCTGACTTAGCAGTAGCTGTAAACGCTGGTCAAATAAAGACTGGTGCTCCATCAAGAACTGATAGAGTTGCTAAGTACAACCAATTATTAAGAATAGAAGATACTATAGGTGACACAGCTAGATACTGTGGAATGAACTCTTTCTACAACTTAAAGAAGTAATTAATTTTAGATACTGATTAATATATAATTGAGGACTTTAGAATATCTAAAGTCCTTAATTTCATGTATGTGCATATAAAAAAGTATATATATGATAACGTTTGTCAAAGGTTGCAACAACATTAATTAAACAATTAATAAGACTAAATAAAAAATAGACTTAGGAGAAAAAATATGTTAAACAACACGAAAAGAACTAAAATAGTTTGTACGTTAGGACCTGCATCAGAAAACGAAGAAATATTAAGAGAGTTAATAAATAACGGATTAAACGTTGCTAGAATGAACTTCTCTCACGGTTCTCACGAAGAGCACAAAGGAAGAATGGACGTAGTTAAAAAAGTTAGAACAGAATTAAATAAGCCGGTAGCATTACTTTTAGATACAAAAGGACCTGAAATAAGAACAGGGAACTTTGATATGCCAGAAGTATTATTAGAAGAAGGTAAAAAATTCACTATAACAATGGCTGACGTTGTTGGAAACCAAGAAATGTGTACTGTAAGTTACAAAGGATTAGCTAAAGATGTAGTTCCTGGAGATACTATATTAATAGATGATGGTTTAGTAGGACTTAGAGTTGAAGAAATAAACGGTGAAGAAATAGTATGTACAGTAGAAAACTCTGGTATAGTTAAAAACCACAAAGGAGTTAACGTTCCTGGTGTTAAAATAAACTTACCAGCATTAACTGAAAAAGATACAAGTGATATAGAGTTCGGTATATCTCAAGATATAGACTACATAGCTGCATCTTTCGTTAGAAAAGCACAAGATGTTTTAGAAATAAGAGAAATCTTAGAAAGAAACAACGCTACTCACATACAAATAATATCTAAAATAGAAAACCAAGAAGGTATAGATAACATAGATGAAATAATAGCTGTATCTGACGGTATAATGGTAGCTAGAGGAGACCTTGGAGTTGAAATACCAACAGAAGAGATCCCTATAGCTCAAAAGATGATGATAAGAAAGTGTAACGAAGTAGGTAAGCCAGTTATAACTGCTACTCAAATGTTAGACTCTATGATGAGAAATCCTAGACCTACAAGAGCAGAAGTTACTGACGTAGCTAATGCAATATACGATGGAACTGATGCAATAATGCTTTCAGGAGAAACTGCTGCTGGTAAATATCCAGTAGAAGCTGTAAGAACTATGGCATCTATAGCTAAGAGAACTGAAGAAACATTAAACTACAATGAATTATTAAAGAAGAAGAAAGTTGAAGAAGTAACAGTAACTAACGCAATAAGTCATGCTACTTGTACTACTGCTATAGACTTAAATGCTTCTGCAATAGTAACATTCACTTCTTCAGGACATACTGCAAGAATGGTATCTAGATTTAGACCAGCTTGTCCAGTAATAGCTACTACTCAAGATGAAGGTGTTATGAGAAGATTAGCATTATGTTGGGGAGTATACCCAGTTAAGACTAACGTTGCTACAAACACTGACGAAGTTATAAATAACTCAATCGAAGCTGTTAAAGAAATGAACTGCTTCAACGAAGGTGAGTTAGTTGTAATAACTGCAGGAGTACCAGCTGGAATACAAGGAACTACAAACTTAATAAAAGTTCAATCTTTATAATATATATAAGCCTTGAGATGAGTAAAATCATCCCAAGGCTTTTTACATATAAAAAGTTTTGTTAAATTTTCACTTATAACATAAAATAATGAAATACGTGATAAATAAATAGGAAGGATACTAGATTATGGCAATTGTAAAGATAAATCCTAATTTAGCTCAAGAGATTGTTAATGCTGTTAAGGAGGTTGTTGATAAGGATATAAATTTTATAGATAAAAATGGAGTTATTATTGGAAGTACTGATAAGAACAGAATAAATACTTTTCATCAAGCTGGATATGAAGCTATAAAGAGCTCAAATAATGTGGTAGTTGAAGGAAATGCAGAATATAAAGGAAGTAAAAAAGGGATAAATTATCCTATAAAAATAAATGGAATATCAATAGGAGCAATAGGTATTACTGGAGAACCTGATGAAATTACCAAATATGGTTTTTTAGTAACTAAAATTACTGAAATTTTTATAAAAGAACAACAGCTAAATTACAGACACGAGGCAGATAAACAAAGGATAAATTATGTAGTAAAATCTTTGGTTTACAACAATGTAGAAGATAAGGTAGAGATAGAAAATATACTAGAAGAGTTCAAAATAACACCAAATCAAAATTTTGCTATAGTTATTATGAAAATAAATAAACATAGCAAAAGAGAAGATTTAGAAATAATAGAAAATGATATATATAAAGTATTTGATACTATAGGTAATATATTTAGAATATATATTTATCCAAATGAATTTATTGCATTAGTAAATGAAGAGAAATATAATCGATTAAAAAATATTTATATGAATAATTTAAGAAAGCATAATGGGATGTTAATAGGAGGCGTAGGGCGTCTAAAAGATTTATACGACGTTCATAAATCTTATAAAGAAGCTAGAATAGCATTAAAATATTCAGCTAAAAACAATAATATTCTTACGTACATAGATGATTTAGAATTAGAACTTATTTTAGAAGGATTAGATATTGAAATAAAAAAACAGTACACAGAAAAAGTACTAAAAAACTTAGATGAAGATGATATTAACCTATTGGGCATTTATTATAAAAATGAGATGTCATTAAAATTAACATCAGAAGAACTCTATATTCATAAAAATACGTTGCAATATAGATTAGAAAAAATACAGAATAAATGTGAACTAAATCCAAGAAGCTTCAATGACTCAGTAATTTTATATTTAGCGATAGGTATAAAGCGTTCTATATAGACAATTAAAAATAACTTAATACAATAAAATATACATAGTTACAATGTTAAGTGTAACAAAAATAATAGTATGAAAACGCATCTATTTGTTATGTATAACATTAATATACCAAAATATAGTTGGTATAATATTAACAAAGGGAGGCGTATAAAATGAAAATAGTAATTTCGATAGATTCTTTAAAAGGAAGTCTATCTTCAATAGAGGCAGCAAATGCAATAAAAAAAGGAATATTAAACGTTGAGAAAGATGCAGATATAAAAATAATGCCACTTGCAGATGGTGGTGAAGGAACAGTAGAAGCTTTAGTACAAGGTATGAATGGTGAAGAAAAAAGCATAGAGGTCACAGGACCAATAGTTGATAAAGTAAATGCAACATACGGAATATTAAAAGATACAAATACAGCAATAATAGAAATGGCTCAAGCATCAGGATTACCATTAGTTCCAACTGAGCTTAGAAATCCTTTAAATACTACAACTTATGGTGTAGGAGAAATAATAAAAGAAGCAATAAATCAAGGTTGTAGAAACTTTATCGTAGGAATAGGTGGAAGTGCTACAAATGATTCAGGTATAGGAATGCTTCAAGCTTTAGGATTTGAATTCTACGATGAAAATAATAAACTAGTAGGATTAGGCGGAAAAGTTCTAAATGAAATAAAGAGCATAAAAATAGACAATAGATTAAAAGAATTAGATGAATGTAATTTCAAAATAGCTTGTGATGTAAATAATCCGTTATTCGGGAAAAACGGAGCAGCTCATATATACGGACCACAAAAAGGTGCAACACCTGAAATAGTTGAAGAACTAGACAATGGGCTTAGAAGTTTTGCAAAAGTAGTACAAAATGACTTAGGCAAAGATATAGCTAATGTAGCAGGTGTAGGAGCAGCAGGTGGATTAGGGTTTGCATTCTTAGCATTCTTAAACTCAAAATTAGAATCAGGAATAAAAATAATATTAGATGAGATTAAGTTAGAAGATGAATTAAAAGATGCAGACTTTGTTATAACTGGAGAAGGTAGATTAGATAACCAAACAGCTATGGGAAAAGCACCAATAGGAGTAGCAAAACTAGCTAAAAAATATGGATCGAAAGTAATAGGACTAGCTGGAGCAACTACAGATGATGCAGTTAAATGCAATGAAGAAGGAATGGATGCATACTTCTCAATAGTAAATGGAGCTATGACAATAGAGCAAGCTATGGACAAAGAGACAGCAATCAAAAATATGACAACAACAACAACGCAAGTATTTAACCTTATAAAAGCATTAAGACAATAAACAAGACAATAGAATATAAGAGGTGAAGACATGGAAGCGCAAATAACAACATTAGGAGCCTTACTAGGTCTTGCAGTAGCGATTATACTAATAATCAAAAAAGTTCAACCAGCATACAGCTTAATACTAGGTGCAGTAGTTGGAGGACTTATAGGTGGAGCAGGACTTACAGGAACAGTAGATGTAATGATGGAAGGAGCTAAAGGCATAATGCCAGCAATCCTTCGTATAGTTACATCAGGTGTATTAGCAGGAGTACTTATACAAACAGGAGCTGCAGCAAAAATTGCAGACCAGATTATAAAAGCCTTAGGCGAAAAAAGGGCGCTATTTGCACTAGCTTTATCGACAATGATACTAACATCAGTTGGAGTATTCGTAGATGTAGCAGTAATAACTGTTGCACCAATAGCATTAGCAATAGGTAGAAAATTAAAATATTCACCAACGATTTTACTTTTAGCTATGATAGGTGGAGGGAAATGTGGAAACGTAATATCTCCTAATCCAAATACTATATCAGCATCAGAAAACTTTGGAGTAGATTTATCTTCATTAATGGCAGCTAATATAATACCTGCAATAGTAGGTCTTATAGTTACAGTTATATTAGCTTCAATGCTAGCTAAAAAATTCAAACATGAAGTAACAGAATATGAAGCAGAAACAGAAACACACACAGAATTACCATCATTCTTTGCAGCAATAATAGGACCAATAGTTGCAATAGCATTACTTGCACTTAGACCAATAGCTGGAATAGCAGTAGATCCACTTATAGCATTACCAGTTGGAGGAATAGTGGGTGTTTTAGTTATGGGTAAAGCAAAGAATCTTAACGAATATATAAGTTTTGGACTTTCAAAAATGATGCCAGTTGCAATATTACTAATAGGTACTGGTACAGTAGCAGGAGTAATAAAAGCATCAGATTTACAAGCAACTACAATAGCAGTACTTAATGCAATGAATATGCCTGAGTTCTTATTAGCACCAATATCAGGGGTATTAATGGGTGCAGCGACAGCATCTACAACATCAGGAGCAACAATAGCATCAGCAACATTTGCACCAGCAATATTATCTGTAGGAATATCACCAGTAGCAGGTGCAGCTATGGTACATGCAGGATCTACAGTAATAGACCATTTACCACATGGTTCATTCTTCCATGCAACAGCAGGATCAATGAATATGAGTATAGGTGACCGTTTAAAGTTAATACCATTTGAATCTTTAATAGGTTTAAGTATAACAATAGTATCAACTTTAATATGGGGAGTAATAATGTAGACTAAAAACATAATATTACTAACAAGACATAATAAATAGACATAGGAGAATTAGGATGTTAAATAATATAAAAAGAACTAAAATAGTATGTACATTAGGACCAGCTTCAGATAAAGAAGAAATATTAAAAGAACTTGTAAAAAATGGATTAAATGTAGCGAGAATGAATTTCTCTCATGGTTCTCATCCAGAACACAAAGAGAGAATGGATATAGTAAAGAAAGTAAGAAAAGAATTAAATCAGCCAGTAGCAATACTGTTAGATACAAAAGGGCCTGAAATAAGAACGGGTAACTTTGATATGCCAGAAGTATTATTAGAAGAAGGTAAAAAATTCACTATAACAATGAAAGATGTTGTAGGAAATCAAGAAATGTGTACAGTAAGCTACAAAGGATTAGCTAATGATGTAGTAGTAGGAGATACTATATTAATAGATGATGGATTAGTAGGACTTAGAGTAGATGAAATAAACGGTGAAGAAATAGTATGTACAGTAGAAAACTCTGGTATAGTTAAAAATCATAAAGGAGTTAATGTTCCTGGTGTAAAAATAAACTTACCAGCATTAACAGACAAAGATATAAGTGATATAGAATTTGGTATATCTCAAGAAATAGACTATATAGCAGCTTCTTTTGTAAGAAAACCATCAGATGTGTTAGAAATAAGAGAAGTATTAGAAAGAAATAACGCTACACATATACAAATAATATCGAAGATTGAGAACCAAGAAGGTATAGATAATATAGATGAAATAATAGCTGTATCTGATGGTATAATGGTAGCTAGAGGAGACCTTGGAGTTGAAATACCAACAGAAGAAATACCAATAGCTCAAAAAATGATGATAAGAAAATGTAACGAAGTAGGTAAACCAGTTATAACAGCTACTCAAATGTTAGACTCTATGATGAGAAATCCGAGACCTACGAGAGCAGAAGTTACTGATGTTGCAAATGCAATATATGATGGAACAGATGCTATAATGCTTTCAGGAGAAACCGCTGCTGGTAAATATCCAGTTGAAGCAGTAAAAACTATGGCTTCTATAGCAAAAAGAACAGAAGAAACAATAGATTATGCTAAGTTACTAAACAAAAGACAAATTTCAGAAGCAACAGTAACAAATGCAATAAGTCATGCTACTTGTACTACAGCAACAGACTTAAATGCAGCTTCAATAGTAACATTTACAACTTCAGGACATACAGCTAGAATGGTATCTAGATTTAGACCAGCTTGTCCAATAATAGCAACGACAATAGATGAAGGTGTTATGAGAAGGCTAGCATTATGCTTTGGAGTATACCCAGTTAAAGTAAATAATGCTAATACTACTGATGAAATAATAGAAAATTCTGTATCAGTAGTAAAAGATATGAAAGCTGTAAACGAAGGAGATTTAGTAGTTATAACTGCTGGAGTTCCAGTCGGAGTAAGAGGAACTACAAACTTAATAAAAGTACATTCAATATAATATAGAATCAAAAAGTAAAAAATATATCAAAATAACAAAGGGTTAATCTGTAAAATTACAGATTAACCTTAATACATATGAAGAATGAGAGGAGACAAAATTATGTCAGTAATCGAATTAGTATACGCAAGAGAAGTATTAGACTCAAGAGGAAACCCAACTGTAGAGGTTGAAGTAATATTAGAAAGCGGATCTCAAGGTAGAGCTATAGTTCCATCAGGAGCTTCTACAGGAGCTTTCGAAGCTGTTGAATTAAGAGACGGTGACAAAGGAAGATACTTAGGAAAAGGTGTTGAAGATGCAGTTAACAACGTAAACGAAATAATAGCACCTGAATTAGAAGGAATGGACGCATTCGATCAACCAGGATTAGATGCATTAATGATAGAATTAGATGGAACTCCAAACAAAGGTAAGTTAGGAGCTAACGCAATACTAGCTGTATCTA
>JBOFYV010000096.1:0-30049 GCA_051654865.1 Peptostreptococcaceae bacterium
ATTAGTATTAGCAGATGAACCAACAGGAGCATTAGACTCAAAATCATCTAGACTACTACTTGAAAGATTTGAAATGTTAAATATAGATTTAAAAACAACGATACTTATGGTTACACATGATGCATTTACAGCAAGCTATGCTCATAGAATCTTATTTATAAAAGACGGAAAAATATTTACAGAATTAGTAAGAGGAAATGATAGCAGAAAAGAATTCTTTAGTAGAATAATGGAAGTGGTAACTCTACTTGGAGGTGACGACAACGATGTATTCTAAGATAGCACTTGGTAATGTAAAAAAAAGTTTTAAAGACTATAGTATATACTTCTTAACATTAACATTAGCAGTTTGTGTGTTTTATAGTTTCAACTCTATAGAATCTCAGAGAGCAGTTTTAGAAATGAGTGAAAGTGACTCTAGAAATTTAGATATGATGATGCAATTAATATCTATGATGTCAGTATTTGTAAGTTTCGTATTAGGTGGACTTATAGTATATGCTAATAATTTTCTAATCAAAAGACGTAAAAAAGAATTAGGAATTTATATGACTTTAGGTATGGGAAAAGGTAAGATATCTAGAATATTAGTAATAGAAACATTAATAGTAGGAATAATATCGCTAATAAGTGGATTACTATTAGGATTAATATTATCTCAAGGACTTTCAGTATTCACAAGTAAGTTATTTGAAGTTCCTATGAATGAATATCAATTTATAATATCGCAAAGTGCAATCGGAAAAACTATATTATACTTTGGAATAATATTTATACTAGTTATGATACTTAATGCAGTGATTATATCTAGATATAAAATAATAGATTTATTAACATCAGGAAGAAAAAATGAAAGTATAAAAATAAAAAATTCTCTAGTATATGTGTTAATATTTGTAGTTGCAGCATTAAGTTTAGGAGTTGCGTATAAATTAGTACTAGAAGCTGGATTAGATATGTCTAATCCAAAGTTCAAAATATCTATATTATTAGGTGTAATAGGGACAATATTAATATTCTTTAGTTTGGCTGGATTTGGATTAAACTTAATACAAAAAAGCAAAAATGTATATTTCAAAGAGCTTAACATATTTATTCTTAGACAAATTAATAGTAAGGTAAACACAAACTTCTTATCAATGTCTGTTATTTGTTTAATGTTATTTTTAACTATGGGAATACTATCAACTGGATTAAGCTTTAAGGATGCTCTACAAAGTGGATTAGAAAATACAACTCCATTTGATTATACAGGAACAATGTATCTTTATGAAGAAGACAAAGTAAAAAGTATAGAAGAGTCTTTTAATAACATAGGATTTAAGTTTGATGATAATGAAAAATATGCATACTACTTTGAGTATAGAGTAGATGAAAATATTAAAGATATTTTTTCTAAATATATAAAAGAAGATCAAATGAAGAAATTTAAAAAGTTTGAAAAAATGAAAACTTACACAATAAAATTATCAGAGTATAATGAAATAAGAAAATTAGATGGTAAAGAGCCAATAACTTTAGATTCTAATGAAGTGTTATTTACATCAAATATGAGTGAAGTAGTGGATATAGTAAATGAGATATTAAAATACAATGACAAGCTAAATATAGAAAATAAAGAATATGCAATAAAGAATAAGGCAGTAATAACTGATGCAATCCGTACAACAGGATTTGGCGATAATGTATATACTATAGTAGTAAATGATGATGTTTTAAAAGGTAAAAGTCCAACTACATCATACTTAAATGTAAATTATGATCCAACTAAAAAAGAAGAAACAGAGAAAAAATATGTAGATCTATATGAAGGTTTTAAAGATAGAACATATGATTTTGATGAAGCTGGTTTCGTAATGGGATATACAAGGGACCAAGTATATGCAGAGAATAAGGGTATGACGACAACTGTTTTATTTATAGGGATATACTTAGGAATAATATTCTTAATATCTAGTATGGCAGTATTATCATTACAACAATTATCAGAAGCGAGTGATAGTATAGACAGATATAAATCACTAAAAAGATTAGGAGCTAATGATAGAATGATAAATAAAACTATATTCATTCAAACTGTAATATACTTTACATTACCTTTAGTACTAGCTTTTATACATTCTGTAGTTGGTATAAAAGTGGCAAATGAATTTATAACAGCATTTGGTAAACCAGATATAGGTTCATCAGCATTAATGACATCAGGAATATTTATAGTTATATATTTAGGATATTTCTATGCAACTTATACTGGATATAAAAACATAGTAAAAAATTCATAGTATATAGATAAGCAATTATTTTTAGAGTTTATCTTGTAAATGAAGCCCGCGAAGAAGTGTATTATATAAGCCTTCCTTCCGCCCTTTGGGAAAGTCGGTGCGGCTTATATAATACACTTTTTCGCTCAAGAGATATACTTAGTTAATTATAAATATACTAATAAAATATATTATTTTATCAAATATTAAAAGTAGCAATATACAAAAATTATTTAATGTATGTATATTGCTACTTTTAATTCGTATTATATTAATATTGCTACCTATAAATCTATATCTGCTTATTTAACTTTTTTATAATATATTTTATAAAATATGTTATTTTCAAAATTATATACTTTATCATAAGTAAAATCGAGTAAATAGCCCCCAATATACACAATGTAAACCATATGTTACCTAACCATGAACCATCTAGATTATACATCATTTCTGTTTTGTTAAAATTAAGAAATTCCATAAATGAATATATCCCCCTATATTTATATACAATTACTAACCTTTTATATTTTCAATTTAATCTCCCTTATAAATTCTTAATTATCTATATGGTATCAAATCTATTTCTATTTAGCACTATTAATATATTGTTAAGTGAAATTCAAAAAAATTGAGAGATTTAAAAATAACCATACGTAGTATATAGTAGAACATGGAGGTCATATATGGAAAAAAGAATGATAAAGAAAATACGTAAAAAAGATCCCAAAGGACTTGATTATATAATAGATACATATAGCAAAAAAGTGTATTTCTTAGTACATAAAATCATAGGATATTTTGGAAAAGAAGAAGTAGAAGAGTGTGTAAGTGATGTGTTTTATAGAATATGGGAGAGTATAGAAGAGTTCGATGAGAGAAAGGGTGATTTTAGTTCATTTATATTTATGAAAACAAAGTACTTAGCCTTAGACTATAAAAGAAGATTAGAGAAAAAAGAAATTCAAAAAGTAGAGCTAAACGAGGATTTTTCTAGTAAAGAAACTACAGAACACACAGTACTAGACAAAGAAAACAGTGAAGAAATTATAAAAATTATAAATGACTTTAAAGAACCAGATAAAACATATTTTTACCTTAGGTATTTTATGTACTACAAAATAGATGAAATAGCAGATAAGTACAAAATCACTAGAGCATCGGTAGAAAACAGATTATACAGATGTAGACTAATAATAAAAGAGTTTTTAGAAGGGAGGTACAACTAATATGAAAGATAAATATACATACGATTTAATAGAAGGGATAAATGGTTTAGAAAATCTAGACATAGACTTTGATAAATTAATAAGTGAAGAAGAATTAGAAAATGTAGAAGTAGATACTAAAAAAATAAAAAACAAAACTTATGAGAAGATAGGTAAATCTAAAATCAATAAATACAAATATAAGAAATTAGTTAATATAGCAGCTTCAATAGCAATAATAGCATTAATAGGAACACCAGTAGCACTAGCATTTGTAAATCAATTATACAAATATGACAAGACAAGTGGAAGAATTATCAAAAGTGAAGTACCTCTATACATTCTAAAAGATCCAATAACAAAAAAAGTAGGAGATGGAGAAATAAGCATAACAAGTTTTGTAGTAAATCCATCTGAGGGTAGTGTAGAAGTAAATGAGGAATCTAAAAACATAAGAGGATTTGACTATTATAAAAGAGATATACGAGTAGACGGACAAAACATCACAGATACAACCTTTGATGATATAGGAAGCAGTAGTTGGTCAAGTAATACTGGAACATATTTTGAATATAAAGAGGGGAATAAATTTGAGTATGTAGTAAGCTTAATGGGTACTAATAAAAAAATTACTGAAATCAAGTTTGATATAGAACTAGAAAAAGCTTCTTCAGTAGAAGAGTATAATAAAGATATATCTAAAGACACAAATAATAATGTAGTAATAAGTGCTATTACAAAAGAAGAAGATAACACCATACAAGCAGAACTTATGGCAATACCTAATGTAGAAAAATTTGACTTTACAGTAGATACATATGGAAACCATATAAATACAGGTAAAGGAAGTGGAATATATCTAGTAGATGCAAATGGTAAAAAGGTAGAAGGTAGTTATATAGAAAATGACAATAAAAATAATGTTTTTAATTTTGATATAACCAATATGAAAAAACCATATACAATAGAAATAAATCAAATACAAGTAAGTACAGATAAAGAAAATGTAAAAGGTAAAAATATTAAATTTCCAAAGTTAAAACTTAATGAAGCAAAAGAGTATAACAGAACAATAGATCTAGAGGATAAAAATAATATACTAACTAAAGAAAGTCACAATATGCTTATAAAGAAAATAGAAAGAAAAAACATAAATAACATAGACACATATATACTACATGTAGATTATCCTGATAATAAAAATGCTAATAAAAAGCTACAATATATAAACTCGATGCAATATGAAAATTGGATAGGGATAACATCTTTTAATTATAGTAGTTGCTCACAAGATGCGCTAAAAAATGAAACTAGTGCAGTATTAAAATATGATCTACAAGAAATAAATAATAAAACAAAAGAGAAACCTCAAGGTCTAAAAATTAATATATCACCAGACACTTATATAGTACAAGGAAAATGGAAAATAAATATAAATTAATAATATTAAATATGTGCAAATTAAAGATATAAAGGAGTGATTAAAATGGAATTTTATGATTTTAAGGCAACAAAAATGAATGGTAAAGAAGTGAGTATGTCAGACTACAAAGGAAAAATACTAATAGTAGTAAATACAGCAAGTAAATGTGGATTGACTCCTCAGTTTGAACAATTAGAAGAAGTATACCAAGAGTATAAGGATAAAGGTGTTGAAATATTAGGATTCCCATGTAATCAGTTTGCAAATCAAGACTCTGGTACAAATGAAGAAATAAACCAGTTTTGCAAATTAAACTATGGTGTGAGTTTTGATATGTTTGAAAAAATAGATGTAAAAGGAGAAAATACACACCCGATTTATAAGTACTTAAAAAGTGAAGCTAAGGGTTTATTAAGTAAAGAAATAAAATGGAATTTCACAAAGTTTTTAATTGATAGAGATGGTAATGTAGTAAAAAGATACGCATCAACAGTATCACCATTAAAAATCAAAAGTGATATAGATAGTTTGTTAAATAAATAAAATAATTAAAATATAAATTTGAACTTTAAGGGTTACATAATAAAATGTAGCCCTATTTTTATGTGATAATATATTTAATAAAAGACAAAATGGAAAAATAATGCATAATTACGAATAATATTATTGACTTATTAAATAAAGTTCGTTTATACTAAGACTTGTCAGTTGAAAAAAGTTTGTTTGATATCATTGTTTTGATTATTGTAAAAAAAAACGAACATTCAAACATACGATATAGGTTATTGGAGGAGATTTTATTATGATTAAGAGAAAAAAGGTTTTATTATCAGCATTATGTGCAGTGTTATCTATAGGTATGTTATCTGGGTGTGAAAAAGCTACAGTTGATGCATCTAATACAAATAAAGAGTTACAGCCAATTATAATTCAAGGAGCTATGGATGTGGAAACTGAAAAGTTTGCTGCAAACCTTGATAATATGGAGGAAGTAACTATTTCAGGATGGGATTTCTACAAAGGTACTATAAATGATTACCCTGTAGTTGTTTCAAGAACGGAAATAGGAATGACTAATGCAGCTGTTGCTACTACTTTAGGTATTGAAAACTTTAATCCAGTTGCGATTATAAATCAAGGTACTGCAGGTGGTCATGATCCTGATTTACACCAATTTGATATTGTTTTAGGTAAAAATGTAGTTAATTTCGGAGCATATAAAACTGATTTTAAGGATAAAGGTGAAGGTATTGAGCCAAAGACTTGGAAACCTATGACTTTAGGTGTTCCTGTAGATGGTGAAATAGTGGAGCATTCATCATTTGAAGGAGACAAGACACTTTTAGAAGCAGCTAATAGTGTTAAAGATAAATATAAAAGCGGTAAAGTAGTAGAAGGAACTATAGGTTCTGCTGATGAGTGGAATAAGGAAATAGATAGAATATTATGGCTAAACGAAACATTTGGTACTTCTGCAGAAGAAATGGAAACAGCTTCATCAGCACAGGTTGCTAAGGCTTATGGTGTTCCATTCTTAGGAATTAGAGTTCTTTCAAATAATGAAGTACATAAGGAAGAGTATAATAGAAACACTGGTGAGAATTGTCAAGAATACGTAATGGAAGTTGTTAAAACATATATAGATAATTATTTAAAAAAATAAGTTGATAAAAAACTGACTCTTATACCACATAAGAGTCAGTTTTTTATGTATGGAGCTGTATGATTAATGTAATCATTAAGCGAATATTTACAAAACTAGTTGACTAATTGAGAATTGATGTTATAATAAAAATACAAATCAAATGAAACTAATTATCATTAATATAAAATAATGATAATTATTAAAAATAAAGTATGCGTGGAGGAATATTATGAAAAAGTTAAAGATATTAGCAATTTTAGGATTAACAATTGCTACATTTGGATTAGTTGGATGCTCATCAAATAGTAGTGATAGTGATAAAAATACAAAAGTAGAAACAAGAATAGTAGAAACATCAAAAGGTGAAGTTGAAATACCTGCTGAACCTAAAAAAATAGTTGATATATCTGGAAATAGTGAAGAGTTACTATTACTTGGATACACTCCAGTAGGTACAGCAAATGTAGATTCATATCAAACAGATTCAGTACCATCTTATATAGAAGATAAACTAGGAAATTCTAAAGTAGTAGGTCATTCTATGATGGATACTATGGACATAGAAGCTATACTTTCTTTAGAGCCAGATTTAATAATAATGGCACCAAGACAAGAAAAAATATACGATCAATTAAAAGAAATAGCTCCAGTAGTTATGGTAGAAGATGAGTACAATGACTGGGAAGCTAAACTTATAGATATAGCAGAGATATTTGAAAAAGAAGATGAAGCAAAAACATGGTTAAATAGCTACTATGAAAAAGCTAAAAAAATAGGTGATGAAATAAATGCAGCTAATGGAGATAAATCATATGTTACAGTATTAGCATCATCAGGACAATTTATGGTATTTACTGAAGCAGGATTAGGAACAGTATTAAGAGATGATATGGGACTTAAGCAACCAGCTAATATGCCAAAGCAAGATAGTATAACATTACCTACTGTTACTATGGAAGGTTTAACAGAAATAGATGCTGACCATATAATTGTAATCGGAACAGAGTCAGATAAAGCAGATTTAGAAAATAGCTCAGTATGGAAAGAAATAAGAGCTGTTAAAGAAGGAAATGCAACTATATTAGATGCTAGTCCATATTTTAACCAACCATACAATCCAATAGGAAGAGAATTAATATTAGAAACAATTAAGGACGAACTTACAAAATAATTTAGATATAGATAGTAGGTGAAGAAAGTATATACTTTTGCACCTACTATTTACGTTTATAGACTAAATGGAGGAGATATGAAAATAGTTAATAGAAAAACAGCAGCATATTTGCTTATTTCAATAGGAATAGTGCTACTTATATTTGGATTAAGTGCATCCATTTCATTAGGAGCAAAGAATATAGATTTTTCAACAATAATGCAAAGTATATTTACTGATAGCAATGATATAAATACTAAAATAATTAGAGATGTTAGAATACCAAGAGCTATTGCGGCAGCCCTTGTAGGTGGTTTTTTAGCAGTAGCAGGTGCAATAATGCAAGGTATAACGAGAAATCCTATAGCAGAACCATCTGTAATGGGTATAACACAAGGTGCTACTTTTATGATAGCAATAGCTTTTGTACTACAAAGAGTAAATCCAGATAATATAATAAATAGCTTTGGGCTAATGGTATTCGCATTCGTAGGAGCGAGCATAAGTGGGCTTTTAGTATATTTTATAAGTTCAAGGTCAGCTAGAAAAGTAGATCCAGTAAAGCTAGCACTAGCAGGAACAGCACTAGGTACTTTACTAATATCACTAGCTATGGGGATATCAATGTATTTTAATTTATCTCAACAACTTAGCTTTTGGATATCAGGAGGATTAGTTAGTGCAAAGTGGGAAGGTGTAAAGTTATTAGCTTTAGTTGGTGGTATTGCTTTATTAGGAGCAATAGTATTATCACCTAAAATAACTATACTAAGCTTAGGCGAAGAAGTAGCAATAGGATTAGGTCAAAATACAAATAGAGTAAGACTTATAAGTATAGTGCTAGTAATACTTTTAACTGGAGCATCTGTTTCAGTAGCAGGTAATATAGTATTTGTAGGTCTTATAGTTCCTCAAATTGCAAAGGCAATAGTAGGCGCTGATTACAAATATATAATACCTAGTTCAATGGTATTAGGTTCAGTTTTACTAGTATATAGTGACATTTTGGCAAGAATGATAAATCCACCATATGAAACTCCAATAGGCTCATTGACTGCACTTTTAGGAGTACCTATGTTTATCTATCTTGTTAGAAAGGATGCAAAATAGATTATGAATATAAATAGAGATAAAAGATTTTGGATAATTATTGGAGCTTTATTGATTATGATATTCGCTACGTTTTTAGTAAGTTTAAATATGGGTTCATTATCAATAAGTCCACTTGATGTTATAAAGACTTTAATAGGTGAAGGAAGTAAAAGCCAAGAAATAGCAATATTTAAATTAAGACTTCCAAGAATAGTAATAGGAATCCTTGTAGGTACAGCATTGGCAGTATCAGGTACTATACTTCAAGGTGTTACTAAAAATGACTTAGCAGATTCAGGTATACTTGGGATAAATTCAGGAGCGGCTTTATTTGTTGTAGTGTACATTTATTTTATGAATGGAAATGTATACGATGGTATAAGTAACCTTACTATATTCACTATGCCAATAGTAGCACTGTGTGGAGCTATATTTGGAGCAGTTTTAATTTATGCATTAGCTTGGAAAAAGGGAATAAATTCATCTAGGCTATTGTTAGTAGGTATAGGTATAAATATTGCATTTACTTCATTACTTACAATATTCCAATTAAGATTTACTACACAAGAATTCAATAGAGTTATGGCATGGACTAATGGAAGTATATGGGGAGCTAGTTGGAAGTATGTATTAGCAATATTACCTTTTATACTAGTGTTTGTTTTACTTTCATTGTATAAATCTAGATACTTAGATGCACTAAATTTAGGAGATGAAGTCGCTACAGGTCTAGGTGTAGAAGTAGAAAAAGAAAGAAGAAAATTAATAATATATTCAGTGATTTTAGCAGGAGTTGCAACATCTGTAGCTGGTAGTATTGCATTTTTAGGATTAGTTGCACCTCATATAGCTAGAAAATTAGTAGGACCAAAACACAATAAATTAATTCCTACAGCAGCACTTGTGGGAAGTGTAATTTTACTAGTAGGAGATACAATAGCTAGAAATCTAATTGCACCTATGGAACTTCCGGTGGGAATTGTAGTATCAGTAATAGGTGTACCATATTTTATTTATCTAATGCTAGCAGATTAAAAGTAGTATTTTAAATAAGAATTATACTTAAAAGGAGATATATATGAACTGTATAAGAACGAGCAACTTAAACATTTCCTATGGAAATTTAGATATAGTAAAAGATTTAAACTTAGAGATACCAAAAGGAAAAATAACTACAATAATAGGCTCAAATGGATGTGGTAAATCTACAATACTAAAGACTATTGCTAGAATTATTCAACCTAAAAGTGGAGATATATTTATAAATGATATTAATATGAAGGAACAAAGTCCAAAGGAATTAGCAAAAACAATGGCAGTGCTTCCTCAAAGTCCTCAAGCACCAAGTGGACTTACAGTAGAAGAGTTAATATCATATGGAAGATTTCCTCATCAAAAGGGTTTTGGAAAAATGAAAAAAGAAGATAAGGATATAGTTACATGGGCACTTAAATCAACTGGAATAGAAGCATTTAGAGATAGACCTATGGAAGCTTTATCAGGTGGACAAAGACAAAGGGCATGGATAGCAATGGCTCTAGCTCAACAAACAGATATACTGATACTTGATGAACCTACAACGTACTTAGATTTAGCTCATCAGTTAGAAATATTAAAATTACTAGAAGAATTAAATAGAAAGCAAGGTACTACTATAGTAATGGTAATACACGAATTAAACAATGCAGCTAGATTTGCAGACCACATGATAGGTGTAAAAAAAGGAAAAGTGGTTTGTGAAGGTAGTGCAAAGGAAGTAATGACAAAAGAAAATCTAAAAGAGTTATTCAATATAGACGCTGAAATAGTTAATGACCCTAGAAATAACAAGCCTGTATGTTTAACTTATGATATGGTTGGATAGGACAGGTATACAATATGGAAAAAATAGAAGAAACAACAAATGATACAACTTCAGACCTTAGTAACGAAACCATAGGTAAGTTACTAGTAAAATACTCAGCTCCGGCTATTTTAGCAATGATGGTAACATCACTATATAATACAGTAGACAGAGCATTTATAGGATCAATAGAGGGAGTAGGAGCACTTGCTATCTCGGGTCTTGGAGTCACAATGCCATTGTTTACAATAGTAGGAGCATTCTGTGTTGCAATAGCAGTTGGAGGAAGTACCAACATAGCTATAAAGCTAGGTGAAGGAAACAAGAAAGAAGCTGAAAAACTGCTTGGAAGTACAGTTGCAATAGAACTTTTAGTTGCCATAATAATGATGATAATCTCAGTATTTTTCTTAGAAGATATACTATATTTATTTGGAGCAAGTAATAGTACTATCAAATACGCAATGGAGTATATGAGTGTAATAATGGTAGGAGCATTCTTTAATTTACCAGGATTTGCACTTAATAGTGCAATAAGAGCAGAAGGAAATCCTAAATTTGCAGCTAACATGATGATAATAAGTTGTTTACTTAACTTAGTATTAGACCCAATATTTATATTTGGATTCAACATGGGAATAAAAGGTGCAGCTTTAGGAACTATAATTTGCCAGTTATTAATTTGTATCTGGTCACTGCACTATTTTATATCAGGAAAATCAAATTTAAAACTAAAGCTAAAAAATATAAAATTAGAATCTAAACTGTCAAAAGCTATAATAATAATAGCATTAACACCATTTTTCATGGAGCTTGCATCAGGATTTATCCATGTAATAACAAATAATGTATTAAAAGTATATGGTGGGGACTTAGCAATAGGAGCAATGACTGCTATAACATCAATAAATCTAATGTTCTTAATGCCTGTATTTGGAATTAGTCAAGGAATGCAAACAATAATTGCATATAACTATGGAGCAAAGCAATATGATAGAGCTAAAAAAACACTATGGTATGCTTTAATAGGAGCAACAGGAGTACTAGTTATTGGTCTTATGGCTACTAGAGTATTACCACAAAATCTAATAAGCATATTTAGTAAGGATAGTGAACTTACAAGATTAGCTTTAAATGGAATAAGTATTTATTCATTAACTTTACCTACGATAGGTATTACTATTTTAGGAACTGTGTATTTCCAATCAATAGGAAGTGCAAAGAAATCTATGGTTTTAAGCTTACTAAGACAAGTAATTATATTTATACCTATAATACTTGTAATACCAAAAGTTTATGGACTAAATGGAGTATGGATTTCACAACCAATAGCGGATATTGGAGCAATGATAATTGTTTTAGTACTTTTATTAAAAGAATTTAAAACAACTACTAACCTAAATTAAAAATCAAATATAGATATAGGGCGGGGAACGAAATGCTACCCCCCTATATCTATATTAATTATGCATTTACATCTTTTTTATTTTTACCTAATAAAGCAAGAGCTTCTTTTATTAGTATTAACGCCAGAATCAATAAAGCAACAGCTATAATAACAAGCGGATAATTCACACCAATATTAGCTTTTATATTTAAGACTAATGAAATAAGAGTAACAGCAAACATAAATATTATAGGAATAATAAATTCCTGAGCACCCCTCTTAGTATTAGCAAGCCACATAGCTATAGCCATTAATGCAATAGCAGCTAATAACTGGTTAGCAGAACCGAATATTGGCCATATCTTTTCATATCCCATAACAGCTAAAAGTCCAGAACAAACTACAGTGATAGTAGTAGAAACATACATATTAGATAAAGGATTAGCCTTAGTAGCTTCCTTGTTATCCATACCACTAGTACCAAAAAACTCTTGGAATATAAATCTGCCAAGTCTAGTTGCGGTATCCAATGAAGTAAGAGCAAAAGCAGAAATAGCAAGAGCTGTAAATGTTTTACCTACTTTGAAAGGTATACCAAAAGAAAGCATAAAATTAGCAATACCTTCAGAGAATACATTTACAGGTCCACCATTAGCTAACAATTCACCAAACTCACCTTGAGATATATAAGCAACAGTTATAAGAGCTACAACAGCAAGTAAACCTTCAACAAGCATAGCACCATAACCAACTTTTTGAGCGTCTGTTTCTTTGTATAATTGTTTTGCAGTAGTACCAGACCCAACTAAAGAGTGGAATCCTGAGATAGCACCACATGCTACAGTAACAAATAAAGCAGGGAACAAGAATTGACCATTTACTTCAAAACCAACAAAACCGTCCATTTGTATTTCGGGTCTAAGTACTATAATACCTAAAAGAGCACCAGCTATCATAGCATATAATAAGTATGAGTTCAAATAATCTCTAGGTTGAAGTAATATCCATACAGGAGTTACAGAAGCAATAAATATATAAACTAATAGTAAAATAATCCAAGTAGGTTTAGATAAAACAAGTGGGAATAAGAATCCTAAGTATATACATCCAAATAACAAAATAACACCAACAATAGTAGCTGGAAGAAGTGGCATTTTAAATCTATAAACGGCCATACCAAATCCAATTGCTAATATTATAAAGAATACGGAAGCACTTGCAGCTTCAGGAGTGGCAACAAAGTTATCAGCAACTATGTTAGCAAAAGCAGCTACAACAAGTACTAAAGTTAACCAAGCAAATAAAGCGAACAATTTCTTACCTTTTTTACCCATATTAGCTTCGATTATTTCACCTATAGATTTTCCTTCATGTCTAATAGAAGCGAATAAAGAACCAAAGTCTTGTACTCCACCAAAGAATATACTACCGATTAATACCCATAATGTAACGGGTATCCAACCGAATATAGCGGCCTGTATAGGTCCAACTATAGGACCGGCACCGGCAATTGAAGCAAAGTGATGGCCAAGAACAACTGCAGATTTAGCAGGTACATAGTCTACACCATCATATTTTGTGTGAGCAGGAGTTTTTATAGAATCATCTACACCCCATTTTTTAGCAAGATAACCACCATAACAAACATAAGCAACTAAAAGTATAATAGCACTTGAAATCAATAATACTAATGCATTCATTTTACAACCTCCTTATAAAATTTTATAACTTCTTTTGAATCAGAGTTGTAGTAAAGCTCGTTGTTAGACTTATCAAATAGTATAAGTCGAGTATTAGCGTATCCTTTTAAGCCGAACATATAACTTTTTCTTCTTTTGAATTTTTTAGCTAATGTACACAGATTTGAGTCTACAGAATTAGATGATAAAAATAGAGTTATGATAGAAGACATGTGATTAGAATCTGTTTTGATGACGTTGTCCATTGCATATTCTGCAAAGGGTAGTATATTTTCCTTTAAATAATCTTCAGTTAAATGATCGACTTCTTTAGCGAATATGTACTCGTTGTTATTATAAGCGTAGATTATTTTTTCTTTAGAAAGGAAAAACTTTGAATTTGTTAAAAAGAATTCTCCCATAAAATCAAAATAATATTTATCAATAGAGTAATTGTCATGGATATTAAATGAATTTGTAAGAGAATCTTTTAGTTTTGCTAAAATATTAAACACCCCCTTTTAAACAATAGTATTACAGAGATTTAACAATATACTGAGAAAATTAATTTTGTTAATTAAATTCTAACACTAAGTATCAGAAAATTCAATTTATTACAAAGGATTATAATAAATATCTATAATATAAGAGTATTATTGTATAATTAAAATATTATGTGAAATTTAGTAAAGGGGTATGGGATAGATGAAATTATTAATACATGACCTAAAAGAAGACGAGTTAAAAAGAACTTTTAAAGAAATGCCTGATGATATAATCCTTATATCGAATAACAGTAGTATAAAAAAATGTATCGGATGTTTTAATTGTTGGATAAAAACTCCAGCAACTTGTATTATAAAGGATAATTATCAAGATATGGGTAAAATGATATCACAAAGTAAAGAGATAATAATAATCACAAAATGTACTTATGGTGGATATAGTCCTTTTGTAAAAAATGTAATGGATAGAAGTATATCGTATGTTCATCCATACTTTACAATAAGAAATGGTGAAATGCATCATAAAATTAGATACACTGAACAAATTAATCTTAGTGTACATTTTTACGGAGATAGTATTACTAAAGAAGAAAAAGACACAGCAAGAAAGTTAGTAAAAGGCAATGCCTTAAACTTTAATATAAAAGAATATGGCATTAGTTTTTACAACAACATAGATGAAATGGGAGATAAAAATTTATGCTAATTGGACTAATAAATGGAAGCCCGAAAACAAAAAACAGTAATTCAGAATACTTACTAAGTGAGTTAAAAACATTAATACCTAATACAAATGAAATTATTGAGTTTGATGCAAAAAGATTATTATCTTTTGATGACTATGATAAAATGTTAGATTGTGATGCTATAGTATTTGCATTTCCTATATATGTAGATGGTATACCATCTCATTTACTAAATACATTAGTAGAACTAGAAGAACATTCAAAGTTAAAAAATACAAGCAATACAATGGTTTATACTATAGCCAATTGTGGATTTTATGAAGGTAGCCAAAATGGAATAGCTATAGAAATGATGAAACATTGGTGTAAAAAATGTAATTTGACATGGGGACAAGGTATAGGAACTGGAGCAGGTGAAATGATTGGAACAATAAGAGATGTTCCTCTAGGGTATGGGCCTAAAAAGAATTTAGGTAAGGCATTAGATATATTAGCAAATAATATATTAGAAAATCAAAGGGGGAAAGATTTGTTTATATCACCAAACTTTCCTAGATTTGCCTTTAAGATAGCAGGAAATATGTTTTGGAATTCAAAAGCAAAGTCAAATGGTTTAAAGAAAAATGACTTATTTAAAAAACATACATAATAGAAAAAAGTTTAATCTATTATACATAAGAATAAGGGGGGAGATAAACCCTTATTTTATTCTTTGATAATTTGCTTAGGAAGAAGTAGTATACGATAAATTATAAAAATTTGATGTGACTTCGTCACGTTAGATAGTATATTTAATTTTGGTATATAAATTGAAAATTATAATAAATAAGTACTATAATTTAAATATAAATAATGAGAGGGAGGGGTTTGAGTGAAGGTAATTGAAACTAAGAATTTAACTAAATCCTATGGGAAAAACAGAGGAATAAATGAGATAAACATAAGCGTCAAAGAAGGAGAAATTTATGGATTTATAGGTCCAAATGGAGCAGGTAAATCAACGACCATAAAAATACTTTTAAACTTTATATACCCATCTAGTGGTGAAGGTAATATACTTGGTATGGATATAGTAAAAGAAAGTCATAACATCAAACATCAAATAGGATATGTACCAAGCGAAGTAAGGTACTATGATGAAGTAAAGGTAAAAGATATTATCAAATATGCTCATAGTTTTTATCCTGACATTAGCAAAGAAAAAGTAAACAGTATATGCCATGAATTAGAATTAGATATGGATAAAAAAATGGGTGAATTGAGCCTAGGAAATAAAAAGAAGGTAGCCATAGCTCAAGCTCTAATTCAAAATCCAAAGGTACTAATATTAGATGAACCTACCAATGGTCTAGATCCACTAATGCAGAAGAAACTTTTTAACATACTGCAACGAGTAAAAGAAAATGGAAGAACAGTATTTTTATCATCTCATAATCTAACAGAAGTACAAAATTTATGTGATAGAGTATGCGTAATCAAAGAAGGACGAATAGTAGATATAATAGAAATACAAAATGCGATTAACAAACTAGGACTAAAAGTAACTTTAACCAGTGAAGAAGTAAGTGATGAAATAATTTCAAATTTAACTAATAAAATAATAAGCAAAAACCACAACACGTACACATTTATATATTCTAAAGATATGAACCTCCTTATAAGTGAAATAGGAAAATATAAAATAGAAGAACTATTAATAGAAAAAGAAAATCTAGAAGATGCATTCTTAAATTATTATGAAAATACTGAGGGGGAAAGATAATGAATATATATAAATTTGAATTCAAAAGACTATTAAAATCATGTTTAATATGGTCCTTAGTATGTGGTGGATTGACAGTACTATTTATGGCATTATTTCCTTCAATGAAAGATATGGGATTAAAGGCTTTAGTAGATGAAAAAATGGGTGCATTACCAACTGAAATGCTAAAAGCATTTAATATTGAGTCTATGGATTTTTCCGATGTATATAATTACTTAGGGTATTGTATTCAATACATTGCAATGGCAAGTGCGGTGTACGGTGGAATACTAGGAGTAAACTCATTAATAAAAGAAGAAAGTCAAGGTACTATAGAGTTTCTATACTCTATGCCAATAACTAGAACTAAAATAGTAACTTCTAAATTACTATCAATAGTAAGTGCATACTTTATATATATAGTAATAGTTGGTGCTATGACGATGATGGTTACAGCATTTGTAAAGCCTGATGATATAGAAATGATAGATTTAATAATGAATATAAAGCTGATATTTATGGGTATTACACTTTTAGGTTTAATATTTTTAGCATTGGGGATGTTTATATCAACATTAGTTAAGAATGATAAAGGATCAATTTCAATATCTATAGGTATATTCTTTGTTTCATACTTTATGGGAATAATATCTAAGTTAAAAGATAATTTTGAATGGATGAGATACTTATCTCCATTTGATTACTATCTTCCGAATAATATAATTAAGGATGGATTTGAAGTTAAGTTTGTGTTGATTGGTATTTGTATAATAGTTGTTTCATTAGTTGGAACGTATGTAGTTTATAGAAGAAAAGATATGAAGATATAGAGTTTAAGATGTAGATAAATCCCGCGACTAAGAGTATTATATAAGCCTTCCTTCCACCCTTTGGGAAAGTCGGTGCGGCTTATATAATATACTTAGTCGCTAAATATATCTAGTAAGTAGGAGTTGAGTCTTTCAAAATAACTATTAATTGAGTTATGCATGAACCTAATTTATACTTAGTTTCTATAGGCATATTACTTTTAGCATACAATAAATCAATAACATACTTTTCATCAATATTAGCAAGTTCAGCAATTGACTTAGTTGAAAACTTGTAGCCATCAATTAATAATTCTAAATATGATTTAAATCTAAAATCAGGTAAATCCGATGGCATATAGTCCAACATTAGAGCCTTAGTGGTCCACGAATTCCAATGTTCAAAGTTTTTAAATAGTTCATATTCATACTGTTTATAATTTTTTAGCTTATATTCTTCTACTCCAAATAAATTAGACAATAAGCCCCAGTTCATATGATATTTATCTACCAATCTATTTAACAAGTTTTCTATATAATCTCCATCGATTTTAGTTACATCCATACCAATATACCTACCTTATAAATTTATTATTTTAATACCAAACTTTAATTTCCATTTATCTATATAGTAACAAATATATCTTAAGTTAGCATTATTGTTAATTCAGTAAATATCTCCGCGGGCCTTATTTACTAACTAAAATAAAATTTATAAAAAAGGTACCTAAACATAAAACCTAAGTTGTATATAGTAGTATAAAAATCCCAAGAGGATAATTAGGAGGAATAAAAATGAAAAAACTAGTAACAGGATTAGCATTAGCAACAGCGTTAGGTGGAACAATATTAGGTGGTATGGCAGTGGTACAAGTTAATGCACAAAATAAAGTAATTAAACAAAGTAATGAATACGACATAACAGATGTACAGAACATAGAAAATGAGCTTGAAAACGTACTACAAGGTAAAACAAAAGTAAACAATAATTGGGATGATGAAATGGATAAAAAGTACGGTGATGATTGGGATGATATATTAGATAAAAAATACGGAAATAATTGGGAAAATAAATTTGAAAATGAATTAGTTAAAAGAAACATATTACAGGTAGATGAAGATAAAGATGATATATATAACGATGAAAAGTATGATGATAGATATGATATGGATGACGATGACAAATATGATGATGACAAAGATGATATGGATGACGACGATAATGATAATGATAATGATTAAATGTTAATATTAAATTAAATTTCTTAAAAACTCCTTGAATAAGGAGTTTTATATATTATAATGAGTAAACGACAATAGGTTGTAATATATGACAAATAGAAAGGAATAAAAAGTAGTGGATGAGAAAAAAGTGAAAAGTACGGATATAAACGCATTAATTGAATCCCATATGCCCTTTATAATAAATACCATATCTAAACTTACCAATAAATATGTATCTATAGAAAATGACGAAGAGTTAAGCGTAGCATTATTAGCATTTAATGAAGCTGTAAATAAATATAGTGATGAAAGAGGCCCATTTTTACCATTTGCTAAGCTTGTAATAACCAGTCGTTTAAAAAACTATTTTAAAAAAGAAAATAAAAATTATGTATCAGTATCATTAGAAAATTTAGAAGAAGAAGGAATACAAATTAGTGAAGAAATAAAAAATCCGGTAGATAATAAGGATTTACTAATAGATGAAATAGAAAAATTAAAAGAAGAAATAGATATGTTTGGATTTAATTTGGAGGATTTAGTAGATGAAGCACCAAAACACTCAGATACTAGAAAAAGGGCTATAAACATATCTGAAAATATAAGTGAAGATGAAAATCTTACAAGTTTTATGTACTCTAAAAAAAGATTACCAATAAAACAAATATCATTAAAGTACTCAGTTACAGAGAAAATTATAAAAGGTAGTAAAAAATTTATTACAACAGGAGTTATTATATTTTATAAGAATTTTAGAAACTTGAAATTATGGATAAAAGGAAGGTAGAGTTATGTGGTTTAAGGCAGTAGTAATGGAAATAAAAGATAGCTATGCAATAGTTATGAAATCAGACTCTACTATGATAAGGGTTAAAATCAAAAAAGATATGAAAGTAGGAGATATATTAATATTTTTAGAAGAAGATTTATACATTCAAACAGAAACAGAAAATATAAAAAGTAAAACTAAAAATAAAGCAATAATAACAATATTATCAATAGCAGCTGTATTAGTATTGTTTATACTTCCAGTACTAAACAAATCAAATATTACTCCGTATGCTGTAGTATCCTTAGATATAAATCCAAGTATAGAGTTAGAACTTGATAAAGATAAAAAAATAGTAAATGTAAAGTCATTAAATAAAGATGGATCTAAGTTAGATTTAAATAGTATAAATGGATTAATGTTAGATGAAGGGATAAGTAAATTAAAATCTATACTAGAATCTCAAGGATACAAGCTTAAAAATGATAGTGTAATAGTAGGGTTTACTTTCTTAGGAGATATAGACGATATTGACTACGAGGATTATATAAAGAGTATGATAAATAGTAATTTAAAAGATTCTAAAGTAGCCTATCTAAAAGGAAATAAACAAGATTACATAAATTCAAATAAAGAAGGCGTAAGTCTTGGTAGATATGAAGCTGGACTAGATATAGATGAAGAGCTATTAGAAGAAGAGCTAGAAAATATGTCAGTAGAAGAATTACTAAGTTTATTAAAAAATAAAGATGTATATTTAAATGAAGAAATACTAGATGAGATAGAAGATCAAGTTGAAGATAAATTAGAAGAGGATAGCAGTAAAGAATATAACAATCAAAGTAATACAAATTATCAAGAAGATGATGATGACGATGACGATGATAATGATGATAATGACAGTGAAGAAGATGGTGATGATTAAAAGTGTAGATATATCTATGCTTTTTTTCGTAATGAAGATACTGAATTGAATCAAAAAATGAATAAATAAATTTTGTATGTAAATACTAAAAAAGGAAAATATTTATAGGAGGTATGCGTATGAAGAAATATGTTTGTACAGTATGCGGTTATATACACCAAGGGGATTGCCCTCCAGAAATATGTCCAGTATGTAAAGTAGGCGCTGAAAAGTTTGATGAAATCAGTGGTGAAATGGTATGGGCAGATGAACATAGAATAGGGGTAGCAAAAGACATAGACGAAGAAATAATAGAAGGATTAAGAGCTAACTTTATGGGTGAATGTACAGAGGTTGGTATGTACTTAGCAATGAGTAGACAAGCAGACAGAGAAGGATACCCAGAAGTAGCAGAAGCTTACAAAAGAATAGCTTTTGAAGAAGCAGAGCATGCTGCTAAATTTGCAGAAATGCTAGGAGAAGTAGTGGTAGCAGATACAAAGAGCAACTTATCAGCTAGAGTAGAAGCAGAATATGGTGCATGTCAAGGTAAAAAGGATTTGGCTGGACTTGCTAAAAAACATAATTTAGATGCTATACATGATACAGTTCATGAAATGTGTAAGGATGAAGCTAGACATGGTAAAGCATTTAAGGGTTTATTAGAAAGACATTTTTCTAAATAAATATAAATACATAGGAGGCTTTTTTATGAAGATAAACTGTAGTGTAAATAACTGTTCTCACAATAATAGCGGAACTTGCTATGCTAATAGAGTTAATATGGAAGGTCAAGGTTCTACAGAGTCTTGTAGCACATGTTGTGCATCTTTCTTAGATGAAAGAAATTATTCTAATCTTACAAATAACACAAATTCTTCTGGAAGTTGTGATTGTTTAGTTTGTCATGTAGGAACATGTACATATAACAACAATAGCTTATGTAGCGCAGAATGTATATCAGTTTCAGGTCAAAACGTTAATTTATATTCAGAAACAAATTGTGATACATTTAAAATGAAATAAAAAAATAAAAAAGAGACTATGAATTTAGATTTATAGTCTCTTTTTTATTTTTATAATTTAGTTTAAGCCTAGCTCCTCTACAACCGGATTATAGAAAATAGTAGTTTCTATTTCATTTTGAAGGGGTTTACTTCTACCTGGTTCACTCCAATTAAACCATATAGTTCTAGATTCATGAGAATCTCCTAAATGATGTAGTTGTGGAATTTCTAATATATAAGAATCATTAGCCTTAACTAAAATGTCATTATTATAGACATCACCATCTTTGTTAGTAACATAAAAATCATATGTAACTAATAAATCTTTGCTTGTATTGTTTTTTACAACAATAACAGGATGTAGTTTCTCTTTAGTCATCTCTACATCATTTTCTAAAGTTATATGATTAGATGTAAAGTCATTTGAATGAGAAATCATAATATTAGTGCATAAGGCTATAAATGCACATAAAGTAACAACGAGCATAAATCTTAATTTTTTCATACAGTACCTCCAAATGTTAGATTTAATATAATTATTCAAACATAGTTTTTACTTAGCTAAATATAAATATGTAAAACATACTTAAAAATAATTACTTAAAATTGTTTAGTATTTGAAAATATTGGTATATATATAATAAATCACAAACAAATATCAATATTAGGAGGGAACTAATATGAAAGCAATAGTTGATAAAAATACATGCGTAGGATGTGGAGCATGTACAGGAATATGTCCAGATGTATTTGATATGGATAACGATGGATTAGCAATAGCTATAGAAGGTGAAATATCATCTGAATTAGAAGAAGCAGTAAGAGATGCTGTAGATACATGTCCAGTATGTGCAATAAGCACAAATAACTAATTAAAAGCCAACAACCACTCACATATAAATATATAATTTATGGAGCTACTTAAATATTAAGTAGCTCCATAAATTTTTCAGGAAATTTTAAATTTTCAAAACCAAACTTTCTATAAAAATTATGAGCATCAGTAGTAGCAAGACACCATCTTTTTACAGTTTGCAACTCAGGGTGAGACAGCATACACTCCATACACCAAGAACCAATACCCTCAAACCTATAAAATTCATCAATAATAAAATCAGTTAGATAAACAAAAGTAGTATAATCAGTAATCAACCTAAAAACACCAACCTGCTTACCATTATAAAATAAAGAAAAGCACAAAGAATTTTTAAAAGCACGAAAAGTAGTCTTAGACGAACGATTATTAGCCCAATAAGACTGAGATAAAAGATAACAAACAGCATCAAAATCGAACCTATCAAAATCAGTAGTAAGGAAAAAATCATCCTTCTGATAACTAACTACATCAAACATACAAACACACCCCAAAACAAAAAAGTCATAGAACTATACAATTTAATATATGATAAACAGTCATAAAAGGAACAAATAAATTATACTTTTGTAAGTAAAAAAGTATTAGAATAATTGATTAAGAACCACTTAGTAATGTTTATTTTCAAATGACTTAGTAATATATATAATATAAAAGTAAAAAAATATAATAAAGTGTCAGTTTTTTCTATGTAAGGTTGAATTAGTTAGTGTAAAAGCTTTTACATATAAGAGGAGGAAGATATGTTTCAAGATAAATTAATGATTAAATATATAAAAAAGAAAAATCCAAAAGGGATGGATATGCTTATAGAAGATTATAGTGGAATTATAACATCTGTTGTAAGAAATCATCTAGGTACTTTGAAAAATTATGAGGAAGAATGTGTGAGTGATGTACTTTTTTCAGTATGGGAGAGTATAAATGGATATGAAAAAGATAAAAACAGTTTTAAAAATTGGGTATGTGCTATAGCGAAATATAAATCAATAAATTACAGAAAAAAGTATTTATCAAAACCTGAAACTATAGATATAACACTTAGCCTAGACAACAACCTAGGAAACAATAAACCTAAGTACATAATAATAAAATTTGTGGACTATAAAAACACATTAGAAAATGGAGAGATTATAAAACACGAGAAAAACGAAGAAACAGATGATATAGAATTTAAAATTAATATAGACTAAAATAAAAACATAACAAAGGAAGTCGATTTTAATCGGCTTCCTTTTTCTCCTAAAATAGAGCGTCATATAGTTTTTTAGTTGCTCACCAGCGAAGGTGCAAATATATAAGTTTTACCGACATTGCGATAGCCTGGAGGAAAACTTATATTTTGCATCTTCGCGGCGGCATACAAAAAAACTACTCAGCTAACTCTAATGCTACTTCCATCATTTTTGTGAAAGATGTTTGTCTTTCCTCAGCAGTAGTAGCAACACCTTCTAGAGGAAGGTCAGATATAGTTAATATACAAAGAGCATTTACACCAGCTCTAGCAGCATTCATATAAAGAGCAGCAGCTTCCATTTCAACTGCTAATATACCCATTTTACTCCATGCTCTTAAAGCATCCATGCCAGCATCGTGGTAGAACACATCACTTGATAATATATTTCCTACTACAGCATGTATACCTTTTTCGTTTGCTATATTGTAAGCCTTGTTAACTAACTCATAGCTTGCTATAGGAGCAAAAGTTCCTGGTAAGTTGTATTGAGATCCGAAGTTAGAATCAGTACATGCACCCATACCTATTACTAAATCTTTTATTTTTAAATCTGGATTTATAGCTCCAGCAGATCCTATTCTTATTAAGTTTTTAACTCCATAGAAGTGTATTAATTCATAAGAGTATATTCCCATAGAAGGACATCCCATCCCACTACCTTGAACAGATATTTTCTTACCTTTGTAGTAACCAGTGTATCCGTACATTCCTCTTACAGTATTGTACTCAACAGCATCTTCTAAAAAATTCTCAGCTATAAATTTAGCTCTTAGAGGGTCTCCTGGAAGTAAGACAGTTTCAGCTATATCGCCTTTATTTGCATTATTGTGTGGTGTTAATCCCATAATTATTTTCTCCTTGTTGCATAAAATTTTTTATATGTATAAATATATTTATACTATTATAGCACATAAGAAAATAATTGGTATCACAAATTTGTGAATTATTTCCTATGTGCTATGAATTATACTTTAGTTATTATTATTGTTGTTTAAACTTTTTATATTCATTCTCGTTAGAAGGAACTTTTATTTCACCCTTTTTTATTTTCTCCGCTTGTTCTTCAACAAAAGCTAAAATTTCAGTATCAACATTTTTATCAGTAGAAGGAGCTATTCCAACACCATCTTCGTTTAATCCAAATACTGTAACTTCTCCACCTTTAAATTCACCATTAACTAATTTTTTAATAGTAGAGTAAACTGCTGTATCAACTCTTTTCATAGCTGATGTTATTACGTTATCAGGAGCTAATGAATTTTGATCTTTATCAACACCTATAGCCATCTTGTTAGACTCTTTAGCAGCTTCGATAGCACCGTTACCAGTACTTCCTGCAGCTGTAAATATTACATCAACATCACTATTGTACATTTGATTAGAGATTGCTTTTCCTTTAGCAGCATCTGCATATGTATCAGCATATTGTCTTAGTACCTTAGTTGCACCTGCAGCCTCAGCACCAGCTAAATAACCATACTCAAACTTTTCTATTACAGGAGATTTAGTTCCTCCTATAAATCCTACAGCACCAGTTTCACTTTTCTTACCTGCTATTAGTCCTACTAGATAAGAAGCTTCTTCAGCTTTGAACATTAAAGAGTTTACGTTTTCTGGTTGTTCATTTCCGTATTCATGGTCTATTATTGCAAATTTCTTTTCGGGATAATTTGAAGCGGCATCTTTTATAGCAGCATCCATTTGGAATCCAACACCTATTATTAAATCAGCATCTTCATCTATTGCATTTTCAACATTCGGTACATAGTCAGCAGCTTGCTTTGATTCGAAAACTTGAACTTCTACACCTAATTCTTTTTCAGCTTTTTGCAAGCCTTCCCATGCACTTTGATTAAAGGATTCATCGTTTATTCCACCAACATCTGAAACTAATGCTATTTTTAGTGATTTTGACTTGTCACCTTTAGCGTCACTTTCTTCTGTTGTAGAGCTACATCCAATCAAAGCAGAAGTTGTTACAGATAAAATAAGTCCCATAGACAATAACTTTTTTAATTTCATTATTTTGCCTCCCTAAATAAGTCAATATATATTTGTCTTGATTTTACAAGAATGTTCGTAAAAATACAACAAAAACTTTTTATAATATGCATTATAATACTAATTATCTTTTAATTTTAACTAAAAAAATATAAAAACAAGAAAAATAATTTACAAAATATCGAATATTATATAAAATAAGTTTAATATAGTTCATAAAATATCAAGGATAAAAAGGTGGTACATTTAATGAAACAGTTATTTATAAAAAATGCTTATTTAATAACAATGAATGAAGATAGAGAAGTATATGAGAATGGTAGTATCTTAATAGAAGATAATAAAATAAAAGCAGTAGGGCATTTTGATGAAGGTATAGTAAACAGAGATGCTGAGATTTATGATGCAAATGGAAAAGTATTATTGCCTGGATTTGTAAATACTCATGTTCATCTATCTCAACAATTAGGTAGAGGTATAGCTGATGATGTAGATTTACTAACTTGGCTGAGAGATAGAGTTTGGCCATATGAAAGTAGTTTTAACTATGAAGACTCATTAATATCATCAACAGCATGCTGTATTGAATTAATACGTAGTGGTGTTACAACCTTCTTAGAATCAGGTGGACAATATGTAGATGCTATGGTTGAAGCAGTAGATAAAACAGGTATAAGAGCATGTCTTGCAAAATCAGTAATGGACCAAGGTATAGGACTTCCAGAGGCTTGGCAAAAGACTTGTGAAGAAGAATTAAATACTCAAATTGATTTATTTGAAAGGTTTAATGATACTTCAAATGAAAGAGTAAAGATATGGTTTGCTCTAAGAACAATATTCAACAACTCAGATGAGTTAATAGTAAAAACAAAAGAGTTAGCAGATAAATATAATACAGGAATACATATGCACGTAGCAGAAATAGCAGATGAAAATGATTTTGCTAAAACAAGAGAGGGCTTATCTACAGTTGAGCATTTAAATAAGTTAGGGGTATTAGGTAGTAACTTATTAGCGGTTCATACAGTATGGTTGACTAATAGAGAACTAGATTTATTTAGATTAAACAATGTGAAAGTATCTCATAACCCAGGTGCTGCTATGAAAGTTGTTCTTGGATTTGCATCTATACCTGAAATGTTAGAAAAAGGTATACCAGTTTCTATAGGTACAGATGGAGCACCATCAAACAATAGAATGGATATGATGAGAGATATGTATCTAACTTCATTAATACACAAAGGAAGAACATTAAATCCTACAGTAGTAAATGCAGAGACTATACTAGAAATGGCTACAATAAATGGAGCTAAGTGTGCTTTGTTAGATAAAGAAATAGGTAGTTTAGAAGTAGGTAAAAAAGCAGATATGGTAATTTTAAATCCAAACACAATTCATTCTATGCCAATGAATAACCCTATAGGAAATATAGTTTATTCTATGAGTAGTGAAAATGTTGAGTCTACAATTTGTGATGGTAAGTGGTTAATGAAAGAAAAAGAAATATTAGTACTAGATGAATCTAAGTTACTAGAAGAAGTAGTTGTACAAGCTGAAAAAATAAGAACTAAAGCTAATATAAAATTAACTACAAACTTTAAAATAATAAAATAAAAATAAAATATATAAATTAAATTCAATGTGCTACTAAAGTACATTAAAACATACTATATAAATAAAGAACAATGTTAAAAAGGGTATTTTGAGCAAAGTGAATTTTTTATAAATTGGCCTGTAGAGTTCAAAGATAGAACTCTGTGGGCCTTTGCTATTTTACAAAAATAGATTGACAATAGATGGTAAAACACATACAATAACTCATATACAAATGAGGCGTAAACAAAATTATGAAATAAATCTCCTTAAAACCACATATTTTAAGGAGTTATTTTTTTGCAATTAATTATTTACTAATTTTTATGTGGTTTTATGTTTTTACAAAGTATTTTATAAAGCATATTTCCATAAGATTTTTTTATAAAACTTACTTTAGTATTAGGGTAGTAAGAGCTAGTTAACCAATCTTGTTTATCCCAGTATTCTTTATCAAATGGAAATACATTTGTAGCTAAAGCCCTTTGAACGTTGTAAGTACTGATTTCTTTGAATGAAGGTTTATAACCAACTCCATTAGCGTTTACTAAAGTTATAAAATTATTTATTTCATTCTTTGAAATAGGAGTAGCAAAGCTTTTACCATTTCTGCTTACACTGCCACACAAAGCTACACCCCATTGAACAAGCGATTCTTCTATAGAGCTTAATGTACTTTTTATACCGGATCCTTGTGTATTTGCAAGTAATAAAGTTGGTTTTTGTGCAACGGGAGAACGATGGAACCAAGAACAAGTTCTATCAATAAATGTTTTTAATATTCCAGTCATATTATTAAGATAAACAGGAGTACCGATTACTAAGCCATCACATTCAATTATTTTATTCATTATAATGTCAGCGTCATCTTTTACAAAACATCCACCCTTCATAACACATACTTCACAGCCACGGCAAAAATCAAGCTTATAATCTTTTAAAGAAATTATCTCTGTAGAAAAACCTTCTTCTATTAATAATTTTTCTATTGAAACTAATAAGTTATAAGTGTTCTTTTTACGATTACTAGAATTAATTAAAAGTATTTTTTTCATAACATTACCTCCAAGATTAATTATAGTATATAGAAAATTTATTAAAATATAAATATAAAAATAAATAGTTGCAAATGCAACTTAATAATGATATTATATGTTAGTTGACTATGCAACTAATCTTGTATGGATATAGTTGATATTGCAACTATAAAGCTAGGAGGAAATTATGGAAAATAAAACAAAAGAACCGATTGGAAAATTCGTTTCTCAAATATATAGAAAAGGAAATTCTTTTATAACTAGGGAATTATCTCAATATGGAATAGGCTTTGGGCAAGTAATGTTTTTACTTCAACTATATAGAAAAGACGGAATAAGCCAAGAAGAGATAACAGAAAATTTAAATATAGATAAAGCTACAACTTGTAGGGCAATCAAAAAATTACAAGACGAAGGTTTTGTAACTAGAGAAAAAGACGAAGAGGATAAAAGAGCTTATAAAGTATACTTGACAGATAAGTCAAAAAATTTAAAAGATAATATATATGGTGTATTAGAAGAATGGGATAATATACTTTCTATAAATATTACAGAAGAAGAAAGAGAAAATTTAATTAATACACTTAAAAAAATATGTATAAATTCAAGTTTAAAAAAGGAGGAGACTTATGAATAATAATCAACAAATTTTAGGTACAGAACCTATAGGTAAATTACTACTAAAATACTCATTACCAGCCATTATAGGTATGATGGTAAATGGATTATACAATGTAGTAGATAGAATATTTATAGGAAACATACCAGGGGTTGGACCATTAGCTATTACAGGACTTGGGGTTACAATGCCTATAATGACTATAATAATGGCATTTGGAATGCTTATAGGTATCGGTACAGCAACTAATATATCAATAAAGTTAGGTCAAGGTAAGAAAGAAGAAGCAGAAAAGCTTATCGGAAATGCAATTACACTATGTATAATAGTAGGATTATTACTAACAACAATAGGAATAGTTTTTGGAGATCAAATATTAGAACTATTTGGAGCAAGTGAAGGTAGTTTACAGTATGCAAAAGCATATATAAATATAATACTATTAGGAAGTGTATTTAACTTAATGGGATTCTCATTCAACAGTATAATAAGAGGGGATGGAAATCCAAAGTTATCTGCTACAATAATGGTTGTAGGATGTGTAACTAACATTATATTAGATGCAGTATTTATATACGGATTTAAAATGGGAATACAAGGAGCAGCACTTGCAACTATAACTTCTCAATTTATAACAGCATTATGGGGATTATCTTATTATTTAAAAGGTAAATCTAACCTAAAGTTTAAAGCATCAAATTTAAAATTAGATAAATCATTAATAAAAATGATAGTAGCAATAGGTTCAGCACCATTTGCAATGCAAATAGCTGCAAGTTGTGTACAAATAATATGCAACAATTCATTAAGAACTTATGGAGGAGACTTGGCTATAGGAGCTATGGCTACAATAAACTCTATAATAATGATGGTAGGTATGCCTATAGTAGGTATAAGCCAAGGAGCTCAACCTATAATAGGATTTAACTATGGAAGTAAACAATATGATAGAGTAGAAAAGACTCTTAAATTATGTATGATAGCAGCTGTAATAGGATTATCTATGGGATGGATTGTTGTTCAAGTATTCCCAGAACCAATAGTAGCAATGTTTAATAGTGATAAAGAATTAGTAAGTATATCAATAGATGGAATTAGAAAATATTTAAGTATGATGCCGTTAATAGGTATATCTATGATAGGATCTAATTATATTCAATCAATTGGTAAGGCGAAGGAAGCAATGTTCTTAAGTTTACTTAGACAGGTAATATTATTAGTACCAATGATGTTATTCTTACCTAAGATATTTGGATTAAATGGAATTTGGTTTGCACAACCAATAGCAGATGTTATATCTTGCGTTGTAACTGCTATAGTAGTAATTAGAGAAGTAAAATCACATAAA
>JBOFYV010000097.1:0-46881 GCA_051654865.1 Peptostreptococcaceae bacterium
ATCTATATTCTCTGGAATTTTTATATCATCAAACTTACTCATTATCTCTCCTCCTTCAATATATCGTATAACTTCTTCTTACCTCGCCTTATATAAGACTTTACTGTGTTTTCATTACACTCCATAACTTCTGAAATTTGCGTAACTGTAAAATCCTGAAAATATTGAAGTATAATAGGAGTCTTATACTTCTCATCTAAAGAATCTACCGCATCATATAGATCCATATTTTCTTCTATGTTTAAATAAGAAATTTCTCCTATATAATCCTCTACTTGTTCATCTTGAAACTTATTGTAATGTCTATTCTTTAGATTCACATTATTTATTAGTATCTTAGTTATCCAAGTCTTAAAAAATTGTGGATTTCTAAGTTTGGAAATACTTATATAAGCCTTGTACACAGTTTCTTGATATATATCCAGTGCATCATGCTCATTCTTCACATATATAAATGCTGTCTTATATAAATACTCCTTATAGTTTTTTATCAATGCTTCAAATGATTCATCACAACCATCTTGAGCATTTTCTACTAGCTTATACTCACTGTATTCTTCTCGTTTTTTATTAAATAATTGTATTTTTTTCATAGCTACACTCTCAAACATTATTTCCTCCCCTGTAATCATGATTACATATATTAGATACATTAGATATACATAGAGTTGCATAAATTTGAAAAAAGTTTGAACACAAGCTCAAACTTTCTATATACATGATTCTATAAATATTTAATATATCTAATATTTTGTATTAATATTAATACAATACACAAACCATACTATTAGTTTCGATGAAACTAAACCTACCGTTGTAAGCTCAGCACCCATACCCATTAAAATAAATTTAAGCATAATACTATTTTAGCGCACAAAAAAAGTATTACTAGAATCAATTTTTTCAGTAATACTTTTTATTATTTAAATTAGCTTAACATTAATAATATCTGACTCACTGTTAACGCTACATATGTACCAATTACATTTCCTAATAACCCCATCAGTACTCCTACTGGTATCAATGCCGGATTATAACATCCTGCAAATATAGGAGCAGATGTAACACCTCCTACGTTAGCTATACTTCCTAGTTCACAAGCAAATAAGTCTAACTTAAATAACTTCGCTAATAATATTAGCCCAACTAAATGAACCACTATAACTACACATCCAAATAATATGTATATAGGAGCATCACCTAATCCAAAGAAGCTAGCTTTACTTCCTGTAACAGCTAATAGTAAATACATAAATACATTTCCTATTAATGCACTACCGTTTATCTTAGATAATGGTGTCATACCCAAAATTATAGATATTGTTGACGTTATTAATATAGTATACGTAGTTGTGTTTAAAACATTTCCAATCTTAGGTAAGCTACCTGCTAATGTTTGAGCTATAGACGCTACTCCAAATCCTATTGCCAGTAATAACATTATATCTATGAAGGTAGGCGTTTTATTAACGTCAACATCTTCTTCTAAAGTCATTGCTGCTTCATCTAAATATGAAGTATTAGCTTTTGACCATCCATTAAATTTATTAACAAACTTTAAAGTCATCATAAGTACTGATAATAAGATTGTATATGATATAGACCCCATTAAAATAGCATAACTTAATCCTTCTTCAGAAACACCCAATGCATTCGCTGTTGCCATCATATTAGAAGAGCCACCTATCCAAGCTCCAGAAGCTGCACCAAGTACACTCCAAGCATCAGGACCTAAGCTTCCTTTGAATATTAAGAATGCCACAACAAACCCCAATACTATTGTAAAAGTAGCACACATAAATGCTAATATCATTCTAGGTCCCATTTTTAGTATTTTTCTTAAGTCGCATTGTAATAACATAAACACTAACATTAATGGCAAGAAATTAACCGAAATTATATCTTGGTATATCACAACACTTTCTGTTTTAGGGAATAACCCGAACGAACCTAATATTGCAGAACCAAGGTAAATTATTAACATAGGTGAAAATATATCGAATATCTTCCACTTTAACTTATCTACCATAAAGAATACAATTGCAATAAAACAAATTAAAAAACTCACATATGCAAAACCATTTTGAATCATTATAAATCCTCCCCCACGATGAATATTTCCCATATAGTACGTATATTTTGTATTTTTTTATCAATATAGTTCTATATTAATATATTTTTATATATTTTGTAAATATTTTTTATTATGAATAGAAAAAATTTTCTGAAATAAATAACTATTCTTGTAATAACATTTTTCTTTATGATATAATATTTTTATTATTATTTCGACAAAAGGATAAAAGGGGAGAAAGCAATGAAATTTGATTTAAATAATACTATTAATGTTATGAAAAAATATTTAGATATACCAAGTCCTGCAGGATATACAGATATAGCTGTGTTAGAATGTCAAAAAGACTTTGAATCTTTAGGGCTAGAGTGTAATATTACTAATAAGGGCGCCCTTATAGCTAGACTTCCAGGAGAAGATAATACTAATCAAATTACAATTTCTGCTCATATGGATACATTAGGCGCAATGGTAAAAGAAATAACACCAGATGGAAAAATCAAATACCATAAAATAGGCGGTGGGTGTTGGGCTGCTGTAGAAGGTGAAAACTGCACAGTAATAACTCGAAAAAATGGTGAAATAAGAGGAACTGTAACTTTTAAATATTCTTCTACTCATACCTACGGTCAAGTATTAGCTGGAAGTGAAAGAACCGGTGATAATATGATTATCAGACTTGATGAAGACGTAATTTGTAAGCAAGATGTTCTAGACTTAGGTATAAATGTAGGAGACTTTATATATATGGATACTAGATTTGAATATACTAAATCTGGATTCATAAAAACTAGATATATAGATAATAAAGCTGCTGTAGCTATAGTATTAGAATTAGCTAGATACTTCAAAGAAAATAATATAAAACCAGCTCGTACTACTAATTTCTTTATAAGCACATACGAAGAAGTAGGACATGGACCATCTAAGTCTATACCTTGTCAAACTACAGAATTCGTTTCTATAGATGTCGCTCCAGTGGGAGATGGACAAACTTCTAGTGAACATAGCGTATGTATTACAGCAAAGGATAAATTAACTGTTTATGATTCTTATTTAAGATTTAAACTAACTGATATAGCTGAAGAGAATGAAGTTTTACACAATATAGATGTATTTAATAACTACGGTTCTGATGCTTCTCAGGCTATATTATGGGGAGAAGACTTTAGATTTGCTAACGTCGGACCAGGGATCGATACTAGCCATCACTATGAGAGAACTCATATTGATGCAATAGATAATACACTTAAATTGCTTGGATACTATATACTTTCTAAATAATATATATTGCTGCAAGTAAAAATACTACTGGCTATTTCAAAGTGCCAGTAGTATTTTTGCAATATCTACTAAGTACATATCATTTTATTTAAAGTAGTTTACTCCAGATTCAAATATCTTTTGATCCTTTTCACCTATTATATTCTTAACTACATTGTTTCCTATTCTCTCTGAGTGACCCATCTTACCAAGTATTCTACCATCTATACTAGTTATACCTTCAACTGCATAAGTAGAACCATTAGGATTGAACTCTATATCATAAGTAGCATTACCACTAAAGTCTACATACTGAGTAGCTATTTGTCCATTAGCTATTAATTGCTTCATAACTTCCTCACTAGCTACGAATTTACCTTCGCCGTGAGATATAGCTATACTATGAACATCTCCTACTTCAGTGCCATTAAGCCATGGAGACTTGTTAGATGCTATTCTAGTTTGAACCATTTTAGCTTGATGTCTACCTATATTATTGTAAGTAAGAGTAGGTGCATCTACTGATGTTTCTCTTATTTCACCATATGGTACTAATCCAAGTTTTATTAAAGCTTGGAATCCGTTACAGATACCTAACATTAATCCATCTTGCTTAGTTAAGAATTCATTTACAGCTTCAGCTATCTTTGGATTTCTAAATACTGTTGCTATGAATTTACCAGAACCATCTGGCTCATCCCCTGCACTAAATCCTCCTGGTAGCATTATTATTTGAGACTCACGTATTTGATTTACTATAGTATCTATAGAATCTTCTACATCTCTGTCAGTTAAGTTTCTAAATACTTCTATATTAGCATGAGCTCCTGCTCTTTCAAAAGATCTTTGTAAGTCATATTCACAGTTTGTTCCTGGGAATGTTGGTATAAATACTCTTGGTTTAGCTATTGTTAATGATGATTTTTTAGTTTCACCTTGAGATATAAAGTTTATTGTTTCTAATTTTTCTTTTATTTCTGATGATTTAGTTGGGAATACTGGCTCTAATGTAGCACAGTGAGCATTATATAACTCCTCTAATCCTATTTCTTCATTAGCTATTATTATACTTTGAGTTTCTGTAGTAATTCCAAGTACTGTATAATTATATCCTTCTAATAATGATAAATCCTCATTTGATAACTCAAGTACTATGTTTCCATAGTTAGCTTCGAATAAGTCTTCAGCTACTTCATTAAACTTAAATCCTATTCTATTACCAAATGCCATCTTAGCTATGGCTTCACCTATTCCACCAAATCCAAGTGCATATGTTGATAACACTTGCTTATTGTGTATAAGTTCTGTTAGTTTATCTAAGTTTTTCTTTAGTATATCAAAGTCAACTACATCATTTTCTTTTCTATCTGTTGATAACATTATAACAGTTGAATTAGTATTTTTAAATTCTGGTGACATTACATATTCTGCATCTATAGTATCAACTGCAAATGAAACTAGTGTTGGTGGTACATCTATATCTTTAAATGTTCCAGACATACTATCTTTTCCACCTATAGCAGGTATTCCTAATCTATTTTGAGCATAGTATGCACCTAATAATGCTGCAAATGGTTTACCCCATCTAGTTGGGTTATCCCCAAGTTTCTCGAAATACTCTTGTAAAGTAAGTCTTATTCCACTATAGTTACCCCCAATTGCCACAACTTTACACACAGATTCTACTACAGCATATAAAGCACCGTGGAATGGACTCCACTTTCCTATTCTAGGGTTGTATCCGTAAGTCATTATTGTTGAAGTATTAGTTTCTCCACCAAGTACAGGTATTTTAGCAACCATCCCTTGAGCTGGTGTAGCTTGATACTTACCACCAAATGGCATAAGTACAGTGTTTCCACCTATAGTGTTATCAAATCTTTCAACTAATCCTTTTTGTGAACAAACATTTAAGTCTGATAATACATTTATAAATTTATCTTTTAAGTTAACATCTGTTGCTAATTCACATTCTACATCCTTAGCAAAGAATGTTTCTTCTTCATTTACTTTAGCTACGTGAACCTTTGTAGTTTGCTTAACTCCGTTAGTTTCTATGAAATCTCTGCTCATATTTACTATAGCTTTGCCATTCCAGAACATTCTCATATATCCAGTATCCGTTACTGTAGCTACATGAGTTGCTTCTAGATTTTCTTTCTTAGCTAATTCTATAAATTTATCTTTGTTATGAGCTTCTATAACAACTGCCATACGCTCTTGAGATTCTGATATAGCTATTTCTGTACCATCTAATCCATCGTATTTTTTAGGTACTAAATCTAAATTTATATCTAAACTATCTGCAACCTCCCCTATAGCAACACATACTCCACCTGCTCCGAAGTCGTTACATCTTTTTATCATTTGTGCAACTTCTCTATTTCTAAAGAATCTTTGTATTTTTCTTTCGTTAGGAGCATCTCCTTTTTGTACTTCTGCACTACAAGTAAGTATCGACTCTTCGCTATGTTCTTTAGAAGAACCAGTAGCTCCTCCACATCCATCTCTACCTGTTTTTCCTCCAAGAAGTACTACTATATCTCCACTTTGAGGAACTTCTCTTACTACATTTTCCTTAGGTGCTGCAGCTATAACTGCTCCTATTTCCATTCTCTTCGCAACAAAATCTTCATCATAAACTTCTGCAACTTGACCTGTTGTAAGTCCTATTTGGTTACCATATGAACTATATCCATGAGCAGCCTCAGTAGTTATCTTTCTTTGCATTAACTTTCCAGGTAATGTATCTTCTAAAGTAGTTCTAGGATCTGCACTTCCTGTAACACGCATTGCTTGATATACATAACTTCTCCCTGATAATGGGTCTCTTATTGCTCCACCTAAACAAGTAGCCGCTCCACCAAATGGTTCTATTTCTGTTGGGTGGTTGTGAGTTTCATTTTTGAACATTACTAGGTATTGTTCTTGTTTCCCATCTATTTCAACATCAACATTTATGCTACAAGCATTTATTTCTTCACTTATATCTAAATCCTCTAGTTTACCTTCTTTTCTTAACTCTTTCATAGCTATTGTAGCTATATCCATTAAACATACATCTTTTTGTCTATCTACATAAACATTTTTTCTAGATTCAAGGTACATATCATATGCTTCTTTAACTACATTTGTATATTTACCTTCTTCTATTTGTATGTCTTCTATTTCAGTCATAAATGTAGTGTGTCTACAGTGATCTGACCAGTAAGTATCCAATACTTTTATTTCTGTTATTGTAGGATTTCTTCTTTCTGTATCTCTAAAGTATGCTTGAACATGAGCTAAATCACCTATTGTCATAGCTAGTCCTTGTTCATTTAAGAAGTTTATTAATCCTTCATTAGTTAATTCTACAAATCTATCTAGTACGTCTACTTCTGTAGGTATTTCCATCTCCATTTTTAAACTTTCTGGCTTTTCTAAAGAAGCTTCTCTACTATCTACTGGATTTATACAATATTTCTTGATTTGTTCAAATTGATCATCAGTTATGTTTCCACTTAATATATATACTTTTGCTGTATTTATAGTTGGTCTCTTACCTTGATTTAATATTTGTACACATTGAGCTGCCCAATCTCCTCTTTGGTCATATTGGCCAGGTAGGTATTCTATAGCAAACACTCTTTCATTTGTTTCATCACTATTTGTAACAGATAAAGTTTCACGATAAACCACATCTAAATTAGGCTCTGAAAATATAGTGTTTGCTGCACTTTCGTATACTTTACAATCTATACCCTCTATATCATATCTATTTAAAACTCTTATATCTTCTATAGTATATATATGTAAACTTTCTTCTAAATCCTTTTTTAAAGCTTTAGCTTCAAGGTCAAATCCTTGTCTTTTTTCTACTAATATTCTTCTAACAGTTGACTCTAAACTTATAGCATTTGACATAATAAATCTCCCTTTTTATTTATTATAATTACATCCCTATATCTGTTCTGTAGTGCATTCCTTCGAAGCTTATTTTATTTATATTTTCATATACTTTTTTCGCTGCTTCTTCAACAGTACTAGCATTAGCTGTTATTCCGATTACTCTTCCACCATTAGTAACTAAGTTGTTATCTATCATTTTAGTTCCACTATGGAATACTACAATGTCTTTATCTAAATTTTCAAGACCTGTTATTACCTTGCCTTTTTCATAGTTATCAGGATATCCACCTGATGTAAGCATTACACAAACAGCTTCTTCTTTTTTATATTCGATTTCTATTTCATTTAATTTGTTATCTATTATAGATTCCATTATTTGATGTAAATCTGTATCTAATCTAAATAATACAGATTGAGTTTCTGGATCACCAAATCTTACGTTGTACTCAAGCACCTTTGGACCATCTTCACTTATCATAAGACCAACAAATAATATACCTTTGTAATTTAAGTTGTCTTTTTTGAATCCTTCTAACGTTGTATTTAATACATTTTCTTGTATTTCTTTAGCTAATTCTTCTGTATATATTTCACTTGGAGAGAATGTTCCCATTCCACCTGTGTTGGGACCTTCTTCATTATTGTATATCTTTTTATGATCTTTAGCACTTACCATAGGTATTATAGTGTTGTTATCAACGAAGGCTAATATAGAAGTTTCTATTCCTCTTAAAAACTCTTCTACTACTACTTTATCCCCAGCAGTTCCAAATTTCTTGTCACTCATCATTTCTTTTAAAGTCTTTATTGCATCTTCTCTATTTTCTGGTATTACAACACCTTTACCTGCTGCTAATCCATCTGCTTTTATTACTACTGGATATCCAAAACTATCTATTTCACTTATAGCTTCTTCTAAATTTGTATACTCTTTATACTTTGCAGTTGGTATGTTATGTCTTACCATAAACTCCTTACAGAAAGCTTTACTTCCTTCTAATTGAGCACATTTTTTATTAGGTCCAAAAACTCTTAAGCCTTCTTTTTCAAACTCATCTACAATCCCCTTAACAAGTGGAACCTCTGGCCCCACGATTGTTAAGTCTACTTTATTTTCTTTTGCAAATTTTACTAAGCTATCTATATCACTATCATTTATATTTAAACACTCTGCTACATCAGCTATTCCCGCATTTCCTGGAGCACAGTAGATTTTTTCAACGTTATTTTCATTGTTTAATTTCCAAGCTATGGCATGTTCTCTACCGCCACCGCCTACAACTAATATTTTCATAAAATTTACCCCCTAGTGTTTAAAGTGTCTAGTTCCTGTAAACACCATTGTCATTTCATATTTATCACAAGTATCTATTGAATCTTGATCTTTCATAGAACCACCTGGTTGAATAATTGCACTTATTCCAAATTCCTGTGCTAATGTTACACAGTCATCAAATGGGAAGAATGCATCTGAAGCTAATACTGCTCCTGTAAAATCTTTGTCTTTATTGTTTTCTAAAGCATTTTTTAATGCCCATATTCTTGAAGTTTGACCGCAACCAGATGCTAAAGTTTGACCATCTTTAACTATAACTATTGCATTTGACTTCATATTTTTTACTATTTTCATACCAAATTTCATATCTTTAACTTGTTCTTCAGTTGGTTGTACTTTTGTTACTGTTTCATACTTTTCAGCTAAAGCATTGTTTTTATCTTGAACTAATAATTTACCGTCTAAATATTTTATATCGTATGGTTGTAAGCTATCTTCTATCTTAGCTAACTTTAACACTCTTAAGTTTTTCTTTTGTTTTAATACTTCTAATGCTTCTTCTGTATAGTCATAAGCTACTACTATTTCTAAGAATATTTCATTCATCTTTCTAGCTGTATCTGCATCTACTGTTGATGTAACCCCTACTATTCCACCAAATATAGATACTTTATCTGCTTCATAACATTTTGTGTAAGCTTCAAATACATCTTTACCTATTCCTACTCCACATGGATTAGTATGTTTAATAGCTACTGAAACTACATCTTCATCATCTTTGAATTCTCTCATAACTTCTAAACATCCATGTAAATCATTTATATTATTGAAAGAAAGTTCTTTTCCATTTAATTGTTCATAATTTAATATTGGATTTTTAGAATTCGGTTGACTATATAAAACACCTTGTTGGTGTGGGTTTTCTCCATATCTTAAAGTTTGTTCTTTTTGGAAAGTTAAATTAAGTATTTCTGGATACTCATCTCCAACTACTCCTGCAAAGTAAGTTGATATAAGAGCATCATATCTTGCTGTAGTTGAGAATGCTTTGTAGGATAATCTTTTTCTATCTTCTAACGTTAAAGTATCATTTTTTAATTTTTCTATAACCATATCATAGTCAGCTATATCTACTATAACTGTTACATCTTTATAATTCTTAGCTGCTGAACGTATCATAGATGGTCCACCGATATCTATATTTTCTATCATTTCTTCATGACTTTTTCCAGCTTTTAAAGTTCCCTCAAAGTCATATAAGTTAACTACTACTAAATCTATCGAACCTATATTGTATTCATTTACAGTATCTATATGAGACTGTTCATCTCTTTTATAAAGTATTCCTCCATGTATATATGGATTTAATGTTTTAACTCTTCCATCTAACATTTCTGGAAATTTAGTAACTTCATCAATAGTTATTGCAGCTACCCCGTTGTCTTTTAACATTTTGAATGTGTTTCCTGTAGATATTACTTCATAACCTAAGTTATTTAATTCCTTAGCAAATTCTACAACTCCACTTTTATCTGTCACGCTTATTAATGCTCTTTTACTCATTTATAAACACTCTCCTACCTTGAATACTTAATTTATTTTCGCAAAACAATCTTATACTTTCTTTTAAAATCTTATGTTCTACATTTAAAACTCTTTTTGCAAGTGATGACGCTGTATCATCTTGCTCTACTTTAACAGTTTCTTGCATTATTATAGCTCCAGTATCTGCTCCCTCATCTACAAAATGTACTGTAGCTCCAGTTACTTTTGCTCCATAATCGATTACACCTTGATGTACTCTCTCACCGTAATACCCTTCCCCGCAAAAGGAAGGTATTAATGATGGATGGATATTTATTATTTTATTTCTAAATTCTCCTACAAATTTAGGACTAATTATTTTTAAATATCCTGCTAAAACTATTAAGTCTATATTTCTGTCTTTAAGTATTTCTATAATTTTATCTTCGTTTTTTTCATATATTGCTTCTATATCATTCAGTCTAGCCCTTTCTAGACCGTATGCATTTTCTTTATTTGAAATAACGACTTTTACCGTGCCGTTTATTCCCCCAATTTTAGATTCATCTATAATTGCTTGTAGATTAGTTCCTCCACCAGATACTAATACTCCAATGTTTAGCATAACTCTACACCTTCATGAGTATCTACTACATCTCCTATTATGTATGCTTTTTCATCAGTTGTATTTATGTAATCAACTATCTCTTGTGCATTTTCTTTATTTACTATTAAAACTAATCCAACTCCCATATTAAAACTCTTATGGAGTTCTCTTTCGTCTATAGCATTAAAGTTTTCAATCATTTTAAATATAGCTGGTTTTTCCCAAGAATTTTTATTTATATTTATCCCTAATCCTTTAGGTATAACTCTTGTTATGTTTTCTATAACCCCACCACCAGTTATATGAGCTATTGCTTTTAGTTGATGATTTTTAATTAAGTCTAAAACTAGTTGAACGTATATTTTTGTAGGAGTTAAAAGAGCTTCCCCTAATGTCATTCCTAATTCTTCTATATGTTGATCTAATTTATAGTTATAAGTTTCTAAGAATATTCTTCTTACAAAAGAGAATCCATTACTGTGTATTCCACTTGATTGAATTCCTATTAAGGTATCCCCTGCTTTAACTTCTTTTCCAGATACTATTTTTGTTTTGTCTGCTATACCAACAGAAAATCCTGCTAAGTCATATTCATCTTCTGAGTACATACCTGGCATTTCAGCAGTTTCTCCACCTATTAATGCACATCCTGCCATTTTGCATCCATCTGCTATACCACCAACAATTTGTTCCACTTGTTCAGCAACTAATTTTCCAGTTGCTATATAATCTAAGAAGAATAATGGTTTAGCTCCTTGGCATATTAAATCATTTACACACATAGCTACTAAATCTATACCTACTGTATCGTGTTTATCCATCATTTGAGCTAGTTTTAATTTAGTTCCAACTCCGTCAGTAGATGAAAGTAATACTGGTTCTTCCATGTTTACAAAATCTTTTAAACTGTATAAACCACTGAAATTTCCTAAGTCTCCTATTACATTGTTGTCGTAAGTAGATTTTATTTTCCCTTTTATAAGATCTACTGCTCTATTTCCTTCGTCTATATCTACACCTGATTGTTTGTATGTTAACATGAAAGTAGTTCCTCCCTATCTATTTTCTTAACTGGATATTCCCCATCAAAACAAGCTTTACAGAATGTGCACTTTTCTTCAGTTGCATCTAACAAACCTTCTATATCTAAAAACTCTAAGCTATCACAACCTATATATTTTCTAATTTCTTCGATACTATTTTGAGATGCTATTAATTTAGAACGATTTGGTGTATCTATTCCATAATAGCAAGAGTATTTTACCGGTGGTGATGTGATTCTAAGATGAATTTCACTTGCTCCAGCATCTTTTAAAGATTTAACTATTAATCTAGAAGTAGTTCCTCTTACTACTGAATCATCTACTAAAACTACTGATTTTCCTTTTACTACACTTGATAAAGGATTCAGCTTTATCTTAACTCCAATTTCTCTTTCTTCCTGAGTAGGTTTTATAAACGTTCTACCTACATATCTATTTTTAACAAGCCCTTCACTTACTGGTAATTTACTATAATTAGAATATCCTATAGCTCCTGCCCATCCTGAGTCTGGCACTGGAACTACTATATCCGCTTTTACGTTATCATTCTTAGCTAATATTTCTCCACATTTTACTCTAAAGTCATATACATTTACGTTATCTATAGTTGCATCATTTCTAGCAAAGTAAATGTGTTCAAATATACAACTCTTTTTTAATTGTTTATAGTTTTCTGAGTAAAAATAAGACTTTAATTCTCCATCTTTAACTACTATTATTTCTCCTGGTTCTACATCTCTTATTACTTCTCCACCAAGTATATCTATTGCACAATCTTCAGATGCAAATATATACTCATCTCCTCTTTTACCTAATATAAGAGGTCTAAATCCATGAGGGTCTCTTACTGCTACAAGTTCATCTTCACCCATTATTACAAGTGAGTACGCTCCTTTTATATAATCCATTGTTATTTTTAAGCTTTCTACTATATCTCCTTTATAGTATCTAGCTAGTATATATAATATAACTTCTGTATCTGAATTAGCTTGGAACATGAACCCTTCTTCTTCTAACATATCTTTTAAGAAATTTGCATTGACTAAGTTTCCATTGTGAGCTAATCCTAATTTTCTTTTTCTACAACTTCCTACTAACGGCTGACAATTTGCTAAGTGACTTCCACCTGCAGTAGAATATCTAACATGTCCTATTCCCATAGTTCCTTTTAGCTTTTCTAAGTCTTCTGGTTTGAATATATCACCAACTAACCCCATGTCTTTTTTGTAGTTAATGTTATCTCCATCTGCTACTGCTATACCACAACTTTCTTGTCCCCTATGCTGCATAGAGTATAGAGCATAGTATAATTCTTTAGATATATCTTTATTTGAGTAAATACCTACTACACCACACATTAAGAAATCCCCCTAGTTATTATTCATTCTCGCAAGAACCTCTTGGTATCCAGATACTAAATCTCCAAGATCTCTTCTAAATCTATCTTTGTCTAATTTCTCATTTGTATCTACATCCCATAGTCTACAAGTGTCAGGAGATATTTCATCTGCTAATATTATATTTCCTTCTACATCTTTACCAAATTCTAGTTTAAAATCTACTAATTTTAAGTTCATTTTTAAGAAGAATGATTTCATTAATTCATTTATTTTTAACGTTTCTACTCTTAAAAAATCTAATTCTTCTCTAGTTGCTAACTTCATAGCTACTGCATGATCATTATTTATCATTGGATCTCCAAAATCATCATTCTTATAACATATTTCAAATATAGGTTCATCTAAAACTATACCTTCTGCCATTCCAACTCTCTTACAGAATGAACCTGCTGTTATATTTCTTACGATTACTTCTAGTGGTAAAATTTCAACTTTTTTAACTAACATTTCTCTTTCGGATAAATTTTTTATGAAGTGTGTATTGATTTGTTCTTCGTGTAACATTTCGAACATTATTGTAGATATTTTGTTATTTAATATTCCTTTTGATGATATTTCTGCTTTTTTCTCTCCATTGAATGCTGTTGCATCATCTTTGAAGTAAACTACATACTCATTTTCTTTCTCAGATTTGTATACTCTCTTTGCCTTACCTTCGTATAATAACATAATCCTTACCCCCTAAGATTTTTATCGTCTTCTAATACTTGCTCTTCCATTTCTTTTCTATATAACTTTAAGTTTTCTTTTAAAACCGGATATTTTATACTCATTATTTGAAGTGCCATTAATGCTGCATTTAATCCTAAGTCTATTGTAACTGTTGCTACTGGTATCCCCTTTGGCATTTGTACTATCGATAAAAGTGAATCTAAACCATCCATTGTTGATGATTTTATTGGTAATCCTATTACTGGAATTAACGTATGTGATGCAATTACACCTGGTAAATGCGCTGCCTTTCCTGCTGCTGCTATTATTACATCTGTATCATTTTCTATTTCTTCTAAAAATTCCATTAGTTGTTTTGGCGTTCTGTGCGCTGACAATGCTCTAACAACAACTTCTACTCCATATTTTTCTAGTAAGTTTATTCCTTCTTCTAATTTCGGATAATCTGATTTAGATCCCATTATTACTGCTACTTTCATTTTACCCCTCCATAAACTTTTTACGAATATTTTATAAATATTTTTGTAAAATATTCTTTTAATTACGTATCTTATACTGTATATAGTAGTATATCTATATGTTTTTTTCAATACATTTACGAACTTTTTATTTATTTTTTTTATAATAATTCGTCATTTCTTATTTTTTAAAGTTATTTTAACTTTGACTAAATTTTATTAAGTTTATAATTATTCACTATACAAAAAAGACCCAACACATTTAGTGTTAGGTCTTTACATTGATTTAACTTAAGAATGCAAATTTACATATGAATAATATTGAAAGTAATATTAATGATATATTTATATCTTCTTTTTTATTAGTAGCTAATTTTAGAACTGTAAATGATATAATCCCGAATATTATACCATCAGCTATACTATATGCAAGTGGCATCATAGCTACTGTTAAAAATGCTGGTATTGCATTTGTAAAATCAGAAAAATCTATTTTCGTTAATGAACTAGCCATCATAACCCCTACTAAGATAAGTACTGGTGCTGTAGCTTGAGTTGGTATTGCTGTAAATACTGGTGCAAAGAATAGTGATAATAAGAATAATAATCCAGTTGTAACTGCTGTTAATCCTGTTCTTCCACCTTCCCCTATACCAGCTGCACTTTCTATATACGCCGTAACTGTAGATGTTCCAAGTAAAGCTCCTGCTGTAGTCCCTATAGCATCTGCAAATAATGCTTGCTTTGCTTTTGGTAATTTACCATTTTCATCTAACATATTCCCTTTTGATGCTACCCCTACTAAACAACCTACTGTATCAAATAAATCAACAAATAAGAATGTAAATACAACTACTAACATATCTAAGCTAAATATTTCACTTGGAGATACTGATAAAGCTTGTAAAAATACAGGCTTTAATGATGGTGCTGCTGATACTATACCTTGAGGTAAAGCAACAAGTCCTGCTACCATTCCTATAGCTGATATAACTATCATCCCTATAAGAAATGCGCCTTTAACATTCTTTGCTAATAAAACTCCTGCTAACAATAATCCAACTATTGTTAATAACACTAATGGATCTGTTAAGTTTCCTAAAGCAAGTATTGTACCTTCTCCATTAACAACTATACCTGCATTAGATAATCCTATTAATGCTATAAATAATCCTATACCTGCTGTTACTGCATGTTTAAGTATTGAAGGTATACAATCAATTATTTTTTCTCTAACGTTCGTTATTGTAAGTAATATGAATATAAGTCCTTCTATTAATACTGCACAAAGTGCAAATTGCCAATCATATCCCATTCCTAAAACTACTGTGTATGCAAAGAATGCATTTAATCCCATACCTGGTGCTAAAGCTATTGGATAATTTGCTAAGAATCCCATTACACAACTTCCTATACATGCTGCTATTGCTGTAGCTGCAAACACTGCACCTTTATCCATACCTGCATCAGCAAGTATATTTGAGTTTACAACTAATATGTAAGCCATTGTCATAAATGTAGTTATTCCTGCTAAAATTTCTGTTCTAACATTTGTATTATGCTCTGATAATTTAAATGTCCTATCTAAAAAACTTTTATTTGTTACTTGAGTAGCTTGCATCGCTATCCTCCTAATATTTAAATATATTTTTTATAAATAGTTCGTGTTTTATTATTACATTAATAATTATATTACATAAAAGTTTTATTTTCAATACTTTTCAAGTACTTTATATTTATTTCTTTATAAATAATTCGTCTTTTAATATACTTTGATTAAATTTTATATTTTAAAATTCGTAAAATCACTTTATTTATAATAAAAATAACCTTCCTTTTTAATTTATAAAAGGAAGGTTATTTTTATTATCTCTATATTATTTTTTCATAGATTCATATTCTTCTTTATTAGAAGGAACTTTTATTTCATCCTTCTTGATTTTTTCTATCATACTATTAACATAATCTATAACATCTTGAGGAACTAAATTTTTTGTAGATTCTGGTATACCTACACCATCTTCTTTCAGTCCATATACTTTTTCTTGTCCACCTATAGTTTTACCTTCAACAAAATCTTTAACCGTATCATATACTCCTACATTAACTTTTTTTAATGCTGATGTTAATATATTTTCTGGAGCTAATCCACTTTGATCCCTGTCTACACCTATAGCATATTTACTTTGTTCTTTAGCTGATTCTATTGCTCCTAATCCTGTTCCTCCAGCAGCAGATAATATTATATCTGCTCCATTTGTATACATCTGATTAGCTATTGATTTACCTTTTGCTGCATCGCCAAATGTTCCAGCATATTGCGATTTAACTTCTGTATTAGGATTAGACTCATTTACTCCTGCCATATATCCATACTCAAAAGTAGCTATTGTTGGGAATTCCATCCCTCCTATAAATCCTACCTTATTAGTTTTTGTCATTCTACCAGCTATAAGCCCTGTTAAGTAAGCAGCTTCATTTGATTTAAATAATATAGGTGTTACATTTTCAGGTATTCCATCTTCATATGTTTCATCTATTATTGCAAATTGTGTATCTGGATAGTTCTCAGCTTCTTTCTTTATATCCTCTTTCATTGTGTTTCCTACACCTATAAGTAAATCTACATCTTCATCTAATAAACTCTCCATATTTGTAAGGTATTCAGATGCTTGTTTAGACTCAATTACTTTTACTTCTACTCCAAAATCCTTTTTAGCTTGTTGAAGACCTTCCCATGCACTTTGATTAAATGATTCATCATTTATTCCTCCAACATCTGCTACCATCCCTATCTTTAAGTTTTTGCCACTTGTTTTATCTTCCTCAGATGATTTATTACTACATCCTACTAACATTGATGAAGCTATAACTACAGCTGTACTAATTGATACTAATTTTTTTAATTTCATATTTATCCTCCTGATGTCTTGAATCTTTCATTATGTCTATATTTTGTATGATTTTGATTTTTTATATTCTAAATGTATTTTTATTTTTGTATTTAATTTATAATAATGCAAATTTTAATATAAATACTATCGTTAATATTATTAATGATAGTTTTACATCTTCTTTTTTATTAGATACTATTTTTAATAGTGTATAAGATATTATTCCAAACATAATACCATCTGCAACACTATAAGCTAACGGCATTATTATCAATGTTAAAAATGCAGGTATTGCATTTGAATAATCACTAAAGTCGATTTTCAAAATCGAACTAGCCATCATTACACCCACTAATATTAATACAGATGATGTTGCTTCTGCTGGTATTGATGTAAATATAGGTGCAAAGAACAACGCTATTATAAACATTAAACCTGTTACTACTGAAGTAAGCCCTGTTTTACCACCTTCTGCTATACCCGCCGCACTTTCTACAGATGATGTTACTGTAGATGTACCTAGCATAGCTCCTGCTGTAGTACCTATTGCATCTGCAAGTAATGCTTGCTTAGCTCTTGGTAAATTTCCATCTTCATCTAACATTCCTGATTGAGATGCAATTCCTATCAAAAATCCAACTGTATCAAATAAATCTACAAATAAGAATGTGAACACAATCATTGCCATTTCTGGACTAAATATTTCTTCTGCTGTTAAGCTAAATGCTTGCATAAACACTGGTTTTATTGATGGAGCAGATGATATTAATGCTGATGGTAATTCTACAAGACCTGCTATAATACCTATTACTGTAGTTATTATCATTGCTAGCAAAAACGTTCCTTTTACATTCTTTATTAGTAATGTAGATGCTATAAGTATACCTACTACTGCTAATACTACTGTAGGTGATTTCATATTACCTAATGATACTATAGCCCCACCTGGTTGTATTATTCCTGCACTTTTAAGACCTATAAAAGCTATAAATAATCCTATTCCTGCAGTTACTGCGTGTTTTAGTACTGTTGGCACACATTCAATTATTTTTTCTCTTACATTAGTTAAACTTAAAATAATAAATATAATTCCTTCTATAAATACTGCACATAGTGCAAATTGCCATGTATATCCCATTCCTAAAACTACTGTATATGCGAAAAATGCATTAAGTCCCATTGCTGGCATTAATGTAATTGGATAGTTTGCTAGTAATCCCATAGCTATACTACCTATACTTGCCGCTAATGCTGTTGCTGTAAATACAGCGCCTTTATCCATTCCAGTTTCACTAAGTATAGATGGATTGACTACTAGTATGTATGCCATAGTCATAAACGTTGTAATCCCAGCTAATATTTCTGTTTTCGTGTTAGTATTATTTTCTTTTAATTTAAATATTTTTTCTAACATATTATTTTTGTTTTTTCCATAAGATGTGGCGCTTTGCATATCATTCTCCTCCTTAACATCTTTTTTGTCTTTTTTTGTCGATATGTTTATAAAAAATAAAAGGCTATAGCCTTTTATTTTTTATAAATGTAAAGTGTCTTATATTAAAAATAAATTATATCAATATTATTCCCACTCTATTGTTCCTGGTGGTTTTGATGTGATATCGTAAACTACTCTGTTAGCACCATCGACTTCATTAACTATTCTATTAGATATCTTTTCTAGGACATCATATGGCATCTTATACCAATCCGAAGTCATTCCATCAGAAGATGTAACCGCTCTTATACCTACTAAATAAGCGTAAGTTCTTTCATCTCCCATAACTCCAACTGTTTTTACATCTGGTAATGTAGCAAATGCTTGCCATATATCTTTGTATAAATTATGCTCTTTTAATATATCCATATATATAGCATCTGCTTCTCTTAAGATGTCACATTTTTCTTTAGTTACTTCACCTATTACTCTTATACCTAGTCCTGGTCCTGGGAATGGGTGTCTAAATATTAAATCTTCATCTATTCCAAGTTCTAAACCTATTTTTCTAACTTCATCTTTAAATAACTCTCTTAATGGTTCTACTATTTGGAATTCTATATCTTCAGGTATTCCTCCAACATTATGGTGAGACTTTATAGTAGCAGCTTCTCCATGTCCACTTTCTACTACGTCTGGATATATAGTTCCTTGAACTAAGAAGTCCATTTTTCCTAATTTATTTGATTCTTCTTCAAATACTCTTATGAATTCTTCACCTATTATTTTTCTTTTAGCTTCTGGTTCTGTTACACCTTTTAATTTACCTAAGAATCTATCTTCACAGTTAACTCTTATTAAATTCATATCAAACTTATCTCTGAATATTCTTTCTACATCATTACCTTCATTTTTTCTTAGTAATCCATGATCAACGAATACACAAGTTAAGTTATCACCTATTGCTCTATGAACAAGTACAGCTGCTACTGATGAGTCAACCCCACCACTTAATGCACATAGTACTTTTTTATCACCTATTGTTTCTTTTAATTCTTTTATTTTATCTTCTATAAATGAATCTGTAGTCCAGTCTCCATTTACGTTACATACATTGTATAAGAAGTTTTTAAGTACTTTATCTCCTTCTAAACAGTGTTCAACTTCTGGATGGAACTGTACTCCATATAAGTTCTTTTCTGAATTTTGCATAGCTGCAACCGGACAGTCATTAGTATGCGCAACCGATACAAACCCTTCTGGTAATACATCTATTAAATCTGTATGACTCATCCATACTGTATTTGTAGTTATTCCTTCAAATAATGGAGATTTTTCATATGTTATAGAAGTCTTTCCATATTCTTTTTCACTTGTATTTCCTTTTCTTACATTACCACCTAATATATGAGCCATTACTTGTATTCCGTAGCATATTCCAAGTATAGGAACTCCTATTTCAAATATTTCCTTTGCTATCTTCGGTGAGTCAGCTAGGTATGCACTATTAGGTCCTCCTGTGAATATTATCCCCTTTGGATTCATAGATTTTATTTTTTCTATATCTGTAGTATATGGTATTATTTCACAATATACGTTATTTTCTCTAACTCTTCTTGCTATTAATTGATTGTATTGACCTCCGAAGTCAACAACAAGTACTAATTCATGCTTCATATTATATCTCCCCTTGTACACTGTAGTTTGGCGCTTCTTTGCTTATTGTTATGTCATGCGGATGACTTTCTTTTAGAGATGCTGCTGTTATCTTAACAAACTGAGCATTATCCGCTAATTCTCTTAATGTAGATGCTCCACAGTATCCCATACCGGCTCTTATACCACCTATCATTTGATACACTATATCTTCCGCTTTTCCTTTATATGCTACCATTCCTTCAACACCTTCAGGAACTAATTTCTTAGCATCATCTTGGAAGTATCTGTCTTTTGAACCTTTTTCCATAGCTCCTATTGATCCCATACCTCTATAAGATTTATATGATCTACCTCTGTAAAGAACTATTTCTCCTGGACTTTCTTCAGTTCCTGCAAATAATGATCCCATCATACAAACAGAAGCTCCTCCAGCTAAAGCTTTAACTATATCTCCAGAGAATTTTATTCCACCATCTGCTATTACTGGAACTCCATACTTTTCACCAACTTCAGCACAGTCCATAACTGCTGTTAATTGAGGTACTCCTATACCTGCAACAACTCTTGTTGTACATATAGATCCTGGACCTATACCAACTTTTACACAATCCGCTCCAGCTTTTATTAAATCTTCTGTTGCTTCAGGTGTCGCAACATTTCCTGCTATCACTTGAAGTTCTGGATACGTTTCTTTAACATTTCTAACTGCATCCATAACACCTTTTGAGTGTCCATGTGCACTATCTAAAACAATTACATCTACCTTAGCTTTTACTAATGCTCCTACTCTATCCATAAGGTCAGCACTTATTCCTACTGCTGCACCACATAGTAATCTTCCTCTAGAATCTTGAGCTGCATTTGGATATTGTATTTTCTTTTCTATATCTTTTATAGTTATTAAACCTTTTAAATGACCTTCATCATCTATTATTGGTAATTTTTCTATTTTATGTTTTTTAAGTATTTGTTGAGCCGCAACTAAGTCTATTCCTTCTTTAGCTGTTACTAAATTATCCTTAGTCATAGCATCCTCAATACTCTTAGTCATATCATCTTCAAACTTTATATCTCTATTTGTTATTATTCCTATTAATTTATTATCTTCATCAACTATTGGTACACCTGATATTTTGTATCTAGCCATTATATCATCTGCATCTTGTATATTGTGTTCTTTAGATAAGTAGAAAGGATCTATTATTACACCACTTTGACTTTTCTTTACTTTGTCTACTTCTAATGCTTGATCTTCTATAGACATATTCTTGTGTATTATACCTATACCACCTTGTCTAGCCATTGATATAGCCATTTTTGATTCTGTAACAGTGTCCATCCCCGCACTCATTAATGGGATATTTAACTTTATAGTCTTAGTTAAGTAAGTTCCTATATTAACATCCTTTGGTAACACCTCAGATTTTTGTGGTACTAATAAAACATCATCAAACGTTAAACCTTCTTTTAATATCTTTGCCATAGTAGTTCTCCCTTCTCTATATAATACGAATTTTATTCCCTTTTTTTATTTTTTTGTTCGATTAAAAAAATATAAAAAAAACTGCATAGTGATTTCACTAATATTGCTAACTTAAAAGTGAAATTACTATGCAGGTCTTAAAACATCTGTGGTTATAGCCAACATTTAGGGACTTCGTCAGCCTAAACATTTACTTGAGATAAGATGTTTTGCTATAATAATTTCACTCATAGTCGAGATATTTACGGTATCTCGGTAGAAACTCTCAGACCTTATTTCTGAGTATATACGAGTGAATGTTTTATAAATTTAAAATATAATTTCTTGAGTTGAATATAATTTTATTAAAATTTATTCATTATGTCAATAAGTTTATGTCAAATTCTTTGTTTATTATATAATTTATTTTATATAACAACTGATTTAGTGATAATTCGTTGTTTTTAGCCATAGTTTTACAGTCTTCATACTCCGGTGTCACTTTTATTAAGTTACCTTTATAATACCCTAACTTTACTGTAACATTACCATAAGGAGTTTTCAACTGTTTAAATTCTCTTTTTAATTTAACTCTATCAAATTTATTGTATCTTATTCCAAAAGTGCTAGTCTCCTTTATTAATATATCTATAAGATTCTCTAGATATATTTTTTCACATAGTATACAAACTTTTATAGCAGGCCTATTTTTTTTCATATATATACTTTCGGTATATATATCTAAAGCTCCTTCTTCTAATATTTTATCATATATATATGAATAAACTTCAGAAGACATGTCATCAATATTTGCAACTATCTCATATACTATTTCTTCTTTTTTTTTATTCCTAATATAGTTCTCAGCATATTAGGTATTTCAAATTTTTTATGACCTATTCCATATCCAATTTTATTAACATTAAATTCTACTTCATTCACAAACTCATCACATAATGTTTTAATTATTGCAGCTCCTGTTGGTGTCGTACATTCGCCCTTTACTGTGTTAAGTTTCACCGGAACATTTTTTAATATTTCTATAGTGGCAGGTGCTGGAACAGGCATAATACCATGGTCACACTTTACAAACCCCGACCCAAGAGGCACTGATGTTGAATATATTTTATCTATACAAAGTAAATCTATTAATATACATACTCCCAGTATATCTACTATAGAATCTATTGCTCCAACCTCATGAAAATGTATCTTGTCAATCGTTGTTCCATGGACCTTAGCTTCAGCCTCTCCTATTGTCATAAATATTTTCTTAGCTCTATTTTTTACACTTTCATCTAGGCTACTATTATCTATTATTTCAAATATGTCTACTAAATGTCTATGTGCATCAGACTCTTTAGTTAATACTTTTACAGTAGTTCCTACTATACCACTTTCATTTTTTGATTCTACATTTATTTCAAATTCATTATCCAAATTAATTTTCTTTAGTTCTTCTAAAAAAATTTCCTTAGGAACACCTAAATCTAATAAACTTGCTATAGTCATATCTCCTGATATACCATTAACTATGTCAAAGTAAAGTATTCTTTCTTCCATTATATGTCTCCTTAAGTTACTCTATTTTAGTTTATTTATCATAGCTGCTAAATATCCTGCTCCAAAACCATTATCTATATTTACAACAGATATTCCAGATGCACAACTATTTAACATCGTTAACAAAGCCGATAAACCTCCAAAATTAGCTCCATATCCAACAGATGTAGGCACTGCTATAACTGGAACATCTACAAGCCCTCCTACCACACTTGGAAGAGCTCCTTCCATACCTGCCACTGCTATAACCACTCTAGCTTCTTGAAGTGTACTAACTCTATTTAATAATCTATGTATTCCAGCTACACCAACATCATAAATCCTCTCTACATCATTCCCTAAGAACTTAGCTGTATAATAAGCTTCATCAGCAACAGGTATATCAGAAGTTCCACCTGTTACTACTACAATCTTACCTTTACCCATATTAGATATTTTATTATTTTGTATTTTTAATATTTTCGATAGTTCTTCATATTCACAATTAGGATAAACTAATTTAATCTTTTCGTAAGTTTCTTTTCTACATCTAGTTCCTAATATATTTGATTCTTTTTCATTCATTTTTTCTATAATACCTAAAATATGTTCGTCACTTTTCCCTTCACAATAAATAACTTCAGGGTATCCATTCCTTATTTCTCTATGGTGATCTATGTTTGCATATCCTATATCTTCATAAGGTAAATTCTTTAATTTATTCAATGCTAAATCTACATCTATTTCATTATTTTTAACGGACTCTAGTAATTTTCTCATATCCATAAATCTACCCTCATTTTCCATATTTTAATAATAATTTTAGCACACTTATCAGCTTATATCTATCAAAAAGATGGCCCTACAATTAAATAGAGCCATCTTTTGTGTTATTTATTATTCATGTTTCATTTGATGTTTTAATTCTTTAGCAAATTTCTTTTCTTCGTGTTTTTCGTGTCTTTCTTCTTTTCTTTCTTCTCTTACTACTTCTCTACCCTGTTTAGCTTTTTCATGTTCCATATGTTTCATTTGGTGCTCTAATTCTTTAGCAATTTTTTTTTCTTCATATTTTTCATGTCTTTCTTCTTTATGTTGTTCATGTCTTGCTTCTGCGCATTTTATATCTTCTTTTATTTTGTCTGTTAATTTTGTCATTATTTCCTCCATAATGTATAAACAGTATTTTAAATTACATCTATATATTTTACACATCATTTATAACTTATTCATAGTTATCAGAGTAATAAAATATCTTTAAATACAAAAAAGAGCAGTAAAATACTACTCTTTTTGTTAACTACATCATTCCTGGCATTCCGCCACCCATTCCTGGCATTGGATCTTCACTTGGTAAATCAGCAACTGCTGCTTCAGTAGTCAAGAACACTCCAGCTATAGATGCAGCATTTTGCAATGCACTTCTAGTAACCTTAGTTGGGTCAACTATTCCTGTTTCTATCATATTTACGTACTTTTCATTTAATGCATCAAATCCTATTTCAGGATCTTCTGCCATAACTCTTTGTATTATTACAGCACCTTCAAGACCTGCATTTATAGCTATTTGTCTTAATGGTTCTTCTAATGATTTTCTTATTATCTTAGCACCTATTTTTATTTCTCCATCAAGTTCTTCTACTAACTTATCTAAAGCCGGTATTACACTTACTAAAGCAGTCCCACCACCAGCAACTATACCTTCTTCAACAGCTGCTCTTGTAGCGTTAAGTGCATCTTCTATTCTTAATTTTCTTTCTTTCATTTCTACTTCTGTAGCAGCTCCAACTTTTATTACAGCTACTCCACCAGCAAGCTTAGCTAATCTTTCCATTAATTTTTCCTTATCAAATTCTGAAGTAGTTTCTTCTACTTGATGTTTGATTTGGTTAACTCTATTTTCTATAGCTTGCTTATCTCCGTAACCATTTACTACAGTAGTACTATCTTTAGTTACTTTTACAGATCCAGCTCTACCTAACATAGTTAAGTCAGCTTCTTTTAATTCATATCCTAATTCTTCAGATATTACTACCCCACCTGTAAGTGTAGCTATATCTTCAAGCATAGCTTTTCTTCTATCTCCAAATCCTGGAGCTTTAACAGCTACTACTTCAAATGTTCCTCTTAATTTATTAACTACTAATGTAGATAATGCTTCACCTTCTACATCTTCAGCTATTATTAATAATTTTTTACCTTGTTGAACTATTTGCTCAAGAACTGGTAATATTTCTTGTATATTTCCTATTTTCTTATCAGTTATTAATATGTATGGGTCATTTAAAACAGCTTCCATTTTATCTACATCTGTTACCATATATGCAGATACAAATCCTCTATCAAATTGCATACCTTCAACAGCATCTAATTCTGTATTCATAGTCTTAGACTCTTCTACTGTTATTACTCCATCTTTACCTACTATTTCCATAGCTTCTGCTATTAACTTACCTACTTCTTCATCTCCAGCAGATATAGAAGCAACATTTGATATAGATTCTTTAGTTTCTACTATTCTTGATTGACTCTTTAATTCCTCTACAGCTACATCCACAGCCTTTTGTATACCTTTTCTTATTAATACTGGGTTTGCTCCTGCAGTTACATTTTTTAATCCTTCTCTTATTATAGCTTGAGCTAAAACTGTAGCAGTTGTAGTACCATCTCCTGCAACATCATTAGTCTTAGTAGCAACTTCTTTAACTAATTGAGCTCCCATATTTTCAAATCTATCTTCTAACTCTATTTCCTTAGCTATTGTAACACCATCATTTGTTATAAGAGGTGATCCAAATTTCTTATCTAATATAACATTTCTTCCTTTAGGCCCTAATGTAACCTTTACTGTATCTGCTAATTTATTTACACCAGTTTCTAAAGCTTTTCTTGTATCTTCTGCAAATTTTATTTCCTTAGCCATCTTAACCCCTCCTAAATATTATTCTATTACAGCTAGTATATCGCTTTGTCTAAGTATTGTATATTCATTACCTTCTATTTTAACTTCTGTACCAGCATATTTTTGGAATATAACTCTATCCCCTACAGCAAGTTCCATTACTATTTCTTTTCCATCTACTATTCCACCTGGTCCAACTTCCACAACTTCAGCCATTTGAGGTTGTTCCTTAGCTGCTCCTGGTAAAACTATACCACTTGCAGTTTTTTCTTCAGCTTCTACTTTTTTAATTACTACTCTGTCAGCTAATGGTCTTATCTTCATAAAATCTTCCCTCCTAAATGATTTTTCTATGTAAAATTTTAATATACTATAATTCTTTTTAGCACTCTATAATTAAGAGTGCTAATAATTATTATAGTATATTAATTACTCATAATTTTCAATACTTTTTTAGTATTTTACATACTAAATTATTATAATATAGGCGAGAATAACCTTGCTATAGATTCTCTAATTTTTTTAATTATATTTCGGCCATTATAATCTCCATGAGTTAACTCTTCACTATTTTTTATATCCTCAAAAAAATCTTTAGTAACAAGCTTTATTACTTCTTTGTCATATATGAAAGCATTTATTTCAAAATTTAGCATAAAGCTTCTCAAATCCATATTGGCAGATCCTGTTGAAAATATTTTGTCATCAATTATCACAACTTTTGAATGTATAAATCCTTTAGTGTATAAATATACTCTACCTCCAGATCTTAATATATCTCCAAAATATGAATATGATGCGGTATTCACTACTTTGTGATCTGCTATTTTAGGAAATATAATTCTTACATCAACACCACTTAGAGCAGCACTTTTCAATGCTCTAAGTATACTTTCATCTGGTATAAAATATGGTGTTTCAATATAAATATTTTTCTTAGCTTGGCTTATTGCTGAAAAATACGCATAATGTATAGCTTCCCAATCACTATCAGGCCCACTTGCTACTACCTGTATCATACTATCGCCACAATAATCAATTTCAGGTAGATATTTTTTTTCTAATATTATCTCTTTTGTTGTATAATACCAATCTATTAAAAATATCATTTGTAGCATATATACAGATGTACCTTCTATTCTTATATGAGTATCTCTCCAATATCCAAACCTCTTATTTTTACCTAAATACTCATCACCTATATTTATTCCTCCAGTGTATCCAATAGCACCATCAATAACTACAATTTTTCTATGATTTCTATAATTTAGCTTACCACCTAATATTGGAAATTTATCTGGAATAAATGGTTCTATTTGAATACCACAACACTTCATTTCGTTGAAAAATTTCTTATGAAACCAACATCTCCAACATCCTACATCATCATATATTATTCTTATCTTTACGCCTTCTTTTGCTTTTTCAACTAAAGCATTTTTTATTTTTTGACCTATATCACTATCTTTAATGATAAAATATTCTAAGTGTATATGATCTTTAGCTTCTTTTATATCTTTTATTAACCTATCAAACTTTTCATTTCCATCTCTATATACTTCTACATTATTATTTGTTGTAAATGGAAATATACCTGTGTTTAATAATAAGCTAACAACCCTCTTTTTAGCATAGTCTTCTTCACTATCAGTTAATATTTTATTTTGACTTATAGATTCTTTTTCTAGTTTTACTAATTCCTCTATTTCTTTAAGATTTTCAAATAGATTTTCTTCTTTTATATTACTTGCTAGCTTTTGTGTTTTAAGCATTTTTCTTTTTCTTAAATTTCTTCCGAATATAGCATAAATTACTAATCCTATACCTGGCAACAATATAAATATCAATAACCATGTCATAGTTTTAGAAGGATCTCTATTTTCTAGAATAATTGTCATAGATATTAAGGCTCCTACCAAATAAGACACTATTAAAAGACTTAAAAGCACAATACCTCCTATGCTCATACTTCCTCCCTTTTTATCTTCCTATACCAAGCTCCCTTGCATAATAAAACAAATACTGTTGAGCAAATCCTGATGAATCTCCAAATTTATCAATAGCAAACTTTCTGATTTTAGGTAAACTCATTTCATCTGCTACATAAAATTCTTGCATAACCCTCTTTACCCACACATCAACTGGGAACGTATCATACTTTTGCATACCAAACAACGCTATACAATCTGCAACTTTAGGACCTACTCCATTAAACTTTAGTAACTCCTTTAGACATTCGTCTGTACTTAAGCTTGTATATTCAGATACATTTTCATTATTTGAAACTACAGAATCTGATGTACTTTTTATATACTTATCTCTAAAACCTGTTTGACAAGATCTTATTTCTTCTTGAGATGCTTTACTCAATTCTTCTGGAGTAGGAAATGAGTAGTAATCCTTACCATTATAATTCCCTATAAATTGTCCATATTTTCTAGATAAATTATCTATCGCCCTTTGTATCATAGGTATTCTATTATTGGATGAAATAATAAATGATATTAACATTTCCCATCCATCTTGTTTAAGTATCCTTATACCCCATCCAAAATCGCAAGCTTTATCCAGGTGTTCATCCATTTTTCTTAATTCATTTTTTATCTTTGTGTAATCTGTCCCTAAATCAAAATAATTATACCAAATACTATTAAAATCCTCTAAATTAGTGTTATTTAAATAAATTTTATTGTTTTCTATTGAAACATTAAGTATTCTTCCTTTTGCTACTCCTGTATATGACCCATTTTCCTCTAACTTCCATCTAAAACATTGCCCACATTCAAATATATGCTTTGGATTAAAATCTGCTACATCTTCTAATATTACCGAATTACCTTTTTCATAAGCCTTCATAATTAATTACTCCTTTAGTACATTAATCTATTTTTAATATTTTTAATTTACCCCTATTTTATGTAATTTAAATTAGTTTTTGCATATGCATATATATTTTTTAAAATATAGAGTAGAATTTAAATTTCTTTTTTGATAAAATACAAAAGACATTAATTTTAGAAGGTGATTTTATATGAAAAACAAAGGTATTTTTATCTCTGTAGAGGGATGCATCGGAGTAGGAAAAACTACATTAGCAACTATACTTAATGAACATTTCGGTTACACTCTTTTAAGAGAGATAGTTGAAGAGAATCCTTTTTTATCAAATTTCTATAAAGATATTAAAGAATATGCTTTGCAAACAGAAGCATTCTTTTTATTTAACAGAGTTAAACAACTAGAAGATATCGAAAAAAATACATTAAGTGAATCACACGGAGTAGTAAGTGATTATCATATTATAAAAAATCTAATTTTTGCAGGAATAACTTTAGATAAAATGCAATTTCACAGATACAAGCAAGTATATAATACATTCGTCAACGATTTACCACAACCAGATATAATTATATATTTACATTCAAGTACAGATATTCTAATGAAGAGAATAGCTATGAGAGATAGAAGCTTTGAAAGACAAATGGATAGAAACTATATACAAGAATTAAGCGCGGAATATAAATATTATTTCTCTCCACTTTCTATAAAGCATAATTTCATGGGTAAAGAACCTATAATAATAGATATTGATAATTCAGATCTAGACTTCTTAAATAATAACGATGATAGACAATTTATAATAAATAAGGTTGAAGAAGCAATCTCTACCTTAGGAGGACAACATAATGTTTAAATTAGTTAACCAATGTAACAAACCTTTAAATAGAGATTTATTTATAACCGTAGCAGGTAATGTTGGAGCTGGAAAATCTACATTAACAAGTATGGTAGGTGAAAGGCTAGGATTTGAAACTCACTTTGAAAAAGTAGATGGCAATCCATATTTAGAAGATTTTTATGGAAACCAAGAAAAATGGGGATTCCATTTACAATTATATTTCTTAGCTCAAAGATTTAAGCAACAAAAAGAAATAGATAGTAACGGACTAAATAATATCCAAGATAGAAGTATCTATGAAGATGTAGAGATATTTGCTAGAAATTTATTTGATAACGGTAAAATGTCTAAAAGAGACTATATAACTTACAGAGATTTATTTAATGATATGGTTCCTCATTTAAGAAGACCTGATTTAATGATATATCTAGATGGTTCTCTAGATACCATAACTCACAGAATAGGTCTTAGAGGTCGTGAAATGGAGAAAGCTGTTGATATAGAATATTGGGCCAATCTTCACAATAGATACGAGAGATGGATTAAAGAATATGATCAATCTCCAGTTTTATATGTAAACATAAATGAAGTTGATTTAATAAATAATCCAGAACATTTAGATCTGTTATGTAATGAAATAAAGAAAATTTTAGGAATGTAGATTGCTACATTCCTTTTTTATATTATACTTATAATAATATTCCTATTAGCGCTATCGCTGTTATTATTTGTAGTATCCCTATAAATAATCCGTATAAAGATACTGCTTTTCCTTGTTGTATTAAGTCTTTTATATTTACTCTTAACCCTATTGCAGCTAATGCTATTATCTCTAATTTGTTACTTGTAAATTTACATAATGCAGATAATTCTGGTGATATTATATTTACTGAGAACAATGCACACATTATGAAGAATCCTATTACATACCAAGGTATTTTTATTTTACCTTTTTTTGTATCTTCAACTTCTTCTTCTATTATTTCTTTATTTGATTTATTTTTTAAATGACCAAATGTAAATACTACTACTACTAGTAATACTACCCTTACTATTTTAAATATTGTTGATAGGTCTTTTACTGATTCACTTACCATCGTACCACTAGCTACAACCTGTCCTACTGATTGTAATATCCCACCTATCATAGCTGATGTTTTTACTGTTTCTAGATTGTATAACCATTGACATATTAATGGCAATAAGAACATTAAAAATATACCTGTTACGTTTACTATTGTTATAGATATCCCTTTATCTTTATCGTCAGCATCTATGACAGGCGCTGTTGCTGCTATTGCAGATGAACCACACACTGCATTACCACTTGCCATTAGGTATCTAAAATTGTCACTAAACCCTAATTTTTTACCTATATATAGAGCTCCTATTATTGTAATTGACATTTGTAATACTATAAATAATATACCTGAAAATCCAAGTTCCATAAGTGTAGAAACACTTAATGTTGCTCCTAACAATACTATTGAATATGATAGCAAGTCACTTTCTGAAAATCTATATCCTTCTTGAAATTTTTTTTGATTTAAAAATAAATTACCTACTAACATACCTAAAAATATAGCTATAGTAGCTGCTCCTAATTTAGGAACTAACTTTGCTAATAGCATACTAGCTAATCCTACTAGAACTGATACTGTTAATCCTGGTAATATAGCTTTAAATTCCTTAATAAATTTATTGTTATTTGGAATATCTCCTATTGTACTCATAATCAATTTCCTTTCCCTCTTTGTTTTATAAATAATTATATATTAAGTATACTTCGCCAAAAACCATAAGTAAAATAAATAAAAAATATAATAATCATTACTTTTTTTTATGGTTTTGTGTATAATAGTTTTAGATATATTTTTAGTTATATTTATTAATATATACTTCTATATTAAAGGATTATAAGGCAATAAAATTATTTGTAATAATTAGATACCTAAAATAGATTAATTTATAAAAGGAGGAATTATTTTGTTTGAAGAGTTGAAAACATTTATAGCAGTTGTTGAGTTAAAAAATTTCACTAAGGCAGGTGAATCATTAAATTTATCTCAACCAAGTGTTAGTACCCATATAAAAAACTTAGAAAATACCTTTGGTGTTACATTAATAAATCGTTCTATAAAACAAAAAAATATTTTTATCACCGAAAGTGGATATACTTTGTATAAAAGAGCTAAAGAAATAGTCAATTTATTAGATATAGCCTCTATGGAAGTAAAAGATAACTCCAGTTCTATAAAAGGTCACCTAAAAGTAGGTGCAAGTTTTACAATAGGAGAGTATTTTTTACCTAAATTTTTATCATATTTCGTAAAAAAATATCCCGACATTGATGTTGAAGTTTTTATAGAAAATACAACTTCTATCTGTACTAGGCTAAATGAATTAATATTAGATATTGGACTTATTGAAGGTACCGCTTCACACTCTAATTTTACACAAAAATACTTTTTAAAAGATAAGATGGTGTTAGCCCTTCCTTATGAATCTAATTTAAACTTAAATCCTCTTGATTTAAATAAACTACAAAATCAAAAGTGGATTGTGAGAGAAGAGGGCTCTGGTACAAGAGAATTTTTAAATATGTTTTTATGTACTAATGAAATAATACCTAAGAGTATAATGATGTTCAGCAGTAACTACGCAGTTAAAGAAGCCGTTAAATATAATTTAGGTATTACTATTATATCTAATTTAGTTGCTAATCCTGCTGTAAATAATAATGAATTATCTATTATCGAACTAGATAACTCTTATAATAGACACTTTTCTTATATATTGCCTAAAAATATTAATATATCACATGCTTCTGAAATATTCTTAGAAGAGTTAAGAATATTTTCCAATACATTTAATTAGTTTTATTTATACAAGAAATGACCTCAGATTTCTCTAAGGCCATTTCTTTTCTTTATAAAATTACATTCCGATTTCTTTAAATTCTCTACTTCCTGGCTTAACTAATGCTATTTTTCCTTCTTTACATAATGGGCAATTATCAGCATCATGTACTTCTATTTCTAACTTTATAGCACTGTATATTGGCATTCCTATGTCATTAGATGTTCTATTAGCTATACAAGCTACACCTATAACTTCTCCACCTAATTTTTCTAACGCTTCTTTTGTTTCTATAGTTGATTTACCAGTTGTAACAACATCTTCTGCTATTATGATTCTAGCACCAGGCTTAACTTCGAATCCTCTTCTAAGTTCCATTACTCCGTCTTTTCTTTCAGTGAATACTGTTTCTTTGTTTAATTGTCTTCCTAACTCGTAAGAAACTATTACTCCACCCATTGCTGGCCCTACTACTAAATCTATATCTAAATCTTTTATTTGATCTACTACTGTACTTAATACTGCCTCTGCATATTGAGGGAATCTTAATACCTTAGCACATTGCACGTATCTGTTACTATGCTTTCCTGATGATAATAAGAAGTGTCCTTCTAATAACGCTTCACTTTTCTTTAATATATCTACTACGTCTACTTTACTCATAATTATGTCCTCCAATAATTTCATTTGTTTTTATATGTATCTTATGTTTTTTATATAGTAATCTTAGATTTATAATATTCCTCTTATTTCATCTAAGCTTTTTATTCCTTCTCTTATCATAAATTCTTCTATTCCATCTATTATTTCAAGACCTATTTTAGGATTTATGAAGTTTGCTGTTCCTACTTGTATACACGTTGATCCTGCCATTATAAATTCTATTGCATCCTCTGCAGTTGTTATTCCACCCATTCCCATTACTGGTATATTTACGTTTTTGCATACTTCGTGTACCATTCTTAATGCTATTGGCTTTATTGCTGGCCCAGATAATCCTGCATATACATTTTCAAACACAGGTTTTCTTTTTCTTATATCTATTGCCATAGCTTTAAATGTATTTACTAAAGATACCCCGTCGGCACCTTCTTCTTCACACACTCTGGCCATACCTATTATGTCTTCTGCGTTTGGTGATAATTTTATTACTAAAGGTAAGTCAGTTATACTTCTTACTTCTCTAACTACTTCTCTAGCTACTTCATTTTTTATTCCGAAAGCCATTCCCCCAGCTTTAACATTTGGACAAGATATGTTTAATTCTATCATATCTATAGGTTGGTCATTTAATAATTGAACTCCTTTGATATAATCTTCTAAAGTTCCTCCACCTACATTTGCAATTCTTACTAAATCTAACTCTTTAAAGAATTGTAACTCATTGTCTATGAAACCTTGAACTCCAGGATTTTCAAGACCTACACTGTTCATCATTCCCGATGGAGTTTCTGCAACTCTCATACCAGCATTTCCGCCTCTTTTTTCTAAAGTAAGCCCTTTACTACTTACCCCACCAAGCTTTTGTATGTCATAAATTTCATTGTATTCTTTTCCAAATCCAAATGTTCCCGATGCCATTATAAGTGGATTTTTAAAGTCTATATTTCCGAATTTAACCTCTAAATTAGCCATTTAATATCACGTCCTCTCCCCAGAATACAGGGCCATCCTTACAAGTCTTTTTATTTCCAAATTCTGTTTTACAAGTACACACTAAGCATGCACCTACTCCACAAGCCATATGATTTTCTAGAGATACCATTATTTTTGTATCTGTACCTTCTGTCATTTTCACTAGCTTTTCCATCATAGGAGTTGGTCCACAAGTTAATATATAATCATATTTATTTACATCTAATATATCCGTTACAAAAGTATCTCCTGTAGCTATATGAACTTCGTTGCAAAGTGCTTGATATTCATCTTCTAGTATAGCTTCTTTTCTAAATCCTAGGTATGCATCACAGTTATCTAAATTTTTAGCAACTAAGTATAGTGGTGCAACTCCTATTCCTCCACCTACTAAAGCTATTTTTCCTTCTACTTTTTCGTATCCGTTTCCGTAAGGTCCTTCTAGCTTTATAGTATCCCCTTCTACTAATCTACTTAGTATTTTTGTTCCTTCTCCTACCACTTTGTATAAAAAACTTATACTTTTTTCATCTATATCATGTATACTTATTGGTCTTGAAAGTAGTGGGTATGTGTCCCACGCTCTTAACATATAGAACTGCCCCATTTTGCCTTCAAATTGTCCTGCTACTCTCATCATGTACATGTCTTCGCCTATATATTTATTTTCAAGAATTTTATGCATTTATAAGTATCCTCTCTTCTATTTCATTTCTTAATACACCTAAACCTAAAAGCTTCATTATTAAAGCCATTCTTACATACATTCCATATTTAGCTTGCTTGAAGTATACAGCTCTTTCGTCTGTATCTACATCTACATCTATTTCATTTACTCTTGGTAATGGATGCATTACTAACATATCTTTTCTAGCTTTGCTCATTTTTGTTGCATTTAATATATAGCAATCCTTAAGTCTTTCATATTGTTCTTGATCTTCGAATCTTTCTCTTTGAACTCTTGTCATATATAAAACATCTAAACTTCCTATAACATCATCTAGGTTATTAGTTTCATAATATGCATGACCTTTTATTGCTTCTTTTATATACTCTGGCATTTTTAATTCATCTGGTGATATAAACACAAACTTTGTATTTTTGTATCTTGCCATAGCTTTTACTAATGAATGTACTGTTCTTCCATTCTTTAAGTCTCCACATAGTCCTATTGTGTGACCTTCTAAACTTCCTTTTAGTGATTTTATAGTAAGTAGATCTGTAAGTGTTTGAGTTGGATGTTGATTTCCTCCGTCTCCCGCGTTTATAAATGGTACTTCTGAATACTCTGCTGCTTCATGAGCTGATCCCGCTACTGGATGTCTCATTACTATTGCATCTGCATAGCACGCCACTGTTCTTATAGTGTCTCCTAATGATTCACCTTTAGATACAGATGATGAATTTGGTTCTGAAAAACCTACAATTCTTCCACCTAATCTACACATAGCTGCTTCAAAGCTTAATCTTGTTCTTGTTGATGGCTCATAGAATAATGTAGCCAATACTTTTCCTTCACATATACGGGAATATTTTGACGGATCGTCAATTATATTTTGAGATAATGATAATATATCGTCTATTTCTTTTATAGAAAAATCTTCTGGTTGGATTAAATTTCTTCCTTGTAATAACATAAATATTTTCCTCCTTTTTCAGCCTCTCTGGACTGAATTTAAAAGTATTTTTTATTCTGATAGTAGCTTAACACCTTTTACATTAATTGTCAACATATTCTCAATCTGCTTTTGATTTCTTTTCATAACAAAAAGGGCCACTTCCTAAAAAGTGCCCCTTTTTTATATATTATAAAACTCTCTTAGCGTTTACGAATCTTGAGCTATAGTAAGATGAGTTTATACTTGTTACACTAACTGTTTTTCCTGATGATGGAGAATGTATCATGTTTCCTCCACCTACATATATTCCACAGTGACTTACACCACTTCCACTAGTATTAAAGAATACTAAATCTCCTGGTTGTAAGTTTGCTTTACTTACTGTTTGACCATACCCTGATTGAGCACTAGATGTTCTTGGTAAAGATACACCTGCAGCATTTCTAAATACATAAGAAGTGAATCCTGAACAGTCGAAGCTATTTGGACCTTCTGCACCCCAAACATATGGAGATCCCATTTTAGAATATGCTAAATTTAATACAGCTTGAACTTTTGATTGCCCTGGAGCTGGTGGATTGTATGAGTCATTATTATCTTGCTCTGGCTTTGTAGTAGGCTTTTCAGTTTGTCCACTATTGCTATTTGAGCTATTATTTGAACTTGAATTACTATTTGAACTCGAGCTATTATTTGAGCTTGAGTTATTATTCGAAGTTGAGTTACTGTTTGAAGTTGTGTTATTGTTTGAGTTAGAATTTGAAGTAGTATTTGATTCAACATTTGTATTAACATTCTCTACAACTTCCTCTTCAACTTCTATAACAGGAGCTTCTTCAGATACATATAAATTTCTTATATATCCTTCTTCTTCTCCTTTTTTAACTTTTAACCAGTTTTCATTTTCTTCTAATACTTTTATAGTACTTCCTATTTCAAGTTCTTCAACTATTTCTGATTCTACATTAGCTTCTTTTCTAAGGTTAACCTTATCTGCTGTTATGTATCCTTTAGCTTCTTTTATGTCTACGTATCTAGCTGGTAACCAACCTTTTCCGTCTTCAACTTCTACTTCTACCCATTCTCCTTGAGTAGCTACTAATTTGAATTCATCTCCAGTATATGCTATATGTTGAACACTACCTTCTTCTCTTATCTTAACTGCTACACCATCTTTTACTACTGCAACTTTATATGTAGTTTCTTTGTACTCTCCTAATTCTAGTGTTGAATTAGCATTTTCTTCTTTTGTTTCAGCCGCTTTATTTTCTATTTCATCAGCATTTGAAACTGAATTCATCGATAATGCCATTACCGACGCAAACATTGGTACTAATATTTTTCTCTTCATGATATCTTTCCCTCCAAAAATTCACCATAAGGTTCCTTACGTGTTATTTTTATAGGTGTATTTATCTAGGATAAAATACTAATACACAAGATATTTTGTAAATTTTTGTAACTGTTTTGTAATCTATTGTTAATTTTTTTATAGTATTCTTATATTATAATCGATTTAAATTTACATCTTGTATAAAAATTATTTTTTACTTGCTAAACTATTTATTTTATCCAATGTATCACCTAAATATACATTCTCTTATAATTAATTATAACTTAAATAGGCTCACAAGTAAAGTTTTTTGTAGTTTTTGACGTATTTTCACGCATAAATGTTAGTTTATGTGTTTTTTTGTATTCAATTTATTTTATATAGTTTATTTATATAAATATCTACTTTTTCTACATATATCGATGTTACACTTTCTATACAGTTCTTAATTATTTCTTGAACGTTTTCTAGATTTTGAATTAAAAGTATATTATTTATGTTAATATTTATCTGTATGTGTATACTATTATTTATATTAATTATCTTAATTTTATTTATTTTTTCAACTTCTTCAAACTTTGAAATTTCATATCTTACAACATCTTCTATAACATTTGGGCTTATAAAAAATTTTCCCATATAACTAAAAGTGGGCCTTATTATTGTTTTTTCTAATATTTGTTCTGTCTTATTATTTTTCCTAAAAAATTTCCTCTTTAAAGAATCTATTTTTAAACCACTTGCCATAGGCTTTATTTCAATCGTCGGTACAGGTATAATGTGATTGCCTTTTTTTCTAGAGTTTTTAGCTTTAATTATCTCAGATTCATCACTTACTTCTTCTATTTTTATATACTTATGTATTTCATCTAATTCCAGCGCTTTAGCTATTTTATTTACCATCTTATCAGATGTTCCTAATATCAATATGTTATTTATATTAAGTTCCCTCAATTTTAGTTTTACTGATTTTAAATGCTCTTTGTTATCAAAAATAGCTCTTCTTACTGCTTCCATTGTTGTGCTTGCTTGCTTAGCAGATACACCTGCTAGTATTTTATTTTTATGTATTAGTATTCCATCGTCAATAATGTAATCTATGTTATTATCATAAGCAACTTCTAATGCTTTATAGCTTTTTCCAGTTCCGCTAGAACCCACTAATGCATATACTTTCATACAATAAACTCCTCTTTAATCCATTTTTATCTAATTATATCATTAAATGTATAATCTCAATCACCAATGCATAAAATAAAGGTCTTAATCACACAAAATATGTAATTAAGACCTTTATTTATTTATATACTATAGCAAAACTCTCCATTTTCTTTTAGTTCTAAGAAATCTCCATATCCTATATCAAATATTCTATCTTCTAAATTTTCTATCTTAATTTTATTCTTTATTAAGTATGCTAATGAACCTGTATAGGATACATCACCTTGAGCTACTACACCATAAATTATATCATCTTTATAGATGAATTTTTTATAATGATCTCCATCTATTCTAGTACACACTTTATAACTATCATCTTCAGGATTAACCATTCCTAGAGAAACTGTTGCTATTCGCATAAAGTTCATACTATTTTTTAATGAGAAACTATCACCTATTTCTTTTTCTACTCCAACCATATTATAAGCCGCTGCTATACCTTGTTTAACAGCCAATGGCCATATAGCATTTTTTCCTACAACATCTCCAGCAGCATATATATCATTTATATTAGTCTCACATTTAGAATTGATTATTATACCTCTATCACACTCTATTGACGTATTATTAATAAACTCTACATTTGGTGAAACACCTGTTGCAACTATAATCATATCACTTTCTATTAGATTATCTCCATTTAATTTAATGCCTCTTACTTGTTTATTACTATCTAAAACTATTTCTTCAATTTTTGAATTTGAATATAGTTTTACACCTTTTTGTACAAATTTATTTTCATAAGTGTACGCAGTATGTTTGTCTAGTTGCTTATTTAATATAAAAGGTTCTGTATATACAAGAGATACTTCTAAATTTTTATATTCCATTAATCCTACTAATGCATCTATTCCTACTAATCCAGCTCCTATAACTGCTACTTTGCTAGCATTAATAGCCTTTTCTTTTATTTTGTATATATCATCTATATTTCTTACTGAAAATACATTTTCACCTTCTCTTAGGTTTTTTATTGGAGGCACAAAAGCAGAAGCACCTGTTGCTATTAGTAATTTATCATACTCTATAACTTGATTTTCTAACTCTACTAATTTTTCTTTTTCATCTATACCCTTAACACTTTGGTTTTTAATCCACTTTATATTATTTTTTTCTATAAAATCTGATTCTACAAAGTTTATTTCTTCTACACTCCTATGATTAGATATAACATGATGTAACATACATCGAGAATATATTTTTTCATCCTTAGATATTAATATTATCTCACCTTCACTATCCAATTCTCTCAAAGTTTTCACAGCATTTATACCTGCTGCACTGGCTCCTAAAACTACATACTTCATTACTCGCTTACCTTTAAACATATTTTTTATTTTTTCTAACATAAGCTGCCTCCTTTTTGTAACTCTATCGCTCCACTTGGGCAACTAGCTACACATCTAGGACATTCTTCGTTTTTGCATAAATCACACTTTAATATAGTTTGTTTACTTCTATCATCTGGCTTTAATACACCATAAGGGCATGACATTACACACATATAACAAGATCCACATCTTTCCTCATCATATAAAACCAAACTATTCTCTTTATCCTTATACATAGCTCCACTCATACATGTTAAAACACATTCAGGCTCATCACAATGTCTGCAAATTATAGGAACAGGCTTATCATTTTTATCTAGTTCAATGTGACCCCTACTGTCATTATCTATATTTTCTAAGTCTAATGTATATATGTTATTACCTTCACTGTGTTTTAGCATACAAGCTAAAACACAATTTTGGCATCCAGTACATAATTCTTTATTAATTAAAATTCTATGCATAACATACCACTTCCTTTAATCCTAATTTTTGTCTTCTATCTATTATTATCTCTTCTAATTGATCTGCTGAAGATTTAGGATCTGGGTTAACTATTACATGGCCTCCTGTTAAGTCTTTTAATTTTTCTGTAAGAACTTCTGTTACTAATTTTCCACCTGTTATAAATGGTGGTAATGCTAAGTGAAGTGGTAATCCTAATGCTAATCCAAATGCACCATCAGCTAACGCTTGCTCTTCTAACCATTGTGGTGCTGATAAAACAAGTGGTAATTGCGGTAAATCTATTCCCAATTCTGCTGCTATTTCTGTAGCAACTATTTCTAATCTTCCTATTGCTAAACATGGTCCAAAGTTTAATACTGGTGGTATACCTAATGACTTACATACTTCTTTTAAGTTTTCTCCTGCTAATTCTTCAGCTCCTGGAGACATAAGTCCTACATTTTCAAGCCCACCTGTTGAACATCCTGCAGAAAGAACTATTATATCTCTCTTTATTAATTCTTTCGTTAATTCAACTGTATTTATATCATGACCTCCTGCAGTCATATTAGAACATCCTACTACAGCAGCTATACCTTTGATTTTTCCTTCTGCTATTAAATTTATAAGTGGCTTCCATGAGTTACCTAGGAATTCTTTTAAGTTCTTTTCACTTACACCTGTTAAAGATTGTTCGTATCCGTGATCACTTGGTATATCTATCTCTACGCTTCCTCTTCTTTCTTTATAAGCTTCTAATGATTTATGTATTAAGTCCGTACTTATTGCTTCTACATTTTCTCTATCAAACACTACATATTCAGCATTAGCTTTTTTAGCAACATCATCTAAACACACCATCTTAACTTTATATTTGTCAGCTATTGGCTCCAAACCTGGTATTGTACAGTTAAATTCAGATAATACTATATCTATTGCTCCGGTTGCTAATACTGCTTCACTAGTAAAGTTATTACCTGCATGACCAGCAAATACTTCTTGATAATGTTCTCCTCTTAATTGTAAATCTTGACCTACACATGTACATCCTACTAATCTAAATCCTTTTGCTCCTACTTCTTTTGCCATAGCAACTACATCAGCATCTTTTAATCTATCTTGGAAGTGAGAGAATGTTGAATGTTGATGTCCTGTAATCATTATATTTATATAATCTGCATCTATTACGTTAAATCCTACTGGAGCCATTCTTATAACTGGTTCTCCTAACATAACGTCATTTAAAAGATTTGTTAACATAAGTCCATATAGTCCCGTTGATATACCTAAGTTTAAGCAGTTAACTAACATATCAACTGGATCACTACTTAAGTTAGTTGAAGATTTTACTATAGCATCAAACATTTCTGATTTAGCTCCACCTGGCATTATACCTAGTTCTTTCCATTTTTTAACTCTTGGTGCGTATGCTAATTTTTCAACTAAATCCATTTTTTCAAATCTTGGCTTATATAAGTCTGTTATAACTTTATCAGCTATTTTTATACATTTTTTATGGTTATCGCTTTCCTTTATGTCGAATTTTTCGGCTAAGTTATTTAAAGCATTTAATCCTTTTATTTCTCCTTTAGTTTCTCCTAGGTGCTTTAAGTTTCTAGCTGTATTTTCAACTACATGTAAATAACAAGCTGAACCTGATGCTACAGCTCTTAAGAAGTTTCTAGCCACTATTGTGTCTGCATCTGCCCCACAGATTCCTCTTGGTGATTTAGGCGTTACTCTACAAGGTCCATTAGCACATAATCTACAACATACTCCCTGAAGTCCAAATCCACATTTTAATTTTTGATCTTCTGTTCTATGAAATGCAGTTTCCACATCCTTAGATGCTATAAAACTTTCTAACCTTTTATCTGCGCTTTCACACATAGTACAACCATTACAAGACATATTTAATTCCCCCTAAAAATTTTTATTTTGTGTGTATTTTATAGATGTGATTATTGAAATTGATTTTAACTTTGTTAATTTTATATCTAGTTCTTACCATTATTTTTTATAGTTTAAACATTTATTTTTAAATTTTTTAGTTTTTTAGTTTTTAGATATATCAATAAAAGATTTTAATTATAATATAAACTTTAATAAATTGTATTAAAGTTTATATTACTCCCCTATATATAAAAAAGAGATTTTTCCTACGAAAAATCTCTTTTTTATATATTATTATTTATTAATTAAATATCTTTATTCAAGGGGCTACTTATTTCTTTAATTTTGCCCATTACTCTATCTTGCTCTGTACCCTCTAGTACAGATGGTTTGTAATCATTTCGCCCTTTGCTCGATGATATTGAACAAGGAATTATATTTGGTATATCTATACTTACCAACTTATTATTTTCAAAATTGAATGTTTGTTGATATATCATAGAATCTTTATCGCTTGGATTTTTATTTCCTCCAAAGCAAAAATTACCTAAACTGTATACTATGTATTTACCGTTGTATTGCTCAATACCTTGAACAACATGTGGATGTGATCCTATAACTACATCTGCTCCGTAATCTATTGCATTATAAGCAAAGTCTTTTTGTATTTTATTTGGATTATATTCTCTTTCTATTCCCCAATGAAAATATATAGATACCATATCTGCATTTTTTTTCATATATTCAATATCACTTTTCATACTTTCTAGATTTTCCTCTGTATAATTTTCTGGCCATCCATTATATCCTAGTAATCCTACTTTAATTCCATTAGTTTCTACTATTGACTTTTCCCCTAGCCCAAAATAATTTATATCATTATCCTCTAGAATTTTCTTTGTATCTTCCATTCCTTGTTCATAATAATCCTCAGAGTGATTATTAGCTAAAGTTACAGCTTCTATATCTCCACTTTTAAGTATATTTACATATGACGGATCACCTTTGAATGCAAATTTTTTAACTTTTGCATTTGTAGCTGTTGTTAATGGTCCTTCTAGATTTACTACTGTTAAATCATCCTCTGAAAATATATGTCTAACATTTTCAAAAAAATAATCAAAATTCCCACCTTGATTGATAAATTCATTGTCAAATGTACCACCATATGGAGATCCCTTATAATTACCTAATGTTACATCCCCTGCAAAACTAATAGTTATACTTTTCTTTTCTACAGAAGTTTCTTTAACTACTGTATCTTTTTGAGATAACTTAACTTCGTCATTTCCTTTTTTAAATAAATCCCCCAATAAAGAACTTATGCCTACAGTAGATATAATAACTATTACCATTAAAGTAAATGCCCTTTTTGGATTTATTTTTCTTTTTTTCACTTTTTTGTTGCTCATATTAAATATTTTTCCTTTCTAGATATTTATCTACTTCGAGAGTACTTATAGTTTACATTATGATGCAAGTAAATAAAAAAAGTGTTACAAATATATTTCAAATTCATATTTAATAAAGTATTAATTGTTATATATTTCTTTTTTTGCTATAATTATACTGAATAACATATATACAAAGGGAGGATTTTGTAATGGCTTACATAATAAATGATGCTTGTATAAGCTGTGGCGCTTGTGAACCTGAGTGTCCAGTTGAATGTATATCTGCAGGAGATGACAAATACGTTATAGACGCAGATACTTGTATTGAATGTGGTGCTTGTGCAGGAGTTTGTCCTGTTGACGCTCCTCAACCTGAGTAATTTAAAATAAAAAAAGCTATCAGAGTAGATATTCTACTTATGATAGCTTTTTTTCTATTCACTTTCTTTCATTAAATAAGATAGTGTAAATAAACTTTCTGTTAGGTTTACATTTTCTACTATGACATCTCTAGGTACATCTAAATCTATAGATGCAAAATTCCAAACACCCTTTATTCCAACTTTAACTAATCTGTCTACCATATCTTGAGCTCCATTTTTAGGTATACATAATATAGCTATATTTATATCATTATTCTTAACAAATTCCTCAACATTTTCTGAATCTAGTATTTCGAAATCTCTTATTTTTAATCCTATCATTCTTGGATTAGCATCAAATAAGGCTTTTATTTCAAATCCTGCTTTTTTAAATCCTGCATAGTTAGCTATTGCTTGTCCTAAGTTCCCCGCTCCTATAAGTATAGCGTTATACGATTTATCTAAGCCTAGTATTTTTCCTATTTCACTGTGAAGTGCTTCAACATTGTATCCATACCCTTGTTGACCAAATCCACCAAAATTATTTAAATCTTGTCTAATTTGAGATGCTGTAAAACCAATAATATCGCTTAGTTCCTTAGATGATATCCTATGTATATCTTTATCTAGTAATTCTCCTAAGTACCTATGATACTTTGGTAATCTTCTTATAACCGCCATTGATATGTTTTTACTTGCCATATTTTCACCTCCTAAACATCTTCTTACTTTACTTATTGATGTTATTTTTTCATATTTTATAAAACATAATGCATATATCCTTGATTATATTATATCAAAACATTATAATTTTAGGTAGTTCAAGGAGGTATAAAATTTATGATTGTTTTGTCATGTAATAACTTAAATAAAAGTTTTGGAATAGATTCTATATTAGAAGACGTAAGTTTCACAGTAAATGAAGGAGATAAAGTTGGTATTATCGGTATTAATGGAACCGGTAAAACAACCTTATTTAAAATAATTTCAGGATTATATGGGTATGATAGCGGTGATATATATTCATCTAAAGATTGCGAAATTGGATATTTAGAGCAAAATACTAATTTCCATTCTAGTAACACTATACTGGAAGAAGCTCTTGAAGTGTTTAAAGATTTAATTGATATGGAAAATTACCTTAGAGAATTAGAGATAAAAATTGCTGAAGAAAGTTCAAATCCTAATTCTAAAGATTTAGATAAACTTATGAATGAGTATTCTCATAAATTAGAAAAATTTGCGGATATTAATGGTTATGGCTATAAATCAGAGGCTAAAGGTGTTCTAAAAGGTTTAGGATTTAACGATGAAGATATGGATAAACCTATTAGTATACTTTCTGGAGGAGAAAAAACAAGAGTATTATTAGGTAAATTACTACTAAAAAAACCTACTCTACTTTTACTAGATGAACCTACTAACCATTTAGATGCTGAAGCTATAGAATGGCTAGAAGTTTTCTTAAAACAGTATAGAGGTACTGTTATTCTAATCTCACACGATAGATATTTCTTAGACCAAGTAGTTAATAGAATATTTGAGATTCATAATAAAAGACTAAAAACTTATAACGGTAACTACTCTGATTTCATAGAAGCTTCTGCTGTAGAAAAGGAAATTGAACAAAAGAAATTTGACGATCAACAAAAAGAAATAAAAAAGCAAGAAGAATCTATAGAAAGACTTAAAGCTTATGGTAGAGAAAAACATGTAAAAAGAGCTAGAAGTAAAGAAAAGATGCTTGCTAAGGTTGATGTTTTGGACAAACCTGAAATGTACAGAAAAAGAGCTAGAATAGAGTTTAATCCATCTGTAACAAGTGGTAATGATGTACTTCAAGTAAGAGATGTGTCTATGGGTTACGGTGAAAGAATACTATTCAAAGACCTTGATTTAGATATTTATAGAGGGGAAAAAGTAGCACTTATCGGAGCTAATGGTATTGGTAAATCAACTTTATTTAAAATAATAATGGATGAATTAACGCCTTTAACTGGTTCTATAAAATTCGGTACTAATGTTAATGTTTCTTATTTCCATCAGGAACAAAAAACTCTTAATTTAAATAATACTATCATTGATGAGATTTGGGAAGATAACACTCATCTAACTCAAACAGCTTTAAGAAGTATGTTAGGAGCATTTTTATTTGAAGGAGAAGAAGTTTTTAAGAAAATTTCTACTTTAAGTGGTGGTGAAAGAGCTAGGGTTGCTATACTTAAGCTAATACTTTCAAATGCTAATCTACTGCTTCTAGATGAGCCTACTAACCATCTAGATATAGATTCTAAAGAAGTTCTTGAAGAAGCTTTACTAGGCTATACAGGGACTATTTTCACCATTTCTCATGATAGATACTTCTTAAATACTGTAGTTGATAAAATTTTAGTTCTAGATGAGGAAGGTATAACTGAATATCTAGGAAACTATGATTACTATATAGAAAAGAAAAAGCAAGTTCAAGAATTAAGTATAATAGAAGAAGTAGAAGAAAAAACTAAAACTCAAATTAAAGAAGAAAAAAGAAAAGAAAGAGAACAAAGAGAATCAGAAAAGAAAAATAGAGTTAAGCGCCAAAACATAGAAAAAGAAATCGAAGAAGCTGAATTAAGAATTGAAGAAATTGATAATCTGCTTTGCCAAGAAGAAATCTACTCTAATCCTGAAAAATCAAAAGAAGTAAGCCAAGAAAAAATAAATTTAGAAAACAAACTTTCTTCACTTTATGAAGAGTGGGAAGAGTTAATGTAAGAAGCCTTATGGCTTCTTTTTTATACTATTTGTATGTAAATTTCTAGGTTACATTATTGTTTATTTGTGATATTATTTATATCAGAATTTCATATTGAGGGGTGATTATTTGGAAAAATCATTTAGTTTAGATAATGATAATAAAAGATTTTATAAAATCTTAATTTCTTTATGTATACCTATTATTATCCAACAACTTATATCTACATCAGTTAACGTTATAGACACTATGATGATAAGTAGTTTGGGAGA
>JBOFYV010000098.1:0-6712 GCA_051654865.1 Peptostreptococcaceae bacterium
AGGGAACCAAAAGAGTATGAGTTATGGTAAAATTAAATAAATATAATTGAAGGGATACAATAAAAATGATAAAAGCAATTGTAAAAGATATACTATTTTTAGAACAAAAATCAGAACTTGCAACAAAAGAAGATGTAGAAGTAATTAATGATTTAGTAGATACATTAAGAGCAAATCTAGATGGTTGTGTAGGTTTAGCTGCTAATATGATAGGAATTAAAAAACGTATACTTGTATTTAGTGTAGGTACTATGATAGTTCCTATGGTAAATCCAGTTATATTAAAAAAAGAAGGACCTTATAAAGCAGAGGAAAGCTGTTTATCATTAACAGGTTCAAGAGAAACTACTAGATATGAAACCATAGAAGTAGAATATTTAGATAAGAACTTCAAAAAGCATAAACAAGTATTCACAGGATTTACAGCACAAATAATACAACATGAAGTAGATCACTTCGAAGGAATAATAATATAGGGGTATAGTGTAGACTAGCCCCGTGGATAGGTGATATATTACAGTTCTTCCTCCAAGCTAAAATGTCGGGGCGAACTATAATATATCACCTATCCACTAATAATATCTACGATACTAAGTGATGGAAACAAGGAAAAATGAATTACATCTTTTAAATACAACTACAAAGTCTCCTTCATCAGCAAATTTCATATCAAAATTAAATTTTCACCCAACCTTATTCGTATAAATTATAAAAAATATTTATGATATTTTCTCAAAAATGCCACGATTTATATTCATACTAAACGTTTTCGTTTATATCTTAACATATTATTAAATAGATATTAATGCACCTATCTATTCCAAAAACTTTATTTTGTAAATATTATGAGTGTAGAGAGGAGGTATTTATAGGCCGCACCGACTTTCCCAAAGGGCGGAAGGAAGGCCTATAATACCTCCTCTCTACACGGACCCCATTTACAAACTACTACCAAAACTCTAATATGACTAAATTGTAATATTACAAATATTCTCTGATAAAACACAATTGGTTATAATATAAATATACCTAAAATTACAAAATAACATATAAGGGAGAATAGAATGACAAATATACTTATAGTGGAAGACGATAGCACAATAGCATTTAGTATGAAATATGCCTTAGAATCTGAAGGCTACAAAGTAGACAGTGCTAATAATATAGAAAATGCAAAAAACAAAATAAAAGAAAATACTTATAACCTGCTACTGCTAGATGTAATGCTACCAGACGGTACAGGTTACGAACTATGCCAAGAAGTAAGGGAAACCAGTGAAGTACCAATAATATTTCTAACAGCATGTGATGAAGAAGTAAATGTAGTAATGGGACTTGATATAGGTGGAGACGATTACATAACAAAGCCTTTTAGAGTAAGAGAGCTTATGTCTAGAATAAAAGCAGTAATGAGAAGAAAATCTCCAAAAACTGAAAATAATAATGCAAATACCATAATAATGAAGTTTAACGATTTAAAAATATCTACCCTAGAAGCTAGAGTATTCAAAAAAGAAGAAGAAATATTTTTAACATCAGTAGAATACAAACTACTACTAGTACTTGCTCAAAATAAAAATATAGTATTAAGTCGTGTTCAAATTTTAGAAAGACTTTGGGATGTTAGTTATGACTTTGTAAATGATAATACTCTAACAGTGTACATAAAAAGACTTAGAGAAAAAATTGAAGACAATCCTTCATCTCCTAAATACATACTAACAGCAAGAGGTATTGGGTATAAATTTGTAAGTGATAATTAAATGGAGGTAAAATGTTGTGATAATTAATAACCCTGAAGTAAAGAATTTCTTTATGAAGTTTTTTGGAATAATATTAATAAGTATCCTATTAGTGTTTGGAATAAGTAATATGACTTTAAATGCTATAAAAGCTAGAGTTATAGAAAATAATCAAATAATCGTAGGTACAATATATAGTAAATATCCAGAGTTAGAAGAAGATATAGTTGGAATAATAACTCAAAGTAAAAATGAAAATAATAAAAAACTTGGTAAAGAAATATTAGAAAAATATAGCTATAGTAATGAACTAAGCTTCAGTACAGAAAGTATTGTAAGTAAATCTATAAGTGATGTGTATAAATATAATAGTATTTTAGTAGTGAGTATTATTATATTGTTTCTAGCTATAGTAATAGATTATTTTATAAGATTATATAAAGATATAAGGGATATGACCAATTACGTTTATTATAGTTCAGAACATAAAAACTATAATATGAAAAACAAAAATCAAGAAGGTCAGATTGGTTTACTTAAAACAGAATTAATGAAAATGACAAATATATTAAGAGAAAATGTAGAATTACTAAAAAAGGAAAAAGTATTTTTAAATAATGCTATATCAGATATATCACATCAATTAAAAACACCTATGACATCATTAATACTTATAAATGATTTTATGTATGAGGATATACCTAAAGAGGTTAGGATAGATTTTTTAGATAAAACTAAGTCTCAACTAAATAGAATGGATTGGCTTATAAAAAGTATGCTTAAACTGTCTAAGATAGAAGCCAAGGTAATTGATTTTAAAAAAGAAGAAATAAACATAAAAACTTTAATACATAAAGCTGTTGAACCTACAAAAATGCTAATAGATACAAAAGAGATAAATTTAGTTTTAAATGGTGATGAGAGTTCTAAATTTATTGGGGACTACAATTGGTGTACTGAAGCTTTAGTCAATATAATCAAAAACTGTGTAGAACACACACCAAATGAAGGTAAGTTAGAAATCTATTATGAAGAAAATCCAATGTACAGTGAAATAACTATCAAAGATAATGGAGAAGGTATTGACGAAAAAGACATAAAGCACATCTTTAAAAGATTTTATAAAGGAAAAAATTCCACTAAAGAAGATAGTATTGGAATAGGACTAGCTATGGCAAAGTCTATAATTGAAAGTCAAAATGGAGATATAACTGTAAACAGTCAGAAAAATAAGGGAACAGAATTTATAATTATTTTCCATAAAAACTATTGTGACTAAACTGTCACAATGAAATTCACTTTGTAGTCATATTTAAAACCTACAATAGAGATATAACTTAAGACATGTGGAGGTAATTATGGAGATTGTAAAAGTAAAAAACTTATGTAAAAGCTATGGAAAAGATGAAGCAAAGGTAGATGCACTAAAGGACGTAAACTTAACTATAAACAAAGGAGAGTTTGTAGCTATAGTGGGACCTAGTGGAAGTGGTAAAAGTACACTACTACATTTATTAGGAGGAGTAGACAAGCCAACTAGTGGAGACGTATATATAAATGATGTAAATATATATGAACTTAAAACTAAAGATCTAGCAATATTTAGAAGAAGAAATGTAGGTATAGTATATCAGTTCTATAACTTAATACCAGTACTAAGTGTATGTGAAAATATATTATTACCAGCAGAGCTTGACAATAGAAAAATAGAAAAAGATTATCTAAATGATTTATTATCTACATTAGGGTTAAAAGAAAGAGCAAATCATCTTCCTAATGAACTAAGTGGAGGGCAACAACAAAGAACATCTATAGGTAGAGCTTTAATCAATAGACCAGCAATAGTTTTAGCGGATGAGCCAACTGGAAACTTAGATAGTAAAAATTCAAAGGAAATAATAGAATTATTAAAACTATCAGTAAGAAAATACAATCAAACTTTAATAATGATAACTCATGATGAAAACATAGCAAATCAAGCAGACAGAGTTATTACAATAAAAGATGGAATGATAAAAAGTGATGAGGTGATATAAATGAATTTATATACATCTCTAACAATAAAGTATCTAAAAGAAAATAAAAGAAGAACAATTATAACAATAATAGGAGTGATTTTATCAACAGCTCTTATATGTGGTATAGGTAATATATTTGAAAGTTTGATGGATTATCAAATTAGAGCAACATCTGAAAACAAAGGAAGCTTTCATGTATCATTTAATGGAATAGAAACTAAAAACCTTAAATATATAAATGAAAATGCCGAGGTAGAAAAGGTTGGACTTAGTAATATATTAGGTAGTGCAGAAATTGATAATGAAAATAGAAAACTACTTACAATAAAGGAATATGACAACAATGGATTTGATGGATATAAAATAAAGCTAATAGAAGGTAGATTACCTACTAATAAAAATGAAATAGTGCTAAGTGAAGATAGTTTAAATAGTTTTGAAAAAACAGTAAAAGTAGGAGACAGTATAAATCTACAAATAGGGAAAAGGTTACTTGAGACAGGACAAGAGATGACTGGTGCAAGTTTAGAAAAAGGTGAGTATATAGATAATCCTATTTCTAAAAATTATAAAGTAGTTGGAGTGGTTAAGAAACCAGGATTTGAAGTAGGAAAAGCAGTAACATATGGATTTAGTTATCTTGAGACAAGTACTAAAAATGATTTTGAAACTATAAATGCTAATGTTATTATGAAAAATCCAAAAGATGTTTATAAAAATGCTCCTAAAATAGCAGAGTTTGCAGAATTAGAAAATGTAGAATCTCATTCAGATAATGATTATGGAATATACTACAACAACCACTTATTAAATTTAATTGGAGGAAGTAAGTATGAACATATTGGTTCTACTATAAAATCAGCTATTTTATTAGCTACTTCTTTGGTAATGATATGTACAATATTTACAGTATACAACACTTTTAGTATATCAATAGTAGAGCGTAAAAAACAATTTGGTGTACTAAGTTCAATAGGATCAACTAAAAATCAAATAATAAAAATGGTATTAACAGAAGGTCTAATAGTTAGTTTAATAGGAGTTCCAATAGGGCTTTTATGTGGTACTGTGGCAATTGATATATTATTTAAATCAATAGCTAAGTTATTTGAAAATACATCTATAGCAGAGTTAGGGCTAAGAGTAATATATTCACCTAAAGTTATATTATTAAGTGCATTGTTGGTGCTGGCGACTATATTTATAGCTGTTATGATTCCTGCTATTAAGGCTGCTAAAATATCGCCATTAGAAGCTATTAGAAATACTGGTGATTTCAAATTTAAAAAAGTAAAAAGCTCTAAATTAGTAAAGTTAATATTTAAAACTGAAGGTGTGCTAGCTTATAAAAACATAAAAAGGAATAGAAGAAGGTATAGAAGTATTGTAATTTCAATGATAGTTAGTATTGTTATATTTGTTTCATTTAGTGGATTTATGAAGATGATGCTAAAAGGTCAAGAGGTTATGAATTCTAAATTAAATTATAATATTCAACTATCGTCAATTTCTTCTGATGAAGATAATAATATTAATAAAGTAAAAGAAGAAGTTAAGAAGCTAGAAGGAGTAAATAATTTCTCAGAATATGACTTTGGACAACAGACTTATTTTAGTATGAATTTAAAAGAAAGTGATTTTAATAATAAACTAAATAAAGAAGAAAAAGAAATGTTTAAAAAACAGTTCACTCAAGAAGAGGAAGGAGAGAATGTTGTATATAAAATGTACAATAATATGCTTAACTTCCCAGGAGAAGAGTATATAGAAAAGATTAATTTAAAAGATGGTAATTTTGATAAAGAAAAAGCTATAAAAGAGAATGGAGTAATATTAGTAAATAAAAGTTCTTACTCAGCACCTGGAAAAAGAGGGGAAGTAACTATAACTAATCATAAAGTTGGAGATATTGTTAACATAAGTCTTGAAGATGGTGTTGGAGAAAAAATTGGAGATGCAAAGTTTAAAATTATGGGTATAACTGACGAGAGAATCGTTGGATTTAGTACTTATAGAGAAGGTGGTTTGGACTTTATAACTTATGATGAGGTAGGTAAAAAAGTAGGTGCTAATGTAAGTAAAGGTACGTTATTTATCGATGTAGATAACAATAAATCTATAGAACAAATTCAAAATATAGCTAATAAATATCAGTACAATTTTTATGATGAAATAGAAGCGGCAGAAGATATGAAACAAACTTATAAAGTTATGCAAATATTTGTGTATGGGTTCTTGGTAGTAATATCATTAGTAAGTGCAACTAATATTGTAAACACGATAAGTACTAATATAAATCTTAGAAAAAGAGAATTAGCAATTATTAAATCAATAGGGGTAACACCTCAAGGATTTAACCGAATGGTTTATCTAGAGAGTATATTATATGGTACTATTTCCCTTGTATATGCATTACCTATAGCTATTGTTATGTGTGTTGCTATGCATAATAGGGTAAGTGATGTTATTTCTTTTGGGATTATAATTCCTTGGGAGGCGATACTAGTTTCTATTTTTGCTGTATATTTAATAACAGTAGTATCGGCAATGATACCTATGAAGAGATTAAATAAGGAAAATATTATTGAAAGTATAAGACAAGAGAGTATATAAATACTTCAAAATAAAGGAAGATAATTAAGGTAAAAAACAAAAAAAAGAAGGAATTTTGTAAGTTAACGTTGAATTATATACATTGCGAAGGTGCATGTTAGGAGGACGTTAATGAAAAAATCAGCTAAAGTATTTGCAATTTTAATTATGGTTTTGATAGTAATATTTAGCAGTAAATATATACTTAGCTATAGTGAATCAGAAAATAAAGAAAAGCCTAGTTTTAATATATTAATAATAAACTCATATCATCAAGGTCACTATTGGGAAAATTATGTTCTAGAGGGCCTACAAGAAGAATTAAATAAGAATGCAGATTACAATATAAATACAAAAGTA
>JBOFYV010000099.1:0-16583 GCA_051654865.1 Peptostreptococcaceae bacterium
GGAAAGAAAGTTATAATAACTAAGGTTGCTAATGGAATACACAAGGCAGAGGAATTAATAGAAAAAGCATCAAAAGGAGATGCACCAGTATACAATCATAGTGGAGCATCAGCAGTAGAAGAAAGTGCTGAAGACGAAACTACATTTAGAAAAATATATAAGCACTTAATGAATGGTGTATCAAACATGTTACCATTCGTAGTAGCTGGAGGTATACTAATAGCATTAGCATTTTTATTTGATGATTATGCAATAGATCCTAAAAACTTTGGGTCAAATACTCCATTAGCAGCATTCCTTAAGGGAATCGGAGATACTGCATTTGGATTTATGCTACCAGTACTTGCAGGATATATTGCTTATTCAATAGCTGATAGACCAGCACTGGTAGTAGGATTTGTAGGTGGTATGCTTGCAAAAGAAGGTGGTTCTGGATTTTTAGGAGCATTACTTGCAGGTTTTATTGCTGGGTATTTAGTAGTTGGACTTAAAAAGTTATTCTCTAAGTTACCTCAGTCACTAGATGGTATTAAACCAGTGTTATTATTCCCGTTATTTGGTACGTTACTAATAGGTATAATAATGATGTTTGTAGTAATACCTCCATGTACAGCTATAAATGATGCAATGGTATCATTCCTTCAAAGTTTAGGTGGTAGTTCGAAATTATTATTAGGACTAGTACTAGGTGGAATGATGGCTATAGATATGGGTGGGCCTATAAACAAAGCGGCTTATGTATTCGGTGTGGCATCACTTGATGCAGGTCAATATGATATAATGGCAGCAGTAATGGCTGGTGGTATGGTACCACCACTTGCAATAGCACTTTGTACTACGTTCTTTAAGAATAGATTTACTAAAGAGCAAAGAGAGTCAGGTAAAGTAAACTATGTAATGGGATTATCGTTTATAACAGAAGGTGCAATACCATTTGCAGCAGCGGATCCATTAAGAGTAATACCAGCTTGCGTTGCAGGGTCTGCAGTGGCAGGAGCATTAAGTATGGTATTTGGAGCACAGCTTAGAGCACCTCATGGTGGATTGTTTGTAGTGCCGGTAGTAAGTAATCCTTTAGGTTACTTAGGTGCTATCATAATAGGTGCTGTAGTAGGTATGATACTACTTTCAATACTTAAAAAACCATTAGAGATAAAGGGGTAGTTTAGTATATGGGGTCCGCGAAGGAGGTTAGTTATATAAGTCTTCCTTCAGGCTCACGCAAAATTCGCATTGCTCATGGCGCCGACACAGTCGCTTAAATGTCGGTGCGACTTATATAACTAACCTCCTTCGCTCTTGATACAAGACTAAATTGAGTGTGGATAAGAGGAAAAGAATTAAAAAGCCTAAAGTGAGATTTATCACTTTGGGCTTTTTTGTGTTTGAAATCATTGAAATTATAAGATTTGGTTAATATTTAGACTATAGATAGCAATGAAATATTAAATTTTTTTAGAAGAAATTATTGCCAATAAGAAAAAATTAACATATACTATAGATAAGTGGTTAATTAGTCAACTAACTAACCGAATAAGGAGGTGGGCTTTTGAAACTTATTTTAAATGAGAATGAACCTATATTTATACAGATAGCTAATGCAATTGAGGATGAAATTTTATCTCAAGGAATTAAGGAGGAAGATCAGATTCCTTCTACTACGGAGCTTTCTAAGCTATATAAAATAAACCCTGCTACTGTGCTAAAGGGAATAAATATATTGGTGGATCAAAATATTTTATACAAGAAAAGGGGTATAGGGATGTTTGTTAGTAAAGGAGCTAATGAGATTATAAAAGGTGCTAGAAAAGAAAGTTTTAAAAATGTTTATATAAAAGATTTGATACAAGAAGCTGAGAAGTTAGCTATAAAAAAAGAAGAGTTAATCGAAATGATAAACAATTATAAGGGGTGATGATATGGATTATGCTATAGAGATTAAAAATTTAAATCAACGTTTTAAAGATAAAGTAATTTGTGATAATGTGTGTTTGAATTTTGAAAAAGACAAAATATATGGTCTATTAGGAAAAAATGGAGTTGGAAAAACTACGCTATTAAATATGATAGCTTATCAATTAATACCGAGAGATGGTGATATAAAAATATTTGGGAAATCTCCTAAGGACGATATTTCTGTTTTAGATAATTTGTGTATAGTTAGGGAAAAAGAAATAATAACTAATTTTGATACTGAAGCTAAGGTTAAAGAGGTTTTTAAGCATTACTCAATTTTCTTTGATAATTATGACTATAAACTACAAGATAAGCTTTGTAAAATATTTGAAATAGATAAGAAAGCTAAGTATAAAAAACTATCAAGAGGTATGAAAACATCAGTTTCTAATATTATTGGAATATGCTCAAATGCAGTGATTACAATATTTGATGAGCCAACCATAGGATTAGATGCAGTAAATAGACAGGAGTTTTATAATATATTATTAGATAATTATATGCTAAAGAATAGGACTATAATTTTATCTACTCATCATATTAAAGATGTAGAAGAAATATTAGAAAATGTAGTAATAATAAAAGATGGAAATATAGTGGTAGATGGCAATATAGAAGATGTAAGAGAAAAATCTTATTATGTTAATGGAAATAAAGAGGATTTAAGGCAATTATCAATTTTAAATGATAAAAAGCCACTAAAGTCTTTTGGAAATACTTTAATGTACTATTATTATGGGGAAATACCTGAGCAGGATTTATGTTTAATAGAGAGTTTAGATATACAATTAGAAAATATGAAGTTGGAAGATTTATTTGTAAATATAAATAAAAAAGAGGAGTGTTTATATGAGTAATTGTAAGCCATATTTTAAACATATTTGGGAACTTAATAAAAAAATATTAATTGTATTGCCATTTGTACTTTGCATAAATATTGCATCATCAGTATGGGGGACATTAAAAATGGCAGAAAACTATAATGAATCTATAATATTTTCTAGTCAATCTATACCTTTTAGTATATTGATAATTACATTAGCGGGATTATTTTACTCTTTAAAGCTATTTTCACATTCTATGAGTATAAGGGCTGATAGATTAGGATTTATAAAAGCATCATTAATTTGGGGAATAATTCTAGGTATAGGTCTAGGAGTATTTGGATTAATAATAGATAGTGGTTGTAAAATGTTTATAGAGGTATATACAGGTAGAAGCGTACAAATATATTCTCAGATTAACTGGATAAATAATGGCGCTTATGAATTTGGAACATCATTAATTAGTAGAATTTTTAATAATTTAATATTATTTTCAACAGGATTTATGCTAGGTGCCATTTGGTATCGATTGAAGGTTAAATACAGTGTATTAATATTTGTGGTTTTACCTATAGCATCAATATCATACCTGGCAAACTATGGATTTAGAAACCCAGCAAAGGTTGAAGAAGTTGGGACTAAAATACTAAGTGTATTTGAATATTTAATGGTAAACCAACATATATCCAATAGCCTTAAAGTTGTTGGGGTAATAATTTTTACTATAGTAGGAGCGAGATTACTTATAAAAGCACCAATAAAAGAATATGCAAATGATTTAATATAGACAATGCTAAGAAGACTAGATTAATAACTCTAGTCTTTTTGAGCATTTTTAATAAAGTCATCAAATCTTATAAATATATCTTCGTTTTCATTAAAAAAATTAACTAAAGATCTTATGCAATCTAAGGTGAAATGACTAACAGTATGTTCTATTTTTTCTGTTTCGTCATGTAAATTTTCTTTGATACCTAATATTTTTAAAAACTCTTCTATAGTATTATGTCTTAAGAGTAATGATTTTCCTATTAACTCTCCTTTATTGTTTAATTTAATATCACCGTAGTTTTTATGCTCAATCAAATCTTTAGCTTGAAGTCTTTTAACCATTTTACTAGCAGAGGGCTTACTTACATTTAATGAACTTGCAAGTTCAACAACTTTGACCTTATTATTATCAAGTTGTAATCTATATATCATCTCTAGATAATCTTCTTCACTAGGAGATAAATCGTGCAGTTTTATATATTCTCCAAATGTATGATATATTTTCAATTTATTACCTCCTAAATTTATATATATGTAACAAATATATTCATAACTTAAGATTTTTATTAAAAGTAGTTATTATTTCTAATGTAACAAACTGAATTTATTTTATATAATAATCAATTTTTATAGTAAACTTTAAAAGGAATCAACATATATATAAGAGAAAGATACTTTATCAGGCGAGGTATATTAGATAAATATATAGATAATAATTTAAGATAGCTAGGAGGTGCATAAATTGTCTATAACATCAGATTTAATAAGAGGACACACTGATACAATAATATTATCAAGGCTAATGCAGGGTGATAGCTATGGATATGAGATAAACAAATATATTAAAGTTAAAACAAATAATGAATATGAATTAAAAGAAGCTACTTTATATTCAACATTTAGACGATTAGAAGAAGGTGGAATGATAGTATCATATTGGGGCAATGAAAACAAAGGTGCTAGAAGAAGGTATTACTCAATTACATTAAAAGGAAAAGAATGTTACAAAGTTCAAAAAGAAGACTGGAAAAAAACAAAAGAATTAATAGATAGTTTAATTTATTAGGTAAAAAGGAGAGAGATTAATGAATAGTAGAATAAAAAAATATGTAGATGAATTGTTCAAATATGCACCAAAAAGTAGAAAAATATTTGAGATAAAAGAAGAAATTTTATCTAATGTTAATGATAATTACAATGATTTGATAGAGTCTGGTATAGATGAAAATACAGCATATAATAGAGCAATCGCAAATATAGGAGATGTAGAAGAGCTTATACAAAAAAATACTGATATTTTAGGGCAACAAGAAGAATATAGAAAAAAATCTGGAATAATTAATGCTATTGCTATAGGACTTTATATATTATGTCCAGTGCCGGTAATTACATTACAAAATGAATTTGGAGTAATATTATTGCTGGGTATAGTTGCGCTAGCTACAGGTATGATGATATACAATTCTCATATGAAGCCGAAAGTAATAACTATAGATGATGATTTATATGATGAGTTTATAGATTGGAAAAGCTCGACAAATGAAGAAAGAAGAGTTAAAAGAGATATAAGTTCTATAATAACAACACTAACTACGATTATATATTTTGTTGTTAGTTTTATATTTGGAAATTGGCATATATCATGGGTGATTTTTTTAATTGGAGGATTAGTAAAAAAGATATATTTCATTTGGTGTGATATGAAGGAGGACAATAAATATGAATCGAAGTAGAGGTGTTTTTATTATTATTTTATGCTTAATTTTAATAGTATTTTTAGGTGGGATTTTGGTAAAAGGAACAGTTGGTAGCATAGGTATACCAGTGATTATGCTTAATGATTATGGGAAAAGTACGAAACTAACTGAAGAAAATCAATATACTGCAGAGTTAAATGATATAAAATATATAAAATTGGATACTACAGTAGATGATATAATCATTGAGGAAAGTAGTGATAAAGACATTAAAATTATAGAAAAATCAAATTACAAGTTAGATGATAGGGAAAAGCTAAAGATTACTAAAAATGGAAATGGTTTAGAAATAGTAAGAAATGACAAGAACTCTATAATTGGAAGAAATAATATAAATAGAAAATTAGAAATTTATTTACCGAAAGATTATAATAATAGTATAACATTAGAAAATAATGTAGGAGATATAAAAGTACACCGTGATTTAAAATTAGATAAATTAAGTATTAATCAAAATGTTGGAGATTTAAAATTAGACTCTATTATAGAATGTAATAATTTTGATTTCAAAAATAGTACTGGAGATATAGAAATAAAAAATATAAAAGGTAATGGAAATATAGAATCAAAAGTAGGGAATATAGAATGTTATATAGAAAAAATAACAGGTGACGTTTCAATTAATGCTACTACAGGAGACATAGATCTTTTTATAAATAAAGATAATAGCTTTATACTAGATTCTAAAAATAATATAGGTGACTTAGATACAAATATAAACTTAGATGATTGCAAAACAAGTGAGAAAAGCTTAAGTGGAAATTATGGTAAGGATGCAAAATATCTATTGAAAGTCGGAACTAATGTAGGTGACTTAAATATAAATTTAAAATAGAATTGTTAAGATTATGTTAAGTAATAAAAAATTGTTGCACAAAAAAGTATGCAAAACTATAATAATAATATAAATAAATAAAGTTCCCAAGAAGGGGAGTAGCTTTCACGATAAGTGATAATCAGTCGTCATTTCGGAGTATATCCCGGCTGATTAGCGAGTTAAAACTTGTTAGCAAGACCTTCAGAGTAGAGTACAAAACTACTTTGAGGGTCTTTTTTATTTGATGAATTAGTCGTATATTGTATACGGGGTATTTTAAATGGAGGGAATATTATGTTTTACAAAAAAGATGTTAATGAAGCTTTAAAAAATTTAAACAGCAGTTTAAAAGGTTTATCTATGGATGAGGTAGAACAGAGGTTAGCTAAATTTGGATACAATGAATTGAAAGAAAAAGAAAAAACTCCTACGTGGAAACTTTTCTTAGAAAGTTTTAGAGATCCACTAGTAATAATACTTTTAGTAGCAGCACTAGTACAAATATTCTTAGGAGAAGTAGTTGAATCAAGTATAATATTTGCAGTGCTAGTATTAAACTCAGTGCTTGGAGTAGTTCAAACTAAAAAAGCAGAAGGCTCACTAGCAAGTTTGAAAAAACTATCAGTACCAAATGCAAAGGTGCTAAGAGATGATGTAAAAGTTACACTACCTTCTAGAGATTTGGTAGTAGGAGATATAGTAATGTTAGAAGCTGGCGATTATGTTCCAGCAGACGGTAGAATAATAGAATCACAAACGTTAAAAGTAGTAGAAGGTATGCTTACGGGCGAATCAGAGCCAGTATTAAAGCATGAAAGTATTATAAATGATGAGTGCGCATTAGGTGATCAAAAAAATATGGTATTTAGTGGTTCAATGGTGGTTTATGGTAGAGCTACATTTGTAGTAACTGGAACTGGTATGAACACAGAAGTTGGTAAAATCGCAAACTTATTAGACAACGCAGAAAACAAGCAAACTCCACTTCAAATAAAACTGGATGAATTTGGAAAAAAATTAGGTATTGGAATAGTTTTATTAGCTATAGCAATCTTTGGTGTTCAAGTGATTAGAGGTGCTAATGTAGTTGATTCGTTTATGTTTGCAATAGCAATAGCAGTTGCCGCGATACCAGAGGCATTATCTTCGATAGTTACTATCGTTTTAGCAGTGGGAACAAACACTATGGCTAAAAAACAAGCGGTAGTAAGAAAGTTACCAGCAGTTGAAACATTAGGTGCAACAGGGGTAATATGTACAGATAAAACGGGTACACTTACTCAAAATAAAATGACGGTAGTCGATTTCTATATGTATGGTGTAAAGAAGTTAAGTTTAGCAGATAATGTAGCAGGTCAAGAAATAGCATTATCACTTGCAGCTACACTTTGTAATGACTCTGATATAACTGAAGAAGGTATAGAAATAGGAGACCCAACAGAAGTAGCTTTAATAAATTATGCAGAAAGTAATAACTTAGATTATAGAAAACTAAGAGAAAAGTACAATAGACTTAGTGAGTTACCATTTGATAGTGATAGAAAACTAATGTCTACTGTAAATAAAATAGATGATGAAGTGATAATGTTTACAAAAGGTGCTCCAGATGTAGTGTTTAATAGATGTAAATATGCATTAGATAACGGAGAATTAGTACCAATAAATGAAGAAATATTAAGTGAGTATAGAAAAGCAAACGAAGATTTTTCAAACAAGGCATTAAGAGTTCTTGCATTTGCTACTAAAAGAATAGACGATGAAGACTTTGTACCAGCAATTGAAGATGAAGTAGAATTAACATTAGTAGGATTAATGGCAATGATAGATCCTCCTAGAAAAGAAGTATACGAAGCAGTAGAAAATGCTAAAAAATCAGGCATAAAAACTGTAATGATAACTGGTGACCATAAAACTACAGCTAAAGCGATAGCAGAGGACATTGGTATAATGATAGATGGTGATTTAGCTCTTACAGGTCAAGAATTAGATGAATTAAGTGATGAAGAATTAGATAAAGATTTAGAAAAAATATCAGTATATGCTAGAGTATCACCTGAAAACAAAATAAGAATAGTAAAAGCTTGGCAAAGAAAAGGTAAAGTATGTGCAATGACAGGAGACGGAGTAAACGATGCTCCAGCTCTAAAACAAGCAAACATAGGTATAGGAATGGGTAGTGGTACAGAAGTTGCAAAGGATGCTTCTGCTATGGTACTACTTGATGATAACTTTGCTACAATAGTAAAAGCTGTGGAAGTTGGTAGAACAGTTTATAGTAACATTAAAAAATCTATAACTTATTTATTCTCTGGTAACTTAGGTGGGATAATAGCTATACTATTTGCAGTACTTGCAGATTGGGCTAATCCATTTACAACTTTACAATTATTATTCATAAACTTAGTAACAGACTCACTACCAGCAATAGCATTAGGTCTTGAAAAACCAGAGAAAAACATAATGAATATGCCTCCTAGAAATCCTAATGAAAAGATATTAGAAGGTGGAATGTTAAGATCAGTATTAGTAAGAGGAACTATAATAGGTATAGTAACAATAATAGCTCAATATATAGGAATGCAACACTCTCCAGAATTAGGAACAGCAATGGCGTTTACTACACTTACTTTATCAAGAATAGTTCAAACATTTGCAGCTAGATCAAATACTGAAACTATATTTAGCTTAGGATTCACAAGCAACAAGTATGCTTTAGGTGCAGTGGTTATATGCTTAGGAATGTTTAGTTTAACATTATTACCATTTATGAGAACAGTATTTGAAATACCTCAAACATTTGAATTAATAAACCTAGTAACATGCTTTGGTTTAGCAATAGTGGCAACACTAACTATGGAAATAAGCAAGTTCATAAAAAGATAACTAGAAAGGTCAGTAATTTAATTTGCTGGCCTTTCTCTAATTACTAATAAATCGCTACATACCTTAGATTACTTTTTAGGTACGTATATCGCATAATTCTCTCGAGCGGGTTGCATATAACTAGCTAAACTTAGTCTAGGATATGTAGCATATCTCCTCCATACTCAACTCCAGTACTTTGTCCTACTCCTTTAAAGATTATTTTTTTAGCTTTAATTTCCTCTAATGTCATTTCTACCTTAGCGCATAATGTTTCTCTTACCAAAGGAATCATATGACCATTTTTAGGTCCCATACATAGAACGAAATCATCTTTATTAGTAGTGGTTTTTAGGGTTAGTTTATAATTTTTATTATAAGTAACAAGTTTAATATCTTTATCTATATTTTTCAAGTTAAGTTCACTTTTATTTATTGTGGTAAAACTATAAAATTTATCATCTATAGTTAACCCAATTAAAAAACCTCTAAAATCTCGTATAGGAAATGGAATAGTAGCTAAGGAGCAAGTTACGCTAACTTTAGGATTTTCAAAATTATTGCATTGTATCCATAGCCAAGATTTTGGAAAACTACTTCCCCAGTTTTTTTCTACATAGACCTTACCGCCTGTAAAATCTACATTAGTTCCATTTATATTCAAACTTCCTTTTATATCTCCATTTAATACACATACTTGACTGTAGCATTCCATAAATAATAGATAATTATAAAAGCCCATACTTCCAGGATTTATAATAGTGTCTGGCCATTTAGATGTATTTTCAAATTTAATACTACCTCTTAATGAGTTAATGTTATTAGATTTATCCTTATAATTTAAATTTAGAGTAATGCCAGAAAATGAGAATTTATTATTATTTACACTTATATGAAAATCATTATTATCATATAAAAAGTCCATTGCTTTAAATTTTATATAATCATAATTAATGTCGTAGCAATTGACTACTTGAATAAAACTATGATGCTGGTCATTGTTTTCTCCGTATGCTATTCCAGGTATAAATGCAAATTTATATATATTATTTTTATCTACTATTTTAAAATACCATCCTTCAAAAAAATTCTTGTTTTTTTTCTTTCCATGATATAAGTCTGGATTTAATATTGTTTTCATTATTTTTCCTCCGTTTCTACATAACTATAATAATTACTTATTTTCATGGGGAATATACTAATATATTAAAAAAATTCTATATTAAAAGAGAGGATATAAAAAATATGAATGAATCATATTGGATTTTAAGTTCAAAAGGGAAAGTATATGAATCACTACAAAAAAATATAGATACTACTTGTGCAATAGTTGGAGGAGGTATTGTAGGAGTAACTACGGCATATTTATTAGCTAAAAATGGGATAGAGGTAGTGATAGTAGATGCAGACAAGATAGGATATGGAAGCTCAGGTAGAAATACTGGTAAAGTAACTTCTCAACATAATGTTATATACTCTAAAATAATCAAAAAGTATGGAGACGAAGCAGCTAAGTTATACTATGAAATAAATAATAAAGCTTTAAATTTGATTGAAGATATAATTAAAGAAAATAAAATTGAGTGCAACTTTGAAAGATTATCTTCGTATATATTTACAGAAAATGAAAATTATTTAGAACTGTTAATAGAAGAGTACAAATCATGTAAAAAACTAGGAATAGACTGTGATTATTATGATGAATTAAATATTCCTTTTAATGTATATGGTGCAATAGGTTTTAATAATCAAGCACAAATTAATCCTAAAAAGTATATTGATGGATTAATTCAAGTTTGTGAAAACTTAGGAGTGAAAATATACGAAAATACAGCAATTATTGATATAGATAAAGGTAAAAAAGTAAGATTAAAAACAGAGTATACTAATGTAATTGAAGCTGATAATGTAGTGATAGCATCTCATTTTCCTTGGTATGATGGAATGAATTTTTACTTTGCAAAGGAAAAGGGAGACAGGTCTTACTTAATAGCAAGTGAGTATAATAGAAAGTTTCAAAGAGGTATGTTTATAAGCATAGAGGAGCCTGGAAAGACGTTTAGACATTATAAAGGAGAGGGTAAAGATTTATTAATATGTGGAGGGGGTGACCATAAAGTAGGACAAGGTGGCAAAGAAGAAGATATTTATCATACAATTGAAGAAATGGCTAAAGAAAAATTTGAATCTAAGGAAGCTTTATATAAATGGTCAGCTCAAGATTATATGAGTTATGATCATATGCCATATATAGGTCATATCAACAAAAAAGAAGACAATATATTTGTAGCAACAGGATTTTCAAAATGGGGTATGACAAATGGTTGTGCATCAGGAATTATATTAAGTGAGTTAATACTAAATAATATTTCTAAATACGAAAATATATTTAAGCCATCAAGATTAGGACCTTATTTTACAACAGATTTTATCAAAGAAAATTTTGATGTTGGCTCAAGATATTTAGCTGGTAAAATAAATCTAGGTAACGATTATATGCCGAATAGAAAAGGTGAAGGTAGAATTATAAATATTGATGGAAAAAGATACGGAGCATATAGACATTATAATGGTGAATTATATATTGTAGATATAACTTGTACTCATTTAGGATGTGAGTTGAAATTTAACGGAGCAGAGAAAACTTGGGACTGTCCATGTCACGCTTCAAGATTTGACTACGAAGGAAATATACTCGAAGGTCCAGCTATAAGACCATTAAATAAATTTAATGAAGGTAAAAATAAAATTTATCCTATACTAAGATAACTAATAATAAAGTAAAAAATCAATATAAGATGAAACATACTTAAAGTTTTTAGTATAAAAGTTATAATCGGAGTATTAAATATTGTTAAAAAATTATAAAATATTTAATCATAGGGGCACATTTTAAATAGGTGCCTTTTTTGTATTTTATTTATAAATACTAAACAAATGTATTTTATTGGAAAAAATAAAAAAATAGCAAAGTTTAGTAAAGATATACTTTATATTAAAGAATATTAAACTATAAATGTTGAAAAAACATAATTTTAAAAGGGTTAAATGAAAAAAATAAAAATCTATAATTGGTTTTAAATTTACAAATACTAAACTTGTATAAAATTAATATAAACTTAAAAAATAAAAAAATATAATGTGTGTTGGTAATACTAGATTATGGCGTAAAATTAAATGTATAAAAAAGTGTTGCGAAAAAATAAATTTATTAATATAATAAAAAATATGAGTTTAATAAATCTAAACTTTTAAAATAGAAATAGTTAATTTAGTATAGGTATAAAGGGTGGTGATTATGAACTTAATTAATAAAAAACAAAGTTTAGCAGAGGGCAAATCAAAAAAACACTCTCATAGTGAAGTATATTTATTGGAAGGGTTAAAGCATTATTCCCAAAAGGATATAGCATGTTTTGATGTACCAGGACATGTAAAAAATCAAGGTGTAGAGATTTTAAATGAGTACTTTGGTGATAAGATAATGAAAATGGATATTAACTCATCTCCTTTAATGGATAATATAGCGTGCCCAACAGGAATAATAAAAAAAGCTCAAGCTCAATTAGCTCAAGCTTATGGTGCAGATGACGCATTTTTTATTACTAATGGAACTACAGGGGCTATTCAAGCAATGATACTAAGTACCATTAACCCGGGAGATAAAATTCTTTTGCCAAGGAATATTCATAAATCAGTGGTAAATGCCTTAATATTATCAGGTGGTGTTCCAATATTTATTCAACCACAATTTGATTATGAATTAGGAATAAGTTTAAATGTAAGTACGCAGGCTGTAAAACAAAAACTTGAAGAAGTAAGTGATATAAAAGCAATTTTTATATTAAACCCAACATACTATGGATCGTGTTCAGAGTTAAAAGAGATAGTGAGAATCTGTCATAAAAAAAATGTATTAGTGCTTGTAGATGAAGCACATGGAGCTCATTTTCCGTTTAACAAAGAACTACCAATTTCAAGTATGGATGCAGGAGCAGATATTGCGGCAGTAAGTATACACAAGACAGGTGGAGCGTTAACTCAAGCATCTGCAATACTAGTAAACACTGAAAATGTAGATAGTAAAAAAATACAGCAAAGTATAAATATGATTCAATCAACGTCGGCTTCTTATTTATTAATGGCTAGTATTGATGGAGCTAGATATAACTTAGTTAAAAATGGATATGTACAATTGTCAAAGGCATTGGACTTGTCTAGATATGCGAGATTAAAATTAAATCAAATAGATGGAATTAACGTTTTAAGTGAAAATGATAAAACTAAGCTATGCATAAATGTTAAAGGATTAAATTTAACAGGACATCGGGTGTATGATCTATTATATCAAGAGTATGGAGTTCAAGTAGAGCTTGGAGATTTGTATAATGTGTTAGTACTTGTATCTATAGGAACGTCAAAACAAGATGTAGATAAATTAATAAGCGCACTAGCTAAAATATCAAAAATACATAAGAAGCAAGAAAAATTAAATTTAATAGAAATAAAGCAAATAACTACCGAAAGAGTAATTAATCCACGAGAAGCATTTTACTCACTAAAAGAGAGTGTAAATATTAAAGAGTGTGTTAATAAAATTTGTGGTGAGTCTATAATGGCATATCCTCCAGGAATACCAATAATTACACCTGGAGAAAGAATAAGTAAAGAAATAATAGATTATATAATATTGTTGAAGCAAAACAATGCTTATTTGACAGATATGAAGGACGAAAGTTTAGAAACAATTCTAGTAATAAAAGACAACTAAATAGATTGGAGATGGTAGTATGAAAGTTGAGACATTAGGAAGACATATACTAGTAGAATATTATAATTGTGATGAAGATATATTAAGAAATCCAGAACTTATAGAGAAATATATGAATGATTCAGCATTAAATGCAAATGCAACTTTAGTAGACTCAGTGTTTCACCATTTTAATCCATGGGGAGTATCAGGGGCTGTAATAATAGCAGAATCTCATTTAACTATACACACATGGCCTGAATATGGATATGCAGCCGCAGACTTTTTCACTTGTGGAGATATAGATCCATGGAAAGCGTTTGAATTATTAGAAGAACTATTAAAGGCTGAAAAAAGCGAATCAACAGAAATACCAAGAGGTTTAACAACCAAAATACAAAAGTTCGCAAAAAAAGACTTAGGCAACATTACTCATAAGCCAGAAGAAGATAATCAATCTAAAGCCATATAAATAACATATACCTAAGTAAAATATTAAGCATTAATATATTAAAACTTTTGCAGAAGTTTTAATACTTGAAAAACTAATGCTTAAATAAAGTAAATAAAAATAAATTTGAACTTAAATTATAACATAAATAAAAAGATTAAACAAATATACAGAAGAAAATAACAGTAATTTTAATTAGAAAATATATAAATAATATATAACAATTTAATAGGAGGAGATAGTATGGAATTTTGGTACACAGAAGAGTGGACAGAAAATGTTCGTTTATCGATTAAAGTAGATAAGCATTTATTTAGTGGAAAATCAGATTTTCAAAGAGTTGATGTTTTTGAGAGTGAAGAGTTTGGAAAATTTTTAACTTTAGATGGGCTTATGATGGTAAATTACAAGGATGAATTTATCTATCACGATATGATAGTTCATGTACCTATGGCTACAAACATGAATATAAAACAGGTTTTAGTAATAGGAGGAGGAGATGGTGGTACTGTTAGAGAGCTTACTAGATATCCTCAAATTGAAAAAATAGATATGGTTGAAATAGATAAGATGGTGGTAGATGCATCTAGAGAGTATATAGATATATGTGCATGTAAATTAGATGATTCAAGAGTTAACTTATACTTTGAAGATGGAGTTGCTTTTGTTAAGAACTCTAAAGATAAATCATATGACTTAATAATAGTTGACTCAACAGACCCAATCGGACCGGGAGAAGGATTGTTTTCAGTTGAGTTTTACAATGATTGCTACAGAGTATTATCCGATGAGGGTATATTAGTTAATCAAAATGAAAGTCCATACTTTGATTTTAATGCAAAGGAAATGAAAAGAGCGCATGAAAAAATAAATAACTTATTTCCTATAGCTAAAGTATATCAAGCGCATATACCAACATATCCATCTGGACACTGGCTGTTTGGATTTGCATCGAAGAAATTTGATCCAATAAAAAATCAAAACAAAAACGAATGGGAAAAATTAAATATAAATACAAAATACTATAACAGTGATGTACATACAGGTGCATTTATGTTACCTCAATATGTAAAGGAAATGCTAAATGAAAATAAATAGATTTTATAATATAGATAAATTTATGGGAATGGACACAAAATATGAAGAGGCAAATATAGTAGTGTTTGGAGTAGGATTTGATGGTACTACATCATATAGACCAGGTACACGATTTGCAAGTAGAGCGATGAGAATCGAATTTGATGGACTTGAAACATATAGTCCATTATTAGGATTAGACTTACTAGACTCTAAGATATGTGATAGTGGAGATTTAGAATTAAGTATAGGGGATACAGAGAGGGTTCTAAGCGAAATATATATAGGAACAAAGGAAATAGTTAGTGATAATAAAGTACCATTTATGATTGGAGGAGAACACCTAGTTACTTTACCTGCATTTAAGGCTATATATGAAAAGTATAATGATGTATGTATACTTCATTTTGATGCGCATACAGATTTAAGAGAAGAGTATAATAATAATGGAAATTCTCATGCGACTGTAATAAAAAGAATATGGGATAAAGTAGGCGATGATAGAATATTCCAATTTGGAATAAGATCAGGAACAAAAGAAGAGTTCGACTTTGCCTTAAAAGAAAAACATACATATATGGAAATAGGAAGTATAGATACACTTGAAAATATTGTGAATGGTTTAGAATCAAAGAATGTATACTTAACAATAGATTTAGATGTTTTAGATCCATCTATATTTCCTGGGACAGGAACCCCAGAACCAGGAGGCATTACTTATAAAGAATTACAAAATATATTCATAATCTTAAAAGAATCGAATATAAAAATAGTAGGCTGTGATATTGTCGAGCTTAGTCCAGATTATGATGATACTAATATATCTACAATAACAGCGTGCAAAATACTAAGAGAATTAGCACTTGTTTTAGATGACAATTACAAGAAATAATCAAGGAGGATAATAATATGTCAAGACACCTATTTACTTCAGAGTCAGTTACAGAGGGGCATCCTGATAAAATATGTGATCAAATATCAGATGCAATATTAGATGCATTACTTACAAAGGATCCATTAGCAAGAGTTGCCTGTGAGACTACAGTTACTACAGGGTTGGTTTTAGTAGCTGGAGAGATTAGTACAAATACTTATGTAGATATACCAAAGTTAGTTAGACAAACGGTTAAGGAAATAGGATACGATAGAGCTAAGTATGGATTTGACTGTGAAACATGCGCAGTAATAACATCTATAGATGAGCAATCAGGCGATATAGCTATGGGAGTTGACGAAGCTTTAGAAAATAGAAGTGGAGAACAAACAGAAGATGAAATAGAAAAGGTAGGGGCAGGAGATCAAGGTATAATGTTCGGAT
>JBOFYV010000100.1:0-3568 GCA_051654865.1 Peptostreptococcaceae bacterium
TAATGATTTCAAGAACGCATCCTTCTAGTACTCCTTTTAACATCTCTGTTATATTTTCCATTTTACTCTCCTATTTGCTATATAGTATTACGTGTATCAAGTATTACTTAGTACCACTATATAGTATAACTAAATAGTGATTCTGTCAATCTAATATATCATTTTTTTAATGTTTATTTTTACCACCTAATTTAAAATAATACGAAGTTAATTAGTTGTTGAAAGATCTAATATATCCAATGATTTTAAAATATATTTTTTATCAGTTCATCTTAATTCAACTAAATACAATAAGGTAAGATATATTGGAATTTGGTAATATTCAAATACAAATGAGAAGCTAAATAAATGTTTTAAAAATGCGTATATAATCTAAAAAGTAGGAAATAACTTCTCCTACTTTTTAGATTATATATTAAAATTATTTATGTTATCTTAAAAATGCTCTTATATCATCACCTTGATTTACAATTGAATGCCCCTCTTCTTCAATGAAATTTATTTTAGCATGGTTTAATAACGATTTTAAACGATTTGCTGTCTTTTCAGAATGTAACATAACATCTTTTCCACCTACAAATAAAGAAACAGGCATTGTCAGTTTTATTAATTCCTCATCTGAGAATATAGGAATAGTCACTTTTCTAAAATTAAAGTGCTTTGCAATTAACTTTTGATAATTTAATATTATCTCAGGTATATGTTTATCTCCATTTATCTTATAGTAAAGTTTATCAATTCCTTTTTCTCCAAATAAAGAATAAAAAATAAATTTAAATATGAATGACTTCTTCTGTGGACCTATACCTGCTGGACAAAGTAATACCAATCTATCTACTTTGTTAGAATATTTAATAGAAAATTTAGTTCCTAACCATGCACCTAATGATATTCCAACAATACTTGCTTTTTCTATTGATAAAGCATTAAAAACTTCGTTAAGCCAATTTGCAAAATCATCACCCTCAAATGGTAATTGATTTTCATCACTTTTCCCTGGTTCTCCTGGCATATCTACTGCGTATACTCTATGTTCTTTTGAATACTCTTCCATTTCTTGTATCCACATAGCTGAATTCATTCCACTACCATGTAATAGTATAAGTGGAGGTAGATCTTCATTTCCCATAGCTAAAATAAATGTTTCTCCGTAACTTGTATTAACTACTAGCTCTTCATGCTTAAGAGAACCTTTTGTTAATAGTAATTCATAATATTTAAAAATATCTTTTTTTCCTTCTTTTGATTTAAATGCAACTGTCATATTGTCCTCCTTCTTATTGCTAAATATTTATAATCCAACTTTCCGCATCTGCAATATTATCAAACACTCTAAATTGACTTGTTTTATTTAATTCGTATATTAATTCTTTAAATCTTCCTTGAATTTCATTTTTATCTTCAATTACAGCTGAGGTTTTTATCTGATAGTTCATAAGTTTTTGTAAAACTATACCAGCTAGACCTGACTTCAGATTAATAAACTCTTCTGTAAATACATCTTCTCTTAATACTAGCAGCTTAATATCATTTGAAATACATATCCCAATAATATCTAATACATCCGATTCACAAGTAACAGCTTGTTTTACTTCAATGTATCTTATATTCTCTTTTTCTATTATTTTATAGTTCATTTCATTACCTCAACTTTATCTATAGTTCATTGTTATCTGTAAGTGTAGATATAAAATCTAGCATTTCCTTTGTAAATTCAATATCTCCCCACAACATTACTTTTAAATTTTTATCTTTTTGATAGTATTGTATATTGATAGTTGAGTTACTTAATTTAGAATCTTTACCATTCATAACCGCTAATAATGTATTAGATATTCGTCTATGTTCCTCCATATCTATTTCATTGATATCTACAACTGTAGATATTTTCATATTGCTCTTGCTCTCTTTTATATTTGTATCATTTGTAGAAAATTCAATTTTTTCATCTACTATCTCATTTTTATTTCTAACATTAATATTATTATTTTCCATAAAAATACTTAAATCATGGCCCGATATTCTCCACTGTTTTCCGATTTTATTAGCTCTAAGCTTTCCTTCCGTTATGAACCTTCTTATTGTTTTATGATGCATACCTAATATTTCTGCAATTTGGTCAATCGTATAAAATTTTTCTTCCATTTTATTTATCCTTTCTTGATTTAATTCATAAACTAAGTATATTTACTTTAGGATACCTTGTCAATATTTTTATTACACTTTATTTAACTTTATTGTACTTTGTTGTATTTTGTTGCTAACATTTTATTTTATTCAACCTTAAGTATTTTTTGTATTTTGCTTAAATTAAAATACTTTTACCTTTGAAAAGCTAATAAATTACTAGCATTGGATAGCGGAGCAATGATTTTATCCAATGCGGTATATTAACCAATAACCAACCATACCGATATCAATTAACTAAACTTCATCTGTTTATAGGAGCTATAAAAATTTAAAGGTCCTATGAAATAGTTTATCTAGAACGTAGAGGTCAATAACCTCCATTTGGTATCATGCACCAAACAAAAACCAACACACAGGGCATTAGTCAGAGGGGCACGACCGATAGGTCCATCTTTTATTCATGCACTATCTAGAAAATCTACTCTTAAAATATCTATAAAACTTTCAATTACAAGTGGCTTTGAGTTAGCGATTGTAACGGATATCCTTTTGAGTGGTTTTTTGCTCTAAAGATAGTAGTGAAAAGCGCGGTGGCGATAGCCAAACTCCATAAGTGCAAAAACCTAGTATAGAAACTATACCAATCTATAAATCAAGTATCTAGTATTTCAAATAAGTCTATACTCCAGCTATAAAAAGTAGTCGATTATATTGCTAAAAATAAAAAATAAACTAACTAATAAAAAAAATGAATCTTTCATAAGAATAGAATTTGCTTTTACTATAGCTGCATTATCTATTATATATTTAATTGCATATTCATTAATTTAGGATAACTCGTTTAGTCTTACATCACAGATTTCAGCGGTTTTTGCTGCAATCTGTGATGCCAGACCTGACCACAAAGCTTTTTGACCCCAACTATCCTCCGATACTCTTTTATTTAATAGAATCTGTATATAAAATTTAAAATCTGACAATAATTAAACTATGATCGAATTACTAAAAATTCAATCTCCCCCATTTTAGGCTATAGTCCCCCCAAAAACTATAGCTTTTTTATTTGCCTAAAATCATATTTTATGAGCATCTATTACCGCATTATTATCTTATTGTTTTTCATTTATTAATTTGTGAATTAATAACATAAAACACTCAAATCTATTATCTATCTACCTTTGACTTATCATCAGCTATACAATCATTATTCGTTGGACCTAATGGAATGTAATAATAATTGTCATTAGAGTAGATATAATTCGTTCACCAATTAATTAGTGAATGCCAAAACTCTAGTCTATTCATAAATTTTCATTAATTAAAATCAGAAAAAATATTCATCAACTATATTTTAGGACTTTGTACCTATCCAAAACTATACTTAACTTAAATAAAATAACCAAAATTCGCTTCGCTCATGTCGCTCAAATTGCATGTC
>JBOFYV010000101.1:0-2315 GCA_051654865.1 Peptostreptococcaceae bacterium
GATATAACTAAAGTGCTATTTGAAGAATTTGGGGGAACATCTGTGTACTTTCCTACTGAAAAAATGATATATAAAGAAGCTAGAGATAGAGAAATAGTATCAGAATATAATGGATTTAATCATAAAGAATTAGCAGCTAAATACAATATGTCTGAAAGCTACATCAGAGCTATTATAAACAGAAATAAGAAAAGTGCTTAATACTACCATTGACAAAACGTTGATGAACACAGTATTATAGGACCTTAGAATTAAAATTCTAGATTTTTGGACAAAAAAGCAACACACCTAATTTTTATATTGGTTGTGTTGCTTTTTTACATTTTATCATTTAATTTACTTATGTTTGAGTTCAAAGAATTAATTCCAATACTCAGGTTTTCAAGTTTTCCTTCTATCCTAACAAGTAGATACATTGTCACGATTGCAGGAAACCCTAAATTAGCTACCAATTGCATTAAATCCAGCTCCATTGATATATTCCTCCAAATAATCTTTTATATTGCTAAGAAAGCCCCTCATTAGCTTAGAGGAGCATTTCTTATGTTCCATGTGTTACGCAACAACAAGGTCAAACTCTGTTGTTTCAGTTTGAACTATTTTTGCTTCTTTTGCTGAGATTATATCTTCTCCACTTGGAGCAAATATATTTTTTTCAACTATTAAGTCCATAACTGCTTTTATTTCTGCTTCTGTTATATCTTCTCTTGGATCTGTTACGAATAAGCTTACTTTTCTTCCAAACTCAGTCATGAACGTCATTAATAATTTTACCTCTAATCCATTCATTTGAAATACCTCCCACTATTAATTTTTAGTTTTTTTACTAGTTTCTTATGGAAGTAAACTAGTATTGTCTATCTTTGCTATATCTAAAACTGAATTCTTTTGAAGTGATATTAGTGCATCTGCTACGTTGTAAACATCATCTGCAGCTGCTGTTGGTTTTAAGTTTGAGTAAGTTCTAGATCTAGTTATTCTTTTTCCATCATCATCAGGTCCACAATCTAATCTGATTCTTAAAGAAGATGGATTTTTTGCTTGAACTACATTTGTTGCAAGTGTTTCATTTGGCATGTTAGTTACCTCCTTATGGTTTATTTAAGTTAAGTATATTGGCTAGTTAGTGCAATGTCCTAAAATATAGTTGAGTAAGATTTTTCACGATTTTAATTAATGAAAATTAATGAAAATACTACGATATATATTTTCATTAATTAATTATTGAAAATGATACAATGAAATGATAAAATTAATTCATAAATTAATTTATGAACGGGTGATATATATGAAAATATTTGATGAAATTTTATTAAAACATACTGATATACAGACTTGTAGAGAGTCTTATGTAGTTAATAAGGATATTGGTATAACTGTAGACCAGAAAGAAGATAAGGTTGTTATGTGGGCTTTTAATTATACTACTGATAGGTTTGTAAATTTAGGTACTAAGAGATTTGAAAATCTTATAGATGGCTTTAAATCAGTGGCTAGTGATGTGTATTCTAAGGACTATTATTATTACATTACTTTAGGTCCAACGAATAAGGATAGTTTAGTTGATGATAAGTTTAATGAAGATGAAGTTGCTGAGCTAAAGCAGAAGGTAGCTTGCTTAAATGATATTATTGCTAGGTTAGAAAAGCGTAATAGGAAGCTAGAAAGTGATGTAGATAGATATAGAAAAGATTATTTACATTATCATGGTGAGTGGGCTAAGTTAGTTGATGAAAATTTTAAAAGGACTATGGAAGATCTAGATGGAATAAAGAAAAACTCTTTTATGCATAATGCGAGGGGAGCTGGTAGAAGAGCTAGGTTTAGTGATGAGCAGGTTATGGAGATTAAGAAGCTTAGAGAAAGTGGAAATACTATAAAAGAGATAGCTACTAGGTTTGAATGCTCTATTGGTTTGATTCATAAATTAATAAATGAAAAATAATATTACTTTTTGCTTTTGATAAGAAGGGATGAATAGATCTGTATGATAATAAAAGAGGTTAGTATTACAGGTGAAATGGGATTAAAGCTACTTATGGAAGAGGATTTATTTGTTGTTAAGTTATATGAAGATGGCCTAGCAGGATACAAAGAAAATGTGGTATATAAGTGCAAAGTTAGTGATTCGAGTGTAGAAGAGATGATTGATCATATAGATAATACTTATAAGGTGATAATGCAGCAACAATAGTTATAAGATGAAGTAGTGTAGGTGGATAGTTGAAGAAGGAGCAAAGACCGCTCCTACATCAACTATCTTTATTTGTATGTTGGGGTCAAAAGCTATGGGGTCAGGTCTGGCATCACAGATT
>JBOFYV010000102.1:0-58167 GCA_051654865.1 Peptostreptococcaceae bacterium
TTGTTGACTCTTTAGTTCCTGCATTTAGTGTAGTTAATGCATTAATAGTAGCCGTTGGTATGAAGGAAAAAGAAGATATTAAAGAGTACTTTGATGAACTAGAAGGTATGTGGAAAAAGTATTCTATCTATGAATAAAAATTAGTTGAATTTAAATCTATATTAGTAAAATACTAATATGTTATAATAAATAATAATTAAACTGACTGTAGAAATACAGTCAGTTTTTCGTTAAAAAGAGTTTAGGGAAGGTGAAATATGAAAAAAACAATAGGAGTACTAGCTCACGTAGATGCAGGAAAAACAACATTTTGTGAACAAGTACTATATCATACAAATAGTATTAGAAAAAGAGGAAGAGTAGATCAAAAGGATACTTTTTTAGATAATCATAATATAGAAAAGCAAAGAGGAATAACTATATTTTCTGAACAAGGAATGTTTACATATAAAGATAGTGACTACTATTTAATAGATACACCTGGGCATATAGATTTCTCTCCGGATATGGAAAGAAGTATCGGTATAATGGATTATGCTGTAATAATAATAAGTGCAGTTGAAAAAATACAATCTCATACTAAAACGGTATTTAGATTACTTAAAAAGCACAACATACCTACATTATTTTTCGTAAATAAAATAGATAGATTAGGAGCAGATACACAAGGTGTAATAAGTGATATAAGAAATAATCTAACGAATGATACTATAGATATAAGTGATAATTTTAACCTAGAAAATAATAATCTAGAAGAAGAATTAATAGAATTTATAGCAGAAAGAGATGATAACCTTTTTGAAAAGTATCTAGAAGGTGAATATAATGAAAAGTTATGGATAGAATCTATGAAAAAAATGGTTAAAAACTGTAGGATCTATCCGTTAATGGTAGGTTCAGCATTAAATGATATAGGAGTAAAAGAATTTTTAGAAAAATTAGATTATCTAACTTATACTTCATACGATGATAGTGATGCATTTATAGGAAAAATATATAAAATAAGACATGATGATAATAAAAGTAAAATAACCTACATAAAAGCCTTACAAGGAAAACTAAAAGTTAAGGATGAAGTGAAATACAATTTTAATAATGAAATAAAAAAAGAAAAAATAAATGAGCTAAGAAGATACAACTCAAACAAATACAAAGTAGCTAGTGAAGTAAAAGCAGGAGAAATATTTGCAGTGTGTGGACTTAGTGAAACTCTAGCAGATGAATATATAGTATTAGCTGATTTTGATAAAGAAAAATATGAAAAATTACCTACTAATAATCAATCTGAAATAGTGCCAACATTAAAGTCTAAGGTTATATATGAAGAGGGTATAAATATAAAAGAAGTATTAAATGTATTTAAAATATTAGACAGTGAAGAACCAGCATTAAGTGTAGCATATGATGAAATTCTAAAAGAAATACACATACATATAATGGGGAAAATCCAACTAGAAATATTAAAAGATATTGTAAAAGATAGATTTGATATAGATGTTGAATTTGGCCCATGTGAGATATTATATAAGGAAACTATAAAAGGTGAAACTATGGGGTGTGGACACTTTGAGCCTCTTGGTCATTATGCAGAAGTCATACTAAATATAGAACAAGCACCAAAAAATAGTGGAATAAACTTTGAAAGTAAAGCTCATGTTGATGATATGTCAATAGGACATCAAAATCTAGTAAAAACTCATATATTTGAAAAAGAACACAGGGGGATATTAGGTGGATACCCTGTAACTGATATAAAAATTACATTGATTACAGGTCGAGCTCACAATAAGCATACTAGTGGCGGTGATTTTAGAGAGGCTACATTTAGAGCTTTAAGACAAGGACTAGAGCAAGTAGAAAATGTATTACTTGAGCCTTATTACGCTTTTAGGATTGAAGTTGATACTAATTATTTAGGTAGGGTACTATCTGATATTCAAAAGATGAGTGGTGAGTTTGAAGCCCCTATGGTAGGAGAATTGACAAGTATAGTTGTTGGAAGAGGACCCGTGGCTACTTTTATGGATTATCCTTTAGAGGTAGTAGCTTTTAGTAAGGGTAATGGTAGCGTAGGTTTTGTTTTTGATGGCTATGATGTTTGTCATAATAGCGATGAGGTATTAGATAGAAGAGGGTATGATAAGAATGCGGATAGTGAGTATACCTCTAATTCTATATTCTGTTCTAAGGGACAAGGATATGTAGTTGAGTCTCATCAAGCTAAAGAGTATATGCACTGTTTAAAATAAGCCTAAATGGCTTATTATTTTTTTGCAACTTTTTAGTAATTTATTAAGTCTAATTGTCGTAGGGGTTAATAACTTTTATAAAAACATTATAATGTATTGTGTTGTAACACATGAAAATTTATTAAGGAGGGTTACATGTTAAATGTATCAAGGTTTCCTTTGGCTAGGTCTAGAGAGTCTTTAGAAATAAAATTAGCAAAGGATTCAATAAAGGGAGATTCTAAGGCTTATACTGAACTGGTGAAGCTTTATAAAAGTGATTTGTATAAGATAGCTTATAGTTATGTAAAGGATGAACAAAAGGCTCTTGATATACTTCAAGAAACTACTTATAAAGGGTTATTGAATATAAAAAAGCTAAAAGAGGCAACGTTTTTTAAAACTTGGATGACTAGAATATTAATTAATATAGCGATAGATTATTCTAAGAAAGAGTCTAATGTAGTCTATTTAGAAGAAGAGCACAAGTTAATACAAAATGAAAAATGTGTGTCAATTGAAGAAAAGTTAGATTTATATGATGCTATAGATAGTTTAAGAGAAAATTATAAAATGGTGATTATATTAAAGTACTTTAACGATATGACTGAGGAACAGGTAGCAAGTGTTATGGATATTCCTATTAATACTGTTAAAAGTCATTTAAGAAGGGCAAGGTTACAACTAAAAGAAATTTTAAAAGAGGGTGAGATTTATGAGTAAAAATAAGTATGATGAGATAAGTATTCCTATGGATATAGATGATGCAATTGAAAAAGGTGTTTTAGAAGCATTAAAAGAGCAAAATAAAACTTATAGTAAAAAAAGTAAACTCTCTAAAATAGCTGTAGCAGGTTTAGTAGGTGTATTAACGTTAGGTGTTGTAAATCCTGCGTTGGCATCTAAAATTCCTTTTATAGGTAATGTATTTGAAGCTATTGAGGAAAATTTATATTTTCCAGGAAATTATTCTCAGTATGCTACTTCTATTAATGAAACTGCTTACTCACAAGGTATTGGTATTACATTAAAGGAAGTTATATGTGATGGACAATCTTTATATGCTACATTTGTAGTAGAAAATGAAGAGCCTTTTCCAAATACATCATGGAAAAACGGTAAAGAACTAGATATGAATCAATTAATAGTTGAAGAAAAATATATAAAGCTCGATTTTACAGATGAGGAACCAAGTACAGATGGACTTTCAGGTTTAGAAGGTAAATTTATAGATGAGCATACATTTGTAGGGGTTAGGCGATATGATTTAAGTAATATAGATGAAGAAATACCTGATGAATTTAATTTTAAGGCTAAGTTTGTAGTAGTAGATAATTATGCAGTTGAAGAAAAAGACAAAAATTATAAAAAGTGGGGAACTTGGGCATTTGATGTTCCTATAAAGGTAAGCAAAGAATTGAAAAAAGAAATTAAAATAGATAACATAGAAAATGAATATGTAAAATTAGATTCAGTAATACTTACGCCATTTGAGCTTAGGCTTATTGCTACATATAAAAATGCTCATTGGAGCGACTATGCTATAAAAGTATTTGATGTAAATGGGAAAAAGTTATGGAGTGATAGGCTCGGTCCTATGGAAGATAATGAAAGTCAAATATACACTTACTTAGAAGCACCAGAGGATAAAAGTAGTATTAGGATAGTTATAGAAAAACCAATATTAAAAGAAATAAAGGACGCTCCTGGAACTTTTGATGAAGTTTCTAGGAAGGTAATACTTGATGAGGTTATAAAATTGGGAGAATAAGTAGAATAATGTATATTGGCAACTAAATACTAGTACAAAATAATATAAAAGTATGGTATTATTATAATTCACGTTTTAATCAAGAAAGGAATTATAATATGCACGCAATTAGAGTAAAGCCTGAAGAATTTAAATTAAATAATTTTATAGAATATATAAGCGATAACTTAGAAGAGTTAGTTTATGAATATCCAGACAGTATAAAAAGAGTTTGTTTAATAGATAGAGACTATTTAGATGTAATATTATTCGATGAAGAGTATGAAGATATAAATGGTACTTCGGATTATGCAAATTTATTATTAGATGAAGAATATGCACTTTTATTAACTGTAGCAAAGACTAATGAAAACCTAGATAAATTAGAGTTCATAAATGGTAAAAAATACAGTTTAAGTCACTATATGGATGATATATACCAAGACAATGGTATAAAAGATATTGGTGATTTAAGTTTAGATATGAGTCATTTAGTTGGGATACTAGTTGATATGGAAGACGGAGAAATTCATTTATCATTAGTTAATTTTGAGCATGGTGGTCAGATATCACAACCTAGAATACAAACAGTGGATGATAGTGGTGATTTTGAAGATATTGCTAAAGGTTTGATAGATAAGTTTATGGAATAAAGTAAAAGGCTGTTGCTATTAATTTAGCAACAGCCTTTTATATATTCATCTATTAATTATTTTATTTTTAATACTTGACCAACGTAAATCTTATTAGGGTTTTTTATATGGTTTAATTTTACTAAGTTTGCAACAGTCGTGTTAAATTTAGATGCAATCCCTGACAGTGTATCTCCATTTTTTACAGTGTATGTTACTGGCTTAGATGTTGGTTTAGTTGGAGGCTTAGTCATTGGTTTAGGAGATGGAGTTGGCTTAGGTTGAGGAGTAGGTATTGGAACTGGATTTACTTTAGGTAATAGTATACCTTGTGTAAATTCATCTAAATCACAGTTAGCATTAATTCCTCTAACAGTACCTTTTTCTGAGTACTGAAAACCTACCCAACTATCCCATACACCATTATTACTAGGAGTAGTAGCACCATATTGAGCTATCCATAATGGATAAGAAGATAAAGTTTTTTGTAAGTGCTCTTTTATAAAGCTTGTATAAGTGTATAGTACAACATCTAATCCACTTAATCTTTTAACTTCATCTAGAAAAACTTTACTTAAATTAGTTAATACATCAGAACTTAATCCATTATCGCTTTCTATATCTAATGCCATTCTACAATCACTAGGATATGGCTTTGTAGTTTCAACAAAATGAGCAGCTTGCTTTTTAGCAGAATCTTCAGTTGATGGTTTGAAGAAATGATAAAAGCCTATTAATAAGCCTTGAGCTTTTGCATTAGTTACATTTTGCTTAAATTTTGAATCCACAGATGTTTCTCCTTGGGTAGCTTTTATATAAACAATATCTATACCAGAGGATTTAACTTGTTTATAATCTATATCACCATTCCAATGACTAACATCTATACCTTTTAAATTAGAAGAACTTCTACTTTGCATAAAATCACCCTTCTTATATAGATTTACAATATCATATTAAATGAATCTACAATATGTTACAATAAAATATGTAATATAGCGCAAGGAGGTAAAATTATGAACTGGAATTTTAAAAAATTTAATGAGCTTAATATAGAAGAGGTATACAAAATACTAGGGTTAAGAAGTGAAGTATTTGTAGTAGAGCAAGATTGTGTATATCTTGACTGTGATAATAAGGATTTTAAATCATATCATTTATTTTTAAAAGATAATAATGAGATAGTTGCATATTTAAGAATTTTAGAAAAAGGTGTTTCTTATGACGAAGTATCAATAGGTAGAGTATTGGTTAAGAAAAGCTACAGAGGCAAAGGAATATCTAGAGAAATGATGGTAAAGGCCATTGATTTTGTAGAAAAGGATTTAAAAGAAGATACTATTAAAATTCAAGCACAAGCATACTTAGTTGATTTTTATGGTAGTCTTGGGTTTAAAGCAGTTTCGAAGGAGTATTTAGAGGATAATATACCACATATAGATATGATTTATAAAAAATTATAGTTTGATTTAGAAACTTAGCCCGCGATGATGGGAGTTATATAAGGCTTCCTTCCGCCCTATAGGAAAGTCGGTGCGCCTTATATAACTCCCATCATCGCTCTAGTTCTAAATTAAATAAAATTTTAAGAATGGGGTGAAATACAAATGAAAAATATATTAGTGGTAGAAGATGATGTTATGCTTAATAATGGTATATGCTTTAATTTAAATATGGATGGGTATAATGCTATTCCGACGTATAATATAAATGATTCAAGAGATGTGTTAGATAATAAGGATATAGACTTAATAATATTAGATGTGAATTTACCTGATGGGGATGGGTTTAGTTTTTGTAAGGAAATAAGAAAATACTCAGATGTAGGTATATTATTTCTTACTGCTTGTGATGTTGAAAGTGATGTAATTAAGGGGTTTAAAATAGGTGCAGATGATTATATAACTAAGCCTTTTAGTATAAATATATTGATGCAAAGAATAGCTGCACTTCTTAGAAGGTGTAGTAACAGTAGTTTAAAAGAAGATATTTTAGTTGAAGGTGAGTTTGAGTTTAATTTTGACAAAATGACTGTAACAATAAATAAAACTAATATAGTGCTATCACCTATAGAATATAAAATTTTGAAAAAGCTAATTCAAAATAAAAGTGAAATAGTGACTAGACAATCGTTAATAGATGCTATTTGGGATAATGATTGTGAGTATATAGAAGAACATGCTCTAACTGTGAATATAAATAGACTTAGAAGTAAAATAGATGATAAAACAAATGAACATAAGTATATAAAAACTGTTTATGGAATAGGATATATGTGGGTTGGTGAAAGTGATGGAAAATAAGAGGATTAATAAAGGTGATTACTATAAGCTATTTTTCATTGTGTATATAGCAATTTCGATTATATATACAGCTATACTAAAATATCAAAATAATAAAATCTTAAGTAGCTATCCTAATCTATATAACTCTATTAAAAGTATAGAGATATTAAGTATAGTATTTGTGTTTGTTTCAATATTAATAATGCTATCTATAATGTACTCAGTAAGAAAAAATATAGTAGAATTTACTAATAGTATTATGAATGTTATGGATAATTATATTCAAGGCAAATCAAATATTAATCTACAGCTAAATAGGGATACTTTAATATGTAAAGTTCAAAATAAATTTAAACAATTAATAGAGATAATGAATAATAAAAATAATAGATACTTAGAGGAAAAAGATAGCATAAAAACTTTAATATCAGATATATCACATCAAATAAAAACGCCTATAGCAAATATATCTATGTACAATGAGACTTTAATAAATAGAGAGTTAGATAGAGAAAAAGAAATACATTTCCTAAAAAATATGCAAAATCAAGTAAATAAATTAGAATGGCTAGTACAAGCTCTTATAAAAATGTCTAGATTAGAAACTGGAATTATAGAACTTGATATGAAAAAGTCAAGAATAAGTGACACAATAGCAAATGCTATAAGTGGGGTATATTTAAAAGCACAAGATAAAAACATAATGTTAGAAATTGATATAGATGAAAAACTAGAGCTTTATCATGATAAAAAATGGACAAGTGAAGCTTTATTTAATATTATAGAAAATGCTATTAAATATACTAATAGCAATGGAAAGGTGCAAATTAAATTAGAGAAATTAGAAATGTTTACAAAGATAAATATAATAGACAGTGGAATAGGTATAGATGAATTTGAAATAAATAATATATTTAAAAGGTTTTATAGAAGTAGAGAAGTTAGTGAGCTTGAAGGGGTAGGAGTAGGTCTTTATTTAGCTAGAGAAATTATAAATAAGCAAAGTGGATATATCAAAGTTACATCTAAAAAAGGTATAGGAAGTACTTTTTCTGTATATCTAAATAATGTATAAAATGAAAAGACTACATTGAGAGAATACTCAATGTAGTCTATTGTTTTGGTAATGACGAACAAATCATATACAAGGGATATGTTAGTATAACATAATAAATATTATTCATAAATAATTTATAATATGATAAAAATTAAAAAAAATTAAGTCCCACAGAAAGTTTTATAGCATAAGTTTGTACGTTTTGGTAATGCTGAATATACTTCTTGTTTACTAGAATATTCATAGGGATTTTTAAGAACAGCTAACAAATCTTTAAGTATATTAAAGTCACCTTTCTCAGAAGCGTCTAGTGCTTCTTCAACTCTATGGTTTCTAGGAATAACAGCAGGATTAGAAGTTTTCATTAATTTATAAGCATCATCTAAAGTATTTTTTTGCCTACTTAATCGATCCATCCAAATCGTATACCAGTTGTTAAATTCTTCGCTTTTAAACATTTGAGCATCACTTAAGTTATTAGTTGTGAGTGCTATAAATGTATTGGTATAATCTTCATTATACTTTTGCATTATATCAAGTAACTCTTCAATGATTAATTTATCATTATCTTCATTATTAAAAATACCAAGTTTCTTTTTCATTATATCTATCCAATAGCTATTATATAAATTAGTAAAGCTATAAATACATTCTTGAGCTTTTTCTATGGCTAAGTCAGTATTGTCATTTATTAGTGGCAATAAGGTTTCTGCAAATCTACATAAATTCCAATGAGTCATTAGAGGTTGATTCTTATAGGAATAGCGACTAGTATGGTCTATTGAACTAAATACTGTATCAGCATTATAATTATCCATAAAAGCACAAGGTCCGTAGTCTATGGTTTCGCCAATAATACTCATATTGTCCGTATTCATTACGCCATGTATAAATCCAATACTTTGCCATTTTGCTACTAGGCTTGCATGTAACCTTATAACTTCTTTAAGTAGGTTGATATATTTATTTTCATCATCTACAATATTTTGAAAATGTCTGTTTATTGTATAATCAGCTAGTATTTTTAGTTCTTCTATACCTAAAAGCCTTCTTGCATATTCAAAGGTTCCAAATCTAATATGACTAGAGGCTATACGAGTAAGTATTGCACCTTGCTTTATATCTTCACGATATACATTTTCTCCAGTTTTTACTACAGCAAGGCTTCTTGTAGTTGGTACACCTAAAGCATACATAGCCTCACTTATTATATATTCTCTAAGCATAGGTGAAAGAGCGGCCCTACCATCTCCTCCTCTAGAGTATGGTGTTTGACCAGAACCCTTTAGCTGAATGTCATACCTAGTGCCACTAGGATTAAGAAATTCTCCTATAAGCATAGCTCTTCCATCACCAAGCATTGTAAAATGACCGAATTGATGACCAGAGTAAGCTTGTGCGATATATGCACCATTTTCTACTTTTTTATTTCCAGAAAGAACTTCTATTCCTTCTTTAGTTTTTAATATATTTATATCTATACCTAAATAATCAGCCAAAGGTTCATTTAGAATCAATAAGCTAGGGCTTTTTACAGGAGATAAAGATAGTTTGCTATAAAATTCTTCAGGTAGACTTGTGTATGTGTTATCTAAATTAATTTTCATATCTTCTCCTTAATATTAGTTTTATATTTTTATAGTATTTAGTATACCCCTATTAATAAAGGCTAAATAAAATATTTATAAATAATTAGAAGAAATAAAACTATATAAATTTTTAAAAGATATTTTAAAAATAACAATATAAAATATGGTATAATTTAGGGGTCGAAAAAAGTAGAAAAAACATAAAAAATTGGAGAATGAGATGAAAAAACTTAAAGTATTAGTAATTTTTAGTATTATGATTTTTCAAATATTATGTACATACACTTTGAATGTGTATGGACTAGATATAAATTTTAAAAATATAAAAGTTGAAGATGGATTATCTCAATCAACGGTAGAAGCAATATACCAAGATTCTAAAGGATATATCTGGATTGGAACTAATGACGGACTTAATAAATATAATGGTCATGAATTTGAAGTATATAGGCACAATACTAAATCAGAAAATAGTATAGCAAACAACTATATAGTAGATATAAAAGAAGATAAAAAAGGAAACATATGGGTGGGTACAGCTCATGGTGTAAGCAAAATAGATGGTAAAAGTAATAAAATAACAAACTATTATGAAGAAGATGACAAAGGAAATTTATCTCATAATAATATAGGGGAAATATTAATTACAGACAAAAACGATATTATAATTGGAACTACAAATGGAGTTAATCTATATGATGAAGAGCAGGATAAGTTTGAGAGAATACTAGAAAAAGAACTAAGTCCAACGAGTCAATATATATATTCAATGACATTAGATGATGATGATAATTTATGGATAAGTACAAAAAATGGATTAAATAAAGTAGAGGCTAAAAATAATAAAGTAAAGTATTACAAAAATAGCACAGAGGATGAAAATACAATAAGTAGTAATAAAACCTATGAAGTTTATTATGATGATGATGGATACATATGGCTAGGAACTATTGACAAGGGGCTAAATAAGATAGACATTGAAACGGATGAAATAACAAGATATATAAGTGAACCAGGAGATAATACCACAATACCAGAAAATCACATTAGAGATATATTCAAAGACAAAAACAATACAATTTGGATAGGTACAGATAATGGATTAGCAAAACTAAATGAAGATAATAAAACATTTACAACATATAAAAGTAAGTCTTGTGATCAAAATGGATTAGTGGATGATGAGATTAAAGATATAATACAAGATAAAAGTGGGCTAATATGGATTGGAACATACTCAGGTATAAGTATATTCAATCCAGAAAATACAATTAAACACTATAAAACAAATCCAACTAGCCCAAATGGTCTAATAGATAATGTAGTACATGGAATATACGAAGATGATGAAGGATATTTATGGGTAGGAACAAATTCTAAGGGACTAAATATAATAAATACACAGAATGACAATATATACCATCTAAATAAAGAAAATAGTAATGGTAAACTTAGTGATAATAGAATAAATGATATTGTTGGACGTAAAGAAGAGATATATATAGCAACAAACAATGGAGTAAACGTAGTAAACAAAGATAAAAAAACAATCGAAGTATATAATACAGATAACGGATTAACTGAAAATATAATAACATCGATATTCGTAGACAGCAAAAACAATCTATGGGTAGGGCTTACTAATGGAGTAAACATAATAAATTTAGAGACTAAAGAAATAATAGACTTAACTAAAATCTTAGAACAAAAAAACGTAAGCAAAATTTATACTAAAGAAATATATGAGGATAGTGAAGGAGTATATTGGTTAGGTTGTTTTATAAATAATGGTTTAATAAAAATAGATCCTAAGGAAAAAACTATAAAAACGTATAAATATAAAGAAGATGAAAAAAGTATAAGTTCAAATACAGTTAGATACATTACAGAAGATTTAAATAATGACATTTGGATAGGTACAAGTTATGGCATAAATAAATTTGATAGAGAAACTGAAACATTTATAAGTTATATTGATTCAGATGGACTATCAAATAATATAGTTTATGGAATTTTACCAGATGATAATAATAATTTATGGATTAGTACAAATAATGGACTGTCAATGTTTAACACTGAAGAAGGTGTATTTAGAAACTTTGGTATAACTGATGGATTACAAGGAAATGAATTTAATGGCAATGCATCTTATAAAAATAAAGATGGGATACTTTTCTTTGGAGGAATAAATGGGCTTAATGCTTTTGAACCATCTCAGTTCCAAAAAACTAATTATGCACCACCAGTTAAATTTGATGATATTACAGTAAATGGAGTTCATTATAATAGTATTGATAATAAGGTATTTGAGCACGATGAAAATATTGTAAGTATAGAACTATTTGTACCCGATTATACAAATACAAGAAATATAACTTATTACTATATGCTAGAAGGCGTAAATAAAGAGTGGGTAGAGTTAGACTCAAACTATATAAATAATATTAATCTAGCGCCTGGAGATTATACACTAAAAGTAAAGGCTAGGAATTATAATGGAGTAGAAACTAGTGAAAGTAAAATGGCATTTAAAATAAATCCACCATTTTATAAAAGTAATTTAGCTTATTTAATTTATATCTTAATAGCACTCCTTTTAGTTGTTAGAAATAAGAGAAAAGTAAAAAAGCTAGACACATTAGTGGATAAAAGAACAAAACAATTAAGAGATGAAATGAAAAGAAACGATGCATTATTAAATAAGGTAATTAAGTTAGAAAAAAGTAAAAATAATTACTTTATAAATCTATCTCATGAACTAAGAACACCTTTAAATGTAATATATACTACAGAACAATTAATAACAGAGTTTAATAAATCTGATAAACCTATAGAAAAAGATAAATTAAACGAATACATGCTAGTAATGAGAAGAAATACAAAGAGGCTATTAGGATTAATAAATAATCTAATAGATACAGCCAAAATAGAACAAGGTAAATACAAAATGATATTAAAAGAAAGTAATATAGTATCAGTAGTAGAAGAGGCTGCATTATCACTTGCACAATACGTAGAAAGTAAAGGAATAGAGCTAATAGTAGATCCAGAAATAGAAGAGAAGTTTATAATGTGTGATGAATATGAAATAGAAAGATGTATAGTAAACTTAATTTCTAATGCAGCTAAATTCACACCTAAAGGCGGTAAAATAGAAGTCGGAATAGTAGAAATAGGTACAAAAGTAAAAATAACTGTAAAAGATACGGGGATAGGTATAGAACCTAAATACCATAAACATATATTTGATAGATTCAACCAAATAGTAGATGAAAAATCAGAAGTTAAAGGTGGAAGTGGGTTAGGTCTTACAATAACTAAGCAAATAATTGACCTTCATAATGGAAAAATATTTGTAGAAAGTGAAGTTGGAAAAGGAAGTACATTTACTATAATCATATAAATAATAAAGAAATTATAGACATACAAATATGATTAAATTAGGAGAAAATAAGATAATGAAAAAGCTAGCAATACTAATGACAATAGCGTTAAGTCTAAACCTAGGGGGGTGTGTTAGTAAAAAAGAAGAAAAAATAAATAATAATAAAGATAAAGATGAGATAGTAAAAACAACACCTACAGAACAAGAAGTAGACTATAGTGATAGTTTCAATGGAATAAAGGGATGTGCTGTATTTTATAGCCCTAAAGACAATACTTATAATATATACAATAAGCAGTTAATAAATGAACAAATATCTCCATATTCTACTTTTAAGATAGTTAACTCTTTAATGGGATTGTCTCAAGAGGTTGTAAATTCGCCAGATTCAAAGCTAGGATATGATGGCAAAATATATTGGAAAGAAGAATGGAATAAGGATATTACATTTGAAGAAGCTTTTAAAGAGTCTTGTCTATGGTACTATGAAAAAATAATGGATTCATTAAACAAAGAATATGTACAAAAAACATTAAGTGATTTAAATTATGGTAACAGTGACATAAGTGAATGGAATAAAGAAGGACACAATACATATTGGATATCATCATCACTTAAAATATCACCAATGGAGCAAGTAAAAGTACTAGAAGCTATATTTGAAGGTAAATCATCATTTAATACTAAAGATATTGAATTAGTTAAAGATTTTATGCTAGTAGAAAGTAATGAAAACTACTCTGTGTATGGTAAAACAGGTAGTGCTAAGGATACAAATTCTTGGTTTATAGGATTTGTTGAAGAAGATGATGAAAGGACTTACTTTGCAGTACGCCTAAAGGATGAAAGTCAGAAACTAGCAGGAGGAGTAGCAAAGAGCATAGCATTAGATATAATAAAAAATAAGTAAAAGTTTTAGGGACTAACTCAAAATAAAAATTTGAATTAGTCCCTTTTATTATTTAACTTTGTTTTCTAAGTTTTTTCTTCTATTATCTAATGGGTTTAAGTTTATATAATGAACTCTTTCTTCTTCAGATGGTTTCATTAGAACATCTGCCATTACAACCTTACCATTAGGTGTGTGGGCTATTACTTGAGGTTGCTTAGAACCTTTGTGACAAATCCATGTATATCTTTTATTTATTACTCTATCTAAATCTTTGAAAGATACTAAAGCTTTTTCTTGAACTTTACCATATTTGTCTTTTAATAATACAGCAATAGTTTCATCATCTATAACTTCATATTCATTTTTTTCTTTTGTATTAACAATCTCTAAATTAGACTTTCTGTTATCTAGAGTATCTCCATTTAGATGTTTAATTGGAGCTGATGATTGAGTATCTAATACTACTGATTGAAGATTTCTCTTAGTACTTTTAAGTTTCTTATTTTCTTTAGTTACAGTTAAGTTTTGAGCTAAGTAGCTGTTAAAATCTTTGTGCCACTCAGCAAACCAAGTTCCCATTGCTTGAACTTTTTCTAAATCTTCAGTATCTATCTTAGCAATAAGCTCAGTACCGTTCTTTTTAAGTATTGTTATAAGGGTAACTGAACCTTGCGTTTCATACTTATTTTCTTGTGTTTTATAATTATTAATGACGAACACCTCTTTCTTTAATGTTATTTAAGTGTAACACACTTATGCGATAAAACCTAATACATTTTATTATAAACAGATTAGTATGTATTTAATCTAAATTTTTTTATATTGGACATAAACAACATATACATAATAATTATAAATATCACAAAACTGTTATAATTCATATCTAAAATATCTCAACACTGTGAGGATTCAAATACCTCTTATATGATAATATTTAAATATAAACAAATATATAATAAAAATATTATCCAAACTGAAAGGGGATTTATATAAATGAAAATACTACAAACAACAAATCTAAAAAAATACTATGGTAAAGAAAATAATATAGTAAAAGCACTAGACTCAGTTAATATAACAATAAACCAAGGAGAATTCGTAGCAATAGTAGGAACATCAGGAAGTGGAAAAAGTACACTACTACATATGCTAGGGGGATTAGACAGACCAACAGAAGGAAAAGTAATAATCGAAAATAATGAAATATTCAATATGAGTGATGAAGAACTAACAATATTTAGACGTAGAAATGTAGGATTTGTATTCCAAAACTACAACCTAGTACCAATACTAAATGTATACGAAAATATAGTACTACCAATAGAACTTGATGGATGTAAAATAGATGAAAAATACATCAAAGAAATAATAGATACACTAGGACTAACATCAAAAAGCAACGAACTACCAAACAACCTATCCGGAGGTCAACAACAAAGAGTAGCAATAGCAAGAGCACTAGCAACAAAACCATCAATAATATTAGCGGATGAACCAACAGGAAACCTAGACAGTAGAACAGAACAAGATGTACTAGGACTATTAAAGGTGACTAGTAGTAAATTCAACCAAACAGTAATAATCATAACTCACAATGAGCAAATAGCACAGATGGCAGATAGAATCATAAGAATAGAAGACGGAAAAGTAGTAAATAGAGGTGATATTAATGCTTAAAAACAACAATCAAGCTATAATAAAAAAACTAAGCCTTAGAAACTTCAAAAACAACAAAATACGAAACATAATATCAATAATTGCCATAATCCTAACAACAGTACTTTTCACATCACTGTTTACAGTAGGATATTCTATGCTAGAAGCATTTAATAGCTATAAATTTATGCAATACGGAACACTTAACCATGCTCAATTGCAAGATGTATCAGATAAACAAATAAACAAACTAAAAAAGAATGAATTAATAGATAAAAATACAATCGGTATAGTAAAAAATATTGAAACTATAAAAAATCCAGAGTTATCAACACAAACAGTAAATTTAACTATATACGATGAAAACAGCATAAAAAATGCTCCACATATAGAAATGGTAAAAGGAAGCTTACCTAAAACTAAAGATGAAATAATGCTACCAACTATAGTTTTAGATTTATTAAAACTACCATATGAAATAGGAACAGAAGTAAAATTAGATATACCAAAATTAAAAAATGGAACTCTAACAGGAGAAACAGAAACTTTTACATTTAAATTAAGCGGATATTTTAAATATAAAGTATCTAATGTAATGAATTTACACGATGTATTTACAAGTGAAGAGTTTTACAATGAATACAAAAACAATAATGAAGTAGGTCCAACGTGTATAAGCTTTAATTTTAAAAGTGATAAAAACCTAGAAAGCCAACTACAACAAGTAATAAAAGATATAGAGCCTTATAATGGTAAAGCTAGTATAAACCCAGCTTATTTAGATACACAAGTAAATAATATAAGCGAAATAGTTAAAAACATACTACCAATAATCTTAATGATAGTACTAATATTTATGAGTGGGTATTTGCTAATATACAATATATTCTATATATCAGTAGTAAAGGATATTAAACACTATGGATTACTAAAAACAATAGGAACATCACCAACACAAATAAAAAAATTAGTATTAAACCAAGCAAATGTATTATGCTTAATAGCAATACCAATAGGTCTAATAATAGGATATTTATTAGGTGTAGTGTTTGTACCTATAGTTGGTAATATGTTAGATGGATTAAATAGAAGCTCATTTGAAAACTTTAATATATGGATATTTGTATTTGCAGCAGTATTTTCTTATATAACAGTAAGAATATCATGTAAAAAACCATCAAAAGTAGCAAGTAGCGTATCTCCAATAGAGGCTATCAGATACAATGAAAGAGATAACAACATAAAGAAAACATCTAAAAAAGGAAGAACTGGTTCAAAACTTCACAAAATGGCTTTAGCTAATATGTTTAGAAACAAGAAAAAGGCATTACTAGTTTTAGTATCAATGTCATTAAGTTGTATGATATTTTTAGGAGTAGCTACAATATTAAGTAGTTCTGATCCACAAAAAGCAGGAGACAATATATTGATGGGAGATATAGAAATAAAACATGGAGCTTTGTGGCAGATATTAGATGAAGAAACCCCGAGTATCCCAATAGATGAAAATATAATAAAAGAATTAGAAAATATTAAAGGCGTTAATAGTGTACAAGAAATTTATGAAGGAATGAATCCATTAGTATATGAAGGAAAAATAAAAGAAGAATTATTATCTCAAGAAGTAGATAAGGAATATAAAGATTGGATTTATGATGGTGGAGAACCAAGTGATTATGCAGAATCTCAAGGTGTAATATATTATATTGATTTAATGGGATTATCAACAGGATCATTAATGAAGAAAATAATAGAAATTAATGATGCAGGATACCAAGGAGATGCAAAAATTCTATATGGTGAAATAGATATAGATAAATTTAATAAAGGTGGATATATAATAGTAAATGGTCATAAAAATAGCAAAATTAAAGTAGGAGATAAAATAAATCTTAAGTATCTTAAAGGCAAATTAATAGAAGATGGATATACAGAAAATGAATTTGAAGTAATGGCAATATTAGATGGAGCTAAAAATTTTAACATGTCATTGTATGTAAATGAAAATGATTTAAAGAAGGTAGATAAAAAGGCATATATTCAAAAGGTAGTAATAAATACCGATAAAAAATACGTTGATGAAGTAGAGAAAGAAGTAAGAAAAATAAATGAAAAGTATAACAATCCATATACTCAAGTTTACTCAAAATCAAGCTTTATAGAAGAAGCTAAAAAAATGCAAACATCAATAACAGTAATAGGAATGTGTGCAGTAGTTATAATAGGGGCAATAGGGATATTAAACTTTATCAATACTATGATAACAAACATAATATCAAGAAAAAAAGAATTTGCTATGATAGAAGCAGTAGGAATGACTAAAAAACAATTAAAGAAGATGCTAATGTTAGAAGGATTATACTATGCAATAATTATAACGATATCTAATCTTACATTAGGTAGCGTGGCATCAGTTATAGGATATAATGTCATGAAGCTTAGATATTCGGTATATACCTATCCGGTAGGGGCTATGGTACTTTGTAGCGTAGTGGTATTTTTAATAAGTGTAATAGTTCCGGTAGTAGTTTATAATGTATTCTCTAAGGATAGCGTAGTTGAAAGAATTAGAACTAATGAGTAGATACAATAAAAGGTCAAAATTATGTTATTTTTAATCATAAATGTTATAGTATTTCCACCTTTTCTATTAGTATAATATCAACATACAGTTATAAAGATACAAATTAAAAAAGATTAACCTAGATTAGGGAGGAAAGAAAATGACAGAAAAAGAAAAAATGCTAAAGGGAGAATTATACAGAGGATTTGATGAAGCATTAACTTTAGAAAGAACAAAGGCAAGACGTATAATGCAAGAATTCAACAACAGTGACTACCTAGAGGGAGATAAAAGAAATGAATTAATAAAAGAACTATTCGGAAGTGTAGGAGAATCTTTTTACATAGAGCCACCTTTTAGATGCGATTATGGATACAACATTCACTGGGGAGAAAATTCTTACGCAAACTTTAACCTAACAATACTAGATTGTAATAAAGTAACAATAGGAAAAGACGTACTTATAGGACCAAATGTAAATATATTTACAGCTGGTCATCCAATAGATCCGGAGGTTAGAAAATCAGGATTAGAATTTGCTTATGAAATAGAAATAGGTGATGGAAGCTGGATAGGTGGAGGTACTACTATAAATCCAGGTGTAAAAATAGGTAAAAATGTAGTAATAGGTTCAGGAAGTGTAGTAACCAAAGATATATCAGATAACTGCATAGCAGTAGGTAATCCATGTAGAGTAATAAGAAAAGAAGGTTAATTTATAACCTTCTTTTTATGCTTAATTCTATTAAATCATCTAAACTTAACGGTTTAGAGAAATAGTATCCTTGGAAATAATCAATATCAATACTAAGTAGATTGTCAAATTGTTCTTTAGTTTCAACACCTTCTATCACAACATCAGTGTTTAGTTTCTTTGCAATACTCTTAAGATCTTTAATAATATTATAGTCACATTCACTAGCATCATCTATAAAAATTTTATCGAGTTTTAAAATATTAAAATTAAATTGCTTTAAATAGCCAAATGATGAATAACCTGTACCAAAATCATCTAAAGCTAGATAGATACCTAAGTTAGATAAGTGATTTAGATTTTGAACAATGGTCTCATTATTCTCTATAAGAACAGACTCTGTAATTTCTATACAAATGTTTTTGGAGTCAATTTTATATTTATTTAAAATACCAATAATATTAACCGCAAATAAATCATCTAAAAGCTGTATAGGAGAAACATTAATACTAACTTGAATCGGAGTTTTATTATTTACATTAAGTTTATTGTAATTCTTACAGACATCTTCAAATATCCAATATCCTATCTCTACTATATCACCGGTTTCTTCTGCGTATTTTATAAATTCAACAGGAGATACACATCCTAGTTCTTTATTTTTCCATCTTATTAAAGCCTCTGCTTTTTTTATAGTTCTATTTTTATCTAGTATTGGTTGATATAAAATAGTAAATTCATTATTTTCTATTGATGTTTTTAAGTTTTGTTTAATAGATTCTATTCGAGATACCTCATTATATATTTCATCGTTAAAGTATAATAATTTATTGTACCAGTTGTGTCTTTTGCTAATATCTATCATAAACTCATTTTTTCTAAGTAGCTTATCTAAAGTATCTCCTTGGCTTGGATATATTGAAACACTACCTGAAAGTTTTAATTTTGTAGAATTATTTATTAGTTTATTATTTTCAAAAACATCTAGTACATTTTTCTTATAAAATAAATCTAAGTCTACATCAGAAGTATAATTAGGATATACTAGAACAAACTTATTATGAGAGTATTCTGTTAAAATACATTCTCCTTGAATAGAAGAAGATAAAATATTAGAGAAATCTTTTATAACTTTGTCTCCAAAATTATATCCAAATAAGTCTATTAAGGTTTTTAAATTTTCTATATGTATAAATATTAAAGCAAAAGGAATTTCATCTTTAATTAAATCATTAGTAATTTTAATCAAACTTTTCTTGTTAGGTAAATTTGTAAAATCATTATAGTAAATCAAATTATGTATAGTATTGTCAAAGGATTTACTAAGCATTTCAGATAGTATTTCTAATTGTTCTAGTTCTCCTTTATTAGAAAAATGAGATAAATCCTGCTTATTTCCTAATAAACTTTTAAACTTAATTAAAGATTTCTCAACCGGTTTAAGTAGTTTTTTTATTGAAATTAATACTAGTCCAATTATAAGTAAAAATATTAATATATATATTAAAACACTAGACTTTAAAAACATTATAGTACTACTAAAGTGAATAGAAGACGATTTATCAAAAACTAATGAAATATTATCTATAGTAGTATTATGATATAGTATTTTAGAAAATTCATTTATTGGAGGATAATAACTACCATCTATAATCATATGTGCAGAGACATCTCCTAAAGAGTATCTAGATTCAATATATTTTAATAAATCCTCTATATAAATATCTAAAATAGCAATACCAAGTACTTCATCATTATTATTTAGTATAAAAGAAACTATAGAAGTAGTGTATTCACCCGTAGTGTAGTCTTTGTGTATAGGAACTGAAAATGGTTCATATTTACTATTTAGCATAGAGTCATGATACCAAGGTCTATCACTTATATAAAAGTCATTAAATAAAGCTCCATTACTAAATAGATAATTACCTTTAACGCTAATTATATTTATAGTATCAACAAAAGATAAATTATGCAGAAAACCTTCAGATAAAGAGATTTCATCTAGCATATTGGACTTATCTTGTTGCGATATGTCATAAAAATCATTATTGTCTTCTAGTATACTAATGATTTCTTTATTGTTAGCCACATCATAAGATGCCTTTTTTAATGAATCTGTTATTACAGATATATCATTGTAAATTGCATTAGCTTCAGCATTAAAAAATTCTTTTGTATACTTATCGGATATTAACAACAATAGTACAACATTGGCAGTTATTAAAAGTAACATGCTTATTAAGATTATGTAAGTTAATTTTTTGTAGATTTTCTTAAATGAATTCAAAGTTATGTCCCCTTTATTTATGTTTTGGAAAAAAATGACATTAATATTATATCAGATTTATACTTACAATAAACTTATATAAGTAATTTTTTTATATATACCCCAAAATAAGCAAATAAAAATAAATATATGCAAGTTTTTGAATTCTTAAATTAATCTTAATAAATTTAGAAAAATATTTACAGTCTAGTAATAATATTTAGTTAGTATAGAAAATATATAAATATTTAAGTTATGAATTATTTTATTATAAAACAAACTGTAGTATACTTATATTAAAATGATATAAAAAGGAGACGTTATGTATACAAGAGCAGAATTAAAAAGCAATGCAAAACAACAACTAAAAGGTAAATGGGGGTTAGCAGTACTAACTTGTTTAGTGTATACGCTAATAATTCAAGGAACATTAGCTTCATCAGGAGGTAGTGCTGTATATGAAGGTGGAGGTATCTATATAGGATTAAACCTATTAGGATGGATAATATATGGACCTATATCAGTAGGATTATGTATATTCACACTTAACCTAGTTAAAAATAAAGAAAATGCAAAATTCACAGATCTATTTTCTGGATTTAAACTTATATTAAAAGCTTTAATAATAACACTTTTATTTAATATAGCAATGTTTATAGGGTATATGTTATTCATAATACCTGGTGTAATAGCAGGATTAATGTTCTCACAAGCATATTATGTATTAACAGAAAACCCAGAATTATCAGCTATAGAATGTTTAAAAAGAAGTGCATCTATGATGAAAGGTCACAAGATGGAGCTATTTGTACTTGGGCTGAGCTTTATAGGATGGCTTATAGTTTGTGTATTAACATTTGGGATAGGATATTTATGGTATACTCCATACTACCAAATGACAATGGCAAACTTCTACTTAAACATAAAAGGAGAATAGATATAAAAAAGCTGTATATAGAGATATTAGATTTCTATTATACAGCTCTTATTTTTATTTTGATATTAATAAAGTCACAACCAATATTAAAGTAGCATTCCAGTGCAATGTATTAGTATAAGGAATTCCTAATTTACTAAAAGTACTTACACTTTTATTAGCTTTTAGAGCTATTGGTAAAGTAGCAAAAATAGCTAAAGTAAGTGGTGGATAAAACCCAATAATAACGTACATAGCAGTTAATACATACATACCAAATACTAAGAATCTGTATAAATAAGTACTATACTTACTTCCTATTCTTACACTCAAAGTGCCTAAGCTAAGATTAGAATCTCTTTGAAAATCTCTCATCTCATTACTAAGCATTAAAGCAGGAATAAGAAAAGATACAGGTAATGCTAAAAATACAGGATATAAACTTATCTCGTTAGTAAAAGGGAAAGATGCTCCAAGTACCATCAATGGTCCCATAGCTATAAATGATATAGGTACACCAAGTCCTTTTCTTTTAAATACAAAAGGCTCTCCTGTATATCCATACCCTATAAAAATTCCTATAAATCCAATAACTAGCATACGTATATCTGTGATATAAACTAAATAAAGTCCAATCAATGAAGCTAGTCCAAAACAAGATATAGCCCATAAAAAAACGTAGATATCAAAGTAAGTTCTAACAACTCCTAAAAACTTAATCTTTCTGCCACTTGGTCTATAATACCTAAAACTACCTTCAAAATAGTCATTTACTAGATTAGCTCCAGACTGAGCTAAAAGCCCTGCAATTGTTATTATAGATACTAAAAAAATATGATTTACATTATTTAACTCTAAAGCCCCCATTTTATAGGCTGCAATAATACCAAGAGTAGTAGAACCTATAGCTAGGGTTAAAGATAAAGGCCTAAAAGCCTTCCAAGAATCTTGTATAAATTTAGTGATATATTCTTTTGTCAATTTGTCATCTCCTCAAACTTAAATTAAATTGTACTAACTATATAAAATTATAAAGTAAAAATAAAGCTAATTGATATTTAAAAAAATTATATAGCAACAAAAAAACGAATAGTATGATTTATAACAAGTTAATTGATTAACATACTTGGGTTATGTATAATAGGATTTGTCGTTAAATAGGGGGTGAGGAATATTAGTTATATCAAACTAAACAATATTTCTAAAAAATATAAAAACAATAATAATTTTTCTTTAAGAAACTTCAATCTAGAAATAGATAAGGGAGAATTTATAGTTATATTAGGCCCAAGTGGAAGTGGAAAATCTACATTATTACAATTAATATGTGGATTTGAACCATTAGATGAAGGAACTATAGAAATAGACAATAAAGACATAAGTAGTGAATTACCAAAAGACAGAGATGTGTCTATGGTATTCCAAGATTATGCACTATTTCCTCATATGACTGTATACGAAAATATATCATTTGGTATGAAAATAAGAAAAAATAACAAAAAAATTATAGAAGAAAAAGTAAAGTGGGCATCAGAAGCTTTAGGACTCACAGAATATATAGATAAAAGGCCAAAAGAATTATCAGGAGGCCAAAGACAAAGAGTAGCTCTAGCTAGATCTATGGTAAGAGAGCCAAAGCTATTTTTAATGGATGAGCCATTATCAAACTTAGATCTACAACTAAGATATCATACATGTAATGAAATAACTGCCTTACATGAAAGTATAAATGCTACTACTATATATGTAACACATGACCATACAGAAGCATTATCAATGGCAAGTAGAATAGTAATAATGAATGAAGGTATTATACAACAAATAGGAACACCTAAAGAAGTCTATGAACAACCAAACAACTTATTTGTAGCTACATTTGTTGGAAAAAACAGAATGAATATCTTCAAAATACATAAAGACAGCAATTATATATACATAGATGATGAAAAAATAGCACTATCAACTACCTTAAGTAACCTAGAAAATAATAAAGAGTACTTATTAGGAATAAGACCTGAAAATATACATATATCAGAAGGTGATAGTGATGTTAAAATAGCGGCTGTAGTTAATAAAATAGAATATGTAGGTGGAGAATATATACTTCATATTAAACATAAAAACAATATGTTTACAATAAAAGACACAAAGGATATTAATTATAAAAAGGGTGACAAAATTGAACTTGTACTTAATTTAGATAAAGTAAATATATTTGACATTAATACAAAACACAATATAAAAGGATAAGGTGAAATTATAATGAAAATGAAAAAAATAGTGGGATTAGCACTTGTTGCAACTCTTGCATTAAGTGGATGTACTAAAAAAGAAGAAACTACTAATAGTAGTGGTAAAATAGGTGGAGAGATAACAGTAGTTACAGATCGTACAGATGAAGCAGCTCAAAAGCTATTTGATAAAATAGAAGAAGACTTTAAAGCAAAATATCCAGAAGTAACTGATATAAAATGGGAATCATCAGCAGATTATGATACTCATATAACTACAAGAATGAACACTAAAGAATATGGCGATGTATTATTCGTTCCATTTAGTATGGTAGCAACACCAGAGAATTTAAGCAACTACTTATTACCATTAGGAGATGTTAAAGAATTAGAAGAAGAATATATGGACGTTACAGAAGCTGATTATGAAGGTGTGGCATATGCATTACCAACAAGACTAAACCAGCTAGGAGTAGTATACAATAAAGCTGTACTTAAAGAAGCTGGAGTAACTGAAATACCAACTACAATGGAAGAAATGGAAGCAGCACTTAACAAAATAAAAGAAAATACAGATGCTACACCATACTACACAAACTATAACTCATTACTTGGAATATGGGGAGGAGCTTTAACATCATTTGGAGGAGAGCAATACCGTTCAGAAATGTTAAAAGCAGGAACTGCATTTGAAGAAGGACAACCAATAAGAGAAATAATGGACTTTATATACTATATATCATCTAATGGATTAATAGAAGAAGATCCAATGACAGGAGACCCTGCTCAATCATTCAAGAAATTAGCAGATGGAGAAGTAGCTATGATAGTTGCTGGTTCACAAGAAGTACCTGTTGTAGAAGGATTAAATCCAGATGAAGATAATATAGCAATAGCGCCATTCCCTGTTAAGCTAGATGGAGAAAATAGTATAGCATACGGTGCAGATTCTATAATGGGAATAAACAAAAACAGTGAAAATATAGAAACAGCAAAAGCATTCTTAGAATTCTTTATATCAAATGAAAGTGGATATGCAGCTGAATCATTTGGTGCATCAACTAACATAGATGGATTTACAGATGAGCAAAAAGAGTTATTCAAAGAAAATAACTTAATATTAACAGTACCAACTGAAACGCCAGAAGATGATGCATTATACACAAAAATAGCTAATGAAGTTGGAGTTGGAAGACTTAAAGATACATTACAAAAAGTAGTAAATATAGGATTATACCCAGACCAAAATGAAAGCTATGAAGAGTTTGTAAAAAGCTTAGAAGATAAGTGGAGCCAAGCTGTAAAAAACAATGAAAAATAATACGATAGCTAAGAAAGAAAGAAGAATTATTTTTTTCTTTCTTTTTTTTCCTATTTTACTACTTATAACATTTGGATTAGTACCTATACTAAACTTGATTTACTATAGTTTTACCTCATGGAATGGAATTTCAGAAGTAAAAGAAATAGTAGGATTTGATAATTACAAAAGAATAATAACAGACCCAACTTATATAAAGGTATTTTCAAATAGTATATATTACTTTATAGCAGGACTTATAGAAATAATAATAGCACTCTATTTTGCGATAGTATTATCGTTAAAGGTTAGAGGAAAAAACTTATTTAAAGCTATAATATTTTTCCCAACTTTAATAAGTGGAGTAGCTATAGCGATGATGTTTAGAATGTTTTTCTCACCAGAGGGTGCGCTTAACTATTTATTAAGCTTACTTAATTTAGAAGAACATATCAGATATTGGCTAGGAGACCCAACAGTGGTTAACTATTCACTAGCGAGCATATCACTATATAGGCATACAGGATTTAGCTTTATTATATACTTTGGTGCAATAATGACTATACCTAAAGAATACTTTAAAATAGCCCAACTAGAGGGAGCGAGCTTTATAGAGCAAGTAAGATATGTAATACTTCCTAACATACATACCGTTATAAAGATAAACTTTATACTACTAACAATAGGAGCTATATCAGTATTTGAAAGTCCGATGATATTAACTAATGGATCTAATGGAACATCAACATTCTTACTACAAACTATGAAAACAGCATTTGAAGGTAAGATGTTTGGACTAGCAGCCAGTATGGCTATTGTACTGAGCATAATTATAGGAATACTACTTATATTACAAAAGATGGTGTACAAAAATGATAAATAATAAAACAAAAACAATACTTAAAAACATATTAATCTATGGAAGCTTAATTTTATGGTCACTTATTATAATTATTCCTCTTGTTACTATATTTTTTGGTTCATTTAAAACATTCAATGAATTTACAGCAACAAATGGAATAACACCGCCAGTAGATTTTTTTAACTTAGATAACTACAAAAAGGCATTATTTGAAGGTAAGATGCTACTTGGATTTTTTAATACATTCATACTCGTACTAGCAGGAGTGGTAGGAAGTGTAATAATCGGATCAACCGTAGCTTATGTACTTAATAGATTTGAATTTAAACTAAAGGGGCTTATCATACTTATATACTTCATAGTATCTATAGTACCAGCGGAAATAGCACAAGTATCAACATTTAAATTAATAGACACTCTAGGACTTTATAACACAAGACTAGCACCTATTTTAATATATATAGGTGCAGATGTTTTAATGATTTATATGTATATGCAAGCATTAGAAAAAGTACCAAGAGAACTTGATAAAGCAGCAATGCTAGAAGGTGCAAGTTATTTTCAAATATATAAAAACATAATATTTCCATTATTAAAACCAATAACAGCTAGTGTAGTTATGATAAAGATGGTATCTATATATAATGACTTTTATATACCATTTTTATATATGCCAGGTGAAGAGTTAAAAACTATCTCAACTACAATATATAAATTCATTGGACCGTATGAGATACAATGGAATGTAATATGTGCAGCTATAGTTTTAAGTATAATACCGATGATAATATTTTTCTTAAGCCTACAAAAGTACATATATAACGGAATAACATCAGGGAGTATAAAATAATGACTAAAAAGAATTTTTTTCAAAGAATATATACAGTAATGGAAATAAGGACAGGGTTTGCAACAGGACTTCCAGTGTTAAGTGGAGGGATGTTTGGTGCATATCTATCTGGCAATTTAAATATATTACTTCTTGCCTTAATGTTTATGGCTGGATTTTGTCTTAATATAGTTGCTAATGTAGCTAATGAAATAAGAGCCTACATAAAAAATGAAGAAGATGAAACAACTTTTACAGGACATCAAGGTAGTGAAGGCTTAGTAAGGGGAGATGCAAAATTATCAGATGCTATAATAGCACTTGTGATTATGCTTGTAATAAGTGGTATATGTGGATTATCAATAGTTTTTATAACTAAAAATATAAATATATTAATAATAGGAGTACTAAGTGTATTAGCAGCAGTATGCTACTCAATAGGGCCAAAGCCCTATATAGTTTATCCTGTAGGAGAGTTAGTATCAGGTGTATTTGTAGGATTTATTAGCTGTTTAGTATCAGCATACATACAAACAAATATTTTTAGCATTGGAATATTTATATACTCTATAATACCTATGATTATGACCGTATTTTTAATGTCTACAAACAATACCTCAGACTATGAAAAAGACAAAGGAAGTCGTGTTACATTGCCGCATGTAATAGGATTTAGGAATTCTATAAAAATTATAATACCAGAATTTATAATAATGATAATAGCATGGATATCTCTTTATTTTATAGGTCAAATAAACATAATAATGCTAATAAGTGGACTAGCAATATTCTATTACTATGGATATGTAAAGTGGTACAAAGACTATTATAAAATAGAAAAAGTATACCCTGAAATGGGAAGAGACTGGGGACCTAGACCATTATTATTAATATATAGTTTCAACTTAATACTAAGCTTAGAATTTGTGATAAGCATGATCATAAAAAATTATATATAAACAACCGTAGTTTATAGGAGGTTAACAAATGAATAAAATAAATTTAAAACTAATAAGAATAAATCCTTTAACGTTACCAGTTTTTATAGCAAAAGAAAAAGGGATATTCAAAAAAAATGGAATAGATATAAACTTAAGAGTAGATGAAAACTTTGTATTTGATGGAAATCAACCTTTTATAGATGGTGAAGTAGATGCAATGATGGGAGATATAACATTCTTCTTCTACATATTAGAAAAAGGAAAAGATGCTGTAGTAACATCAAATCTAACAAGAACGATACAACTAGTAGGAAAGAACTATCCTAAGGATTTAAAAAAGTTAAAAATAGGAGCAAACAGGACTGGGCTACTTAGAATATACCTAGAAAATGATTTAAAAGAATTACTACCAGATGCTGAAATAGTATGGATAAACAACTCTTATGAAAGACTAGAAGCACTAGATAAAGGAAAAATACACGCATTAGTTGCTATAGAACCATTTATAAGTGATGTAGTAGAAAAGGGTGGTGAGGTAATCTGGAGTAGTAAAAACAGTGATAAAAATATGGTAATGTGGGCATTTGATAAAGAATTCTATATGAATAATAAAGATGTAGTAGAAGCTTTCCACAATTCCCTAGAAGAATCTCAAAATCTATTTAATTCATTAAAAGAAGATGAAAAAGTTAAAATAGCTATAGAATGTGGAAAGTACGACACTAACTTAGCAGAGAGAATGAGAAACTTTGAATTTGAAAAACAAGATAATTTTAGCAACGAAGACTTTGAACTATGCCAAGAATGGATGATTAGAGAAAATGAAATAAAGAATAAATACGATTCTAAATTGTGTTTAGGAGATATATTCTAAAAATAATTTAATACAAAATATAAATATAAATGAAATGGGGAGAAATAATATGTTAAACAAAAAAGAAACAGCTTTATTAGTAGTAGATATGCAATATGGTGGAGGGGCGCCTGATGGTTCTTTAGTTAAAATGTTAAATGTGGATGTTACAAAACAAGAAGATATAGTAACGCCTATGATAAAACTAAAGGATTACTTTAATGAAAATAATATGTTGGTTGTAAACATAAAGACTGAGTACAAAGAAGATTTTAGTGATTGGAAGATGCTAGACAAGAGATTCGAAGTTAAAAAGCACAACCATTTTGTAGAAGGTTCTGCTGATGCAGAGATAATACCACCATTAATGCCTAGAGAAGGCGAAAAGTTAGTGATAAAAAATAGATGGAATGCTTTTTTTAATACTAACTTAGATGAGATATTAAAGGAAAATGGTATAAAGAATTTAATAATAGTAGGAGCTGCTACTGATGTTTGTGTATTAGAAACTTGCAGTTATGCGTTTTCACTAGAATACAATTGTATAGTTCCAGTAGAAACTACTGCATCATTTAGCCCTGAGAGAAAGCAATTAGGATTAGAGATGCTTAGATTTGGTAGAAGTGAAGTAGTTAATATTGAAGAAGTTTATAAGATGTTTAATAAGTAAATCTTTGTAAGTAGGAGCAAATGCTCCTACTTGATTTTGATGATGCTATATAAATATAAAAAATAAACATTGCGATATTTTATTAAGTATGTTAATCTAATATTAGAAACAAAGCAAATAAAACAATGACGCGGGATGGAGCAGTTGGCAGCTCGTTGGGCTCATAACCCAAAGGTCGTAGGTTCGAGTCCTACTCCCGCAACCAATAAACCAAAAGAATCCTATATCTATAGATATAGGATTCTTTATGTACTAAGGATATTATTCTAATAAATATTAATTATTATACCAAGCTCAATAAAAAGAGAATTATAATAAACCTCAAGTCATATAAAATAATGATGATAAAGAAGAGGTGAGAATCCATGGGAAAAGTTATATCAGCAATAAACTTAAAAGGTGGTGTAGCTAAAACCACCACAACAGTAGGACTTGCAGAGTTTTTATGCAGCGAATTTAACAAAAAAGTACTTGTAATAGACCTAGATCCACAAACTAATGCCACAATAATGCTAATAGGCGAAGAAAAATGGAAAGAACTGAACAACAATGAACAGACCATAGTATCATTATTTAGAAATGAAATAAAAAACAATACACTAACATCAAAATTCAAAAAAAGTAATAAAACAAACCTAGAAAACTACATCCAAAAGAATGTATCAAACGTATCGAGCGTCAAAAACTTAGATCTAATCCCATCAAGTCTAGACCTAATAGACATACAAGATGAAATAGTATCAATACCAAGAGGCAAGTTCTATGCAAATACACCAATAGATATACTCAAAAAACAAATATCACACATAATAGATGAATATGACTACATACTAATAGACTGCCCACCAAACTTAGGAACGGTAACACTAAATGGACTAAATATATCCGATACCTACATTATACCAACAATACCAGACATATTATCAACCTATGGAATACCACAAGTAATAAAAAGGATAAATGAATTTGCAAAAGCCACAAACAAATCAATAGACCCATTAGGAATAGTAGCGACTAGATATAGAGAACAATCTACTACACATAAAAGGGTACTAGAAGACCTTAAACAAGAAAAAGAAGCAAAACTATTTGATGTAATATTTACAGAAAATGAAAAAATGTCAGCTGCAGCTGAGTACAATATGAAACTAAATACATTAAAACAAAAATGGGGATATGAAGGGCAATACGATAGATTCTATAATTTAGCAAGTGAAATAATAAAGAGGTGTAAATAATGAATATAGAAAATCAATTAAAAAGTGTATTTAATGTTATATTAGAAGAAATAAAAATCAATGAAGAATTTGCAAAACGTATAGAGTTAGCTTTAGCTAAAGAAGAGCTAGTTAAAGAAACATCAACTAAAGAAAAAGTAGAAAATAAATCTAAAAGACGTAAAAAACAACCAGCATTACTTAATCCAAACACAGTAATTACAAAAGGAGAAGATGTACTTAAGAAAGAACTAGATAAATTAGAAGTGCCACAACTAAAAGACATCATATCACAATATGCAATGGACCCTGGGAAGACTACAAATAAATGGAAGAAGAAGGATAGATTTATAAATTATATAATAGAAGTAGCAACCCTTAGGTCAAAAAAGGGTGAGGCTTTTAAATAAATTAATATATATGTATAATATATGTCAATAATAAATAGCTAAAGATAAGGAGAAAACGATGTACATAGATTTTCACAATCATATAGACTTTTACAACAAAGAAAAAATAGATAAAGCAATAGATGATATTAACCTAAACAAAATAAAAACAATAGCATGTGCAATGGATGAAGAAAGCTACTTATATAACAAAAGCTTACAAGCTAAAAGTGAATATATAATACCTACATATGGGATACATCCCTGGAAAGCTTATGAAAGCATAAAAAATATAGATAAAGCACAAATGTATATTAAAGAAAGTAAAATCATAGGGGAAATAGGCCTAGACTTTCATTGGATAGAAGATACAAATACATACTCATATCAAGTAGAAGTATTTGAACACTTTTTAAAATATGCAAAAGAATACAACAAATACATAAACCTACATACAAAAGGTGCAGAAGAGATGGTCTTAGACCTAATAAAAAAATATGATGTATCTAATCAAAGTATAATACACTGGTATAGCGGTGAAAAAGACACCTTAGAAAAACTAATAGACGCAAAATGCAGCTTTACCATAAGTGTAGATGTTGGATACTCTAAAAAAACAGAAGAAATAATAAAAATAGTACCAGCAAACCAACTACTAGCAGAAACAGACGGACCAACAGCTCTAGAATGGGTAAATGGAAACTATGGAATGCCTAGTGAAATAAAAAGAGTATACCAAGATATATGTAAACTAAAAAATATCTCAATAGAAGAATTTAAAAACCATTGTAAGACAAAGCTAGAAGAAATTTTGAAATAAAAATACAAAATTAGGAAAAAGCTTACAATAAAAAACAAAAAAATGTTTCAACCTCAAATAAATGTAGTATAATTAATAATATAAGTACAACATAATATACAGGGGAGCGAATTTTGCTGAGAGGAGATAATTAAATCTCGACCCTTTAACCTGATTTGGGTAATGCCAACGTAGGGAGTAGATAATTATTATACATATAATATGCATATTTAAAGTCTTATCCTACAGGATAGGACTTTTTTGAGTTAAAAAAATTTGATTAAGAGAGAGGATGAGTTACAAATGGTTATAGCAGATATAGCAGTAGTACCACTAAGACCGTACAAAGGGGAAGAAGAAATGTATAAGGTAGTAGATAAATGTATCGAACTTATACAAGCAAGCGGTTTAAAATATGAAATAGCTGCAATGAGCACAACAATAGAAGGGGAATTTGATGAAGTTTTTGAAGTTATAAAAAAAGCACACAAACTACCATTAGAACTAGGCTGTGAAAGAGTTATAACAACTGTTAGGATAGACGAAAAAGCTGGAGGAATAACAATAGATGAGAAGCTTAAAAATCACAGATAAACACAAAGATTATCTGTATCCAATAATAACCTTCTTAAGCTTACTAATACTTTGGCAGGTGATAGTAGAAGTTAGAGATATACCTCAATACATACTACCAACGCCAATAGATATACTAAAAGTATTTATAGAAGATTATCAAAGTTTATTTGATAATACAATGGTTACACTATATGAGACAGTACTTGGATTTAGCTTAGCTTTAGTATTAGCACTTTCTATAGGAGTATTAATGGACTTTTTACCTATAGTTAGAAAATGTCTATATCCAATACTATTAGTCTCTCAAACTATACCAACAATTACAATAGCACCACTTTTAATAATATGGTTTGGATTTGATACCTTACCAAAAATACTAATGGTGAGTCTAACATGTTTTTTTCCAATTCTAATAAGCTTTGTAGATGGATTAGAAAACATAGATAAAGACTATTTGAATCTATTTAAAACTATGAATAGTAGTAAAATGAATACATTTATACATCTAAAACTGCCTATGTCTATGGACAAACTGTTTTCAGGGGTTAAAATATCAGCTACATATATGGTGGTAGCTGCAACAGTTGCAGAATGGCTAGGAGGAACTAAAGGTTTAGGAGTATATATGGTAAGAGCAAAAAGTGCATATGCACTAGATAAAGTTTTTGCATCTACTATAATCGTTGTAATTTTTAGTTTAATATTTGTAGGATTATCACAAATAGTGAAAAAAATAATAATAAGACATAAATAACGGAGGAATAGAGTATGAAATTAAAAAAAATAATATCACTAGGATTAGTAACTACACTAGGATTAGGGTCGCTTACAGGATGCTCTAGTAAAAATGATAAAGAAGACAGTGGACTTAAAGATGTAACTATGGTATTAGATTGGACACCAAACACAAACCATACAGGATTATACGTTGCACTTGAAAATGGATACTTTAAAGAAGAAGGACTAAATGTAGAGATAGTCCAGCCATCAGAAGGAGGAGCACCAACGCTTGTAGCAACAGGCAAAGCAGACTTTGGTATAAGTTATCAAGAAGAACTTACCTTTGCAAAAACAAGCAAAGACCCACTTCCAATAAAAGCTATAGCTACGATAATACAACACAATACTTCTGGATTTGCTTCACCAAAGGAAAAAAATATAGCATCAGCAAAAGACTTTGAAGGTAAAGTATATGGAGGATGGGGATCTCCATCAGAAGATGCTATACTAGATGCAGTTATGAAAAAAGAAAACAAAGATTTCTCTAAGCTAAAGGTAGTGAACGTGGGAGAGGATGACTTCTTTAGTGCAGTAAATAAAAGCGTAGATATGATGTGGATATTTGAAGGATGGACAGGAATTGAAGCTAAACAAAAGGGAGTAGATTTAAACTACATATCACTAAGAGAATTAGATGAGAGATTAGATTATTATACACCGATAATAGTTTCAAGTGAAAAACTATTAAAAGAAGACCCAGAACTAGCTAAAAAGTTTTTAAAAGCAACATCAAAAGGATATAACTTTGCTATAGAAAACCCAGAAGAAGCAGCAAAAATATTAGTAAAACATGCTCCAGAAGTAGATGAAACATTAGCAGTAGAGAGCCAAAAGTATTTAGCAAATGAATACATATCAGATGCTAAAAGATGGGGCGAAATGAAAGATAGTGTGTGGAACAACTATACAGATTTCTTAAAAGAATATAAATTAATAGAAAAGGATTTAAAAGCTAGCGATGCATATACAAATGAATTCTTACCAGAATAAAGAAAAGTTAGTATTAAATAATATAAAAAAAAGCTACGAAGATACTTTAATTTTAGATGACATAAGTATAACAGTAAATGAAGGGGAGTTAGTATCAATACTTGGACCAAGTGGAAGTGGAAAAAGTACTATATTTAATATAATAACATCTCTTACAAAAGAAGATAGTGGAAGTGTTGTAGTAAATGGAGACATAAGCTATATGCAACAAAAGGATTTACTTCTTCCATACAAAACTATAATAGATAATGTAAGTTTGCCACTTATACTAAAAAATAAATCTAAAAATGAAGCAAAAGAAGCTGTTAAAGTATACTTTAAGGAATTCGGATTAGAAGGATACGAGGATAAATATCCTAGTGAACTTTCTGGAGGTATGAAGCAAAGAGCTAACTTTTTAAGAACTTTTATAAATAGTAATGACTTGATGTTACTTGATGAGCCATTTGGAGCATTAGACTCACTTACAAAGGCTAATATGCAAAATTGGCTATTAGAGGTGAGAAAAAAGTTTAATTCTACAATAATATTGATAACTCATGATATAGAAGAAGCTATAAATTTATCAAATCGTATATATCTAATATCGAATAAACCGGCTAAAATAAAAAAAGAGTTTGTACTAGATGATAAATCAAAATTTGAATTTGGAAGTAAGGAATATATAAAATTAAAAAAAGAAATACTGAACTTACTTTAAATTTACCAATAATTTTGTGTTATTAAAGAGCAATAATTTCAAATAATAAAAGAGGAATAGATAAAAAGCTATTCCTTTTTATATTATCTGAAAGGAGTTATTTTAATGGCTAATTATAATGGAGTTGTAAAATGGTACAATGTTGAAAAAGGATTTGGGTTTATCTCAGCTGATGATGGACAAGATATATTTGTCCATTTCTCTAATATAAAATCGAATGGACATGATAAAGATTTACACGAAGGTGAAGAAGTGTCATTTGATATAGTACAAGCAGATAAAGGACCTTCTGCTATTAATGTTATTAAATTATAATTGAATAAAGTAAAATAAGATGCAATCAATAGATTGCATCTTGTTTTGTTTAGACTTATTTTAAAATTAAAAAGCTAAGCATTTAAAATATTACTTAGAGTATTGCTAGAAGACTTACCTGTAATTGTTTTTTTATTTATTAATAGATACTCGATGATTATTATAAGATTAAAAGTAATAATAACACCGATACTATAAACATAAGGATTTAACACATTTAATATACTTATAGGTGGATGATTCATATATCCATAATTAGACGTTAAATTACTATTAAGCATAAACATTAAGATATGATAAACATTAGTAAATACTAAAATAGTTTTTAAATCTACTGTAGACATACCAATATTCTTTACAAATAAAATATATATACATCCCCATAATAAGAATATATGACCTATAAAAAATGAAAACTGAGTTATATGAGGAAATGCAAAAGGGTCAATACTAGGAAATAATAAAGCCATAGTTGAACCAAATATTCCCCAATAAGAACCTATCTTAATAAGCTTACTATTATTAAACAACATTCCAAGACCTACAAACAATATAGAAATCCTACAATGATATAGTGGTAACCCTTCTTGTAAAATATTATAATTAGAGCCAAAATACCAAAAATATAAAGATGCTTGTTGAAGTATTAGTACACCTGCAATGATTAATTCAAATGCTCTATTCTCTTTTTTATTTATTATTATATATATACTACCTACTAAAGCAATAAGTAGCAAAATGATATGAATATTACCAAATGAGGAAAAGTTATTTTGACCTACATTAGATGTAAAAAAATTATTAAAAAATTCCATAGTTGTATCCTTTCGTAATTGTGTCTGTTTTTGTAATAACATTAGATAATTTTATATTAAATTCTAGCAGATATCAAATACATTCATCTAACAATTACCTTACAATTTTGTAACAAAACTATTAGAAATATGGTGTATTATGAAATAAGTAAATAATATGTAAAAAATATACCCCAGGGGGTCGGGAATTTAGACTCTCTTTTCCTATTATATAAATAAATCACTTATAATAAAAAATAAATGAAACTATTAATGAGATAATACTATCTAACTTATATAAGAAAGGTTGGAGGTGGGATTTTGGATGAATATAAACTAATAAAAAAAGCCCAAAATGGATGCAATGATAGTTTTGATAAGCTAATAAAAGATAGAGGAAAAAAGCTATATAAAGTAGCGTATTGCTATGTGAAAAATGAACAAATAGCATTAGACATAGTATCAGAAACTACATTTAAAGCCTATATAAATATACATAAACTAAAGAACATAGAATTTTTTGATACATGGTTAATGAAAATAGCAATAAATGAAGCACTAATAGCAATAAAAAAACAAAAGAAGATAATGTACCTTGAGGACTATAAAAAGGACATAGAAGAAAATAAAGAACCAGTAGAAGAAAAAATGGACTTATATAAGGCACTAGATAAACTAAAAAAGGAAGATAAAGAGATATTAGTATTAAAATATTTTGCAGACCTAACATTTATAGAAATATCTAAGGTGATGAAAAAATCAGAAAATACTATAAAAACAAAGCATTATCGGGCTTTAGAAAAAATAAAAAAAATATTGGAGGGAGGAAAGTAATATGAGTTTAAAAGAAAATGATAACATAAAAGTACCAGAGAATTTAAATGATTATATAGATAAAGGGATAAAAAAAGGAATGGATTATAAAGGTAAAAATAAAAACAGTTCCCTGATAAAAGCAGCATCAGCAGTACTAATAAGTGGAGGTATTATTACATCTATATCAAACATACCCGTACTTGCAAATGAATTAGTAAAAATACCTGTAATAGGAGAATTAGTAAAAGTACTAGACTTTAGTAAAAGTACTCAACTAGGGGGAGTTATAACAGATGGTAATAAGATAGTAATAGATTCACTTGATAAAAATAATATAAATATTTATTTTACTGATAATGGAAAATTAGCAACGAATGTACCGCATTATGAAGTTGAATATAGGCAGTATCCATACACATTAGTATTTAAGTTTAGTGGAGTAAGATATATTGATCCAACTTATATAGAGCATAAAGTTAAGCAGCTGCCATTTGTAAAGGATGCATATAACATTATGGTACTAGATGATTCTAGCTACAAGGTAGCTATTGAATTAAATGAGAATATAGATTTTGAAATATCTGAGTACAAAGATCCTGGGATGATAGATATAAAAGTTAAACAGAACTCTAAAAATCCTACATCAAAAGAGGCATACTTTATAAGAACAGAGAATTTAGAGTATGGAGAGCAGCTTGCTATTACAGAGGAATTGCTATTTGGCTATGATAAATTAGGAGTACAAAAAAGTAGTGATGATAAATATGTAGTTCAGTTAGGTCCATATAAAACTGAGGAAGAAGCGAAAGAAGAGCTAGATAAGATAATAAAAGATAATAAATTAGGTATTAACTTGTTTTTAGAAAGTAGAAAACCAGGTGAAGGACCTAAGTAGATAAAAGGGTGAAGTTTTTATACTTCACCTTTTTACGTAATAGAAATAATATTGAATAATATAAATTATATATGTTATACTCATAATATAACAAACTAATATTAAATGCATAGAATGATAAGAGGTGATAAAATGATATTAAATTTAGATTTTAACAGTGAAAAACCAATATACCTACAAATGAAAGATGAAATGATAAAAGCAATAGCTAAAGGGGACTTGAAAATAAGCGAATCTCTACCATCAGTAAGAGCGATGGCAGAAGAAATAGGTATAAACCTACACACAGTAAACAAGGCATATAACTTACTAAAAGATGAAGGATATATAAATATAGATAGAAGAAAAGGTGCAATAATAAACATTCTTCCACTAGATAAAAAAGAAGTAGAACAAAATAAAATACAAGAAGAAGTAGAATTATTAGTAGCTAAAAGCTATCTAAAAGGGATTAAAGAAGACGAGTTTTTAGCAATATGCAGTTCTTATTACAAACAGTATGGGGTGAAGAAATATGAATAGCAGTATGGTTTTTCTAGCAGTATTTATACCAATATTTCTAATGGTACATTTACTTGTATATAATATACAACTAGTAAGTGGTAAAAACTATTTTTATGGAGTGTATGTAAAAAACATCACACTAAATGAAGAAGATAAAAAGCGAATAGATAAAGGTTACAAAAGAAAAATGAACTTAGTATTTTTACTAATGGTAATCTTATTCATAATAAATGCTTTTTTAATAAAGTACAACAGTGAAATAGTTAGTGTAGTCTTAATGCTAGCATATACAGTAGTGTCATTTGTATATCTAAAAAAATACTATGAAGAAGTGAAATACTTAAAAAGTAATGTATTAAGTTCACTAGAAAATAGTAATTTAAAAAATGAAAATAAAAGAAATAGAGTAGCTATAGATACAGAACTATTAAACGCAAAGATGAAATTAAAAAAGAAGTTTACTATATTATTTGGAATAAGTATAGCACTATCTGTAATTTCAGCCTTATACCTAGCAATTAATTATAACAATTTACCAGATACAATAATTACTCACTGGGGAGCAAATGGAAATGCAGATGGATTTTCAGAGAAAAGCTTCCAAAGTGTGTTCTTTATTAGCTTTATGGATTTATCATTAGTAGTATTAATGGCATTTATGACAGTAGAAACTATAGGTGCAAGAATGTATATAGACACTACTAACTTAGAAGAAAACAGAAAAAAAGCTATAAACTACTTAAACAAACTAGGCTATTGCTTTTTCTTATTAACATTAAGTATACAATCAATTACTACAACAATGCCAATATTTATGGTAAATCAAATGGATGTTCCGATGATATTATTTATACCAAGTATGATTTTACCAATATTTCTGTCTATAGTATTGATGTATTACTTTATTAGGCTATCATCATTAAAAACTAAAAACAAAGATATAAACCCATTAGACTCAGATGATGAAAAATGGTTATATGGATTTATATACTACAACAAAGAGGACCCATCATTTGTTGTAGAAAAAAGATTTGGAGCAGGATGGACTTTCAACTTAGCAAGTACTAAAGGTAAGTTAATTACGGTACTATTAGTAGTAATGATAGTCAGTTCATTAGTAATTCCATTTTTTATGTAAGACACTTAATAGAAAAAACATAGGTAGAAGCATTTGCTTCTACCTTTTTTACATATAAAATGAATTTAGAAATTTATTTATTTTTATAATAAAATATAGCCAATTGAGTCCTATCTCTAAGATCTAACTTAGAAAGAATATTAGTAATGGTATTTCTAACGGTTCCCTCACCTAAAAATAAACTACTAGCAATCTCTTTATTACTAAGCCCTTCAGCCACAAGCGTAATAATTTCAAGTTCTTTTTGAGTAATACCCCAATTACAAAAATCATTTGTATTAGAATTATTAATAAGAGCAGGTATCTTAGAAATAATATTATCTCCAAAAACATTTTGCCCAGTATATACAGCTCTTAAAGATGGGACAATACATTCAAAATTTTGCTTTATAATATATCCTTTAGCGCCTATTTTTAAAGCTCTAATAATATATTCATCATCAGAAAAAGTAGTCAAAAACAAAATTTTAGCATTGATATCATGTTTTAATATAGCTTCACCAGCATCAAGTCCCATCATATTTTCCATTCTAATATCCATAAGGAGTATATCTGGATTTAATTTAGTATAAAGTTCAATAGCATCGTATCCACTAAAGCCTATACCCACTACTTCTATATCGACTTCAGATTCAAGTATAGTTTTTAAGGAAACACAAACTAACTTATCATCATCTATAACTAATACACGCATAAGTTACATCCTTTCATCTATATTTTTATAAATTGAAATAAATATTCTAAATCCATTGTTAGTGCTAATATTTAAGCTGCCACCAAGTGAAGATACTCTATCTTGAATATTCTTTAGCCCTATCCCATTTTCAATATCATAATTAATACTACTTCCATTGTCTTTAATAATTAGCTGATAAAGAGCAGGATGTTCACGAAGGAGTATAGACACTTCATTAGCATTAGAGTGTTTGATAATATTTGATAGAGCTTCTTTTGTAATAGTAATAAAGCTGTACTTGATTTTTTTATTAGGAGGATTACTTATATCGTAATCAAACTTAACATGGCAAAAACTAAAGTTATTTATTAAATCATTAATTTCAACTTGAAGGTCAATAGCGTCCTCATGTAAATTATGTACACTATTTCTAATACTGTCCATAGCCTCAGACAATGTATCTTTTATAAGAATTAAATTATCACTGATTATTTCATTTTTGTTAATAGCAAGAAGTGCGCCAGTCTGTAACAAGCATCTAGACAAAAGGTGGCCAACATTATCATGAATATCACGGGCAATCCTATTACGCTCAGTAAGAGTAGCTAAGTTTATTTCATAATCTTGCTTTTCTAAAAGTTCTCTATTTTTTTGTTCAAATCTTAAGGATAATTCTTTAGCATTATCACTAACATTATAGTAGTTTTTTTTAGTGTTCTCATAAGAGATACTACGATATTTTAATACATAACTTATAAAAACATAAGATAAAATTAAAAAACTAGATGAAATACCTAAAGAAGACCAGTTTACTAAGAGAGGCAAAATAAAAATAGTAAATATGTACTTTATCTTATAAAAAAATAAATCATAACATAGAAGAGGAAGAAAATATATAAAATACGGACTATACATACAAAGTAAAAAGAAAATAACAAAACTACCAATTAAGATTTTAGTATCTTCCTTATAGCTGACAATAGAACTAAAAAAAATAACAACAAGTATAGGGATAATCATATAAACATCATCAACTTTATGTAAATACATAGATAAAGAAATAAATAGAAGAATGACTTTATCAACTAGATTATTCATATATAAATCACCTCAAATTGATTTTAGCATTATATTCCTTAGAAATCATTAGTTTATTACATTTGTCATATTCAATTAGGAGTCTATTCACTTAATAAATATACCAGGCTCGAATACAATAAAAGTATAGAAAAAATAAAAAATTAATTTGATTAAATTTGTGGAGGGTTATATATGGTTATAGATGTAAAGAATTTAGTAAAGAGATATGATGACTTAGTAGCACTAGATCATTTGAATTTAGAAGTTAATGAAGGTGAAATATTTGGATTATTAGGGCCTAATGGTTCTGGTAAAAGTACAGCGATAAATTGTATATTATCATTGCTAGAATATGATAAAGGTGAAATTAAGGTTTATGAAAAACATATGAAGCCAGATGCTTATGATATAAAAAGGAATATAGGTGTAATAATGCAAAATGTGGCAGTATTTGAAGAATTGACAGTATATGAAAATATAGATTATTTTTGCGGATTATATATAAAAGATAAAAACAAGCGAAAAAAATTAGTAGAAGAAGCAATTGACTTTGTAGGGATTAGAGAATACAAAAAGTTTTATCCTAAAAAACTAAGTGGTGGATTACTAAGAAGACTAAATATAGCCTGTGGAATAGCTCATAAACCAAAATTAATAATATTAGATGAGCCAACAGTAGCAGTAGATCCTCAAAGTAGAAATAACATACTAGAAGGCATACAAAAGCTTAATAAAGAGGGAGCAACAATAGTATATACATCTCATTATATGGAAGAAGTAGAACAAATCTGTACAAGAATTTCAATAATGGATAAAGGTAAAGTAATAGCAACAGGAACGAGTGAAGAACTAAAAGGTATGATAGACTGTGGCGAAAAAATTACTGTAGAAATATTCAATCTAGAAAAAGATATACTAGATAAGGTTAAAAATCTACCTAATATAAGATACGCTGAGTATAAAGAAAATCATTTAGTAGTAAAATCAGGAAAAGGTAAAAATAACTTAGTAGTACTAATTGATTGCCTAAAAAACAACAATATTCATATAGGAAAAATATACTCTGAATCACCTACATTGAATGATGTGTTTTTAGAAATAACAGGAAAAGAACTTAGGGATTAGGGGGTGAATAGTAGTGTTTTTTCATAGTTATAAATATAGAATAAAATGTATAATAAGAGAAAAAGAAATGATGTTTTGGACCTTATTATTTCCAATAATATTGGCTACACTTTTTAATATGTCTCTAGCTAATTTATCAAACGCAGAAAATTTCGATAAAATAAATATAGCAGTAGTAGAATCTCATAAATACAAAAACAAAAACTTTTTAGAAATAATAAAATCAGTATCAGATGATAAAGGTAATGATGACTTATTTGATATAGAATATACATCTATAGAAAAAGCAAAAGAACTTTTAGTAAATAATCATATAGAAGGATATATATATTTAGATAAAGATATAGATGTAGTAGTAAAAAAATCAGGAATGAACCAAACCATAATAAAAAGTTTTGTAGATGAATATAAACAAACATCATCAACAATAAATACCGTAATAACTAAAAATCCACAAGTACTTTCAAACTCAAATCAAGAAAACCTACTTGAAAGAAACAACTATATCAAAGATGTAGAAATTAGTAAACACGAACTAGATTTAAGTGTGAATTATTTTTATACACTAATAGCTATGGCATGTATGTATGGAGGATTTTTAGGAGGAAATGAAGTAACATATATACAAGCTAATCAATCAGCACAAGGAGCTAGAACTAGTGTAGCACCAACACATAAACTAAAGTTAGCCCTAGCATCAATGGCAGCTGCAACCACAATTCAACTGTTTAATATATCCGTTTTAATAGCCTATTTATATATAGCACTAAATGTAAGTTTTGCAAATAATTTAGGATATATAATATTAATATGTATAATAGGAACAATAACTGGTGTAACCTATGGAGCGTGTATAAGTTCTATACTAAAGAAAAAGGAAGGCATCAAGATAGGTATACTAATAGGAAGCACAATGACAATGTCATACTTAGCAGGTATGATGTATGATAAAATGAAATACATTATAAATTCAAAAATGCCAATCATAAACTACCTAAACCCTGTAAACTTAATAGCCGACTCATTCTACTCACTGTACTACTATGATACTATTGAAAAATTAGTAATAAATCTAGCTATACTTTGTACTTTTTCAATCATATTTAGTATCATAATATACTTAGTATTAAGGGGGCAAAAGTATGCAAGTTTATAAAGCTTTTTTTAAGATAATTAAAAAGAATCTAATTGAAATAAGTATATATGTTTTCGTATTTATACTTTTTACCATTATTTTAGGTAATGCAACAGTAAATCCAGAAGACACCGATTTTGAACAAACTAAAACAAATATAATATTTATAAATAATGATGAAGAATCCAGAATAGTCAAAAACCTAGAAGAATATATAGAAAAATATGCAAATATAGTAGAAGTAGAAGATGAGAAGAAATATTTACAAGATGCACTCTTTTTTAGAGAAGCAGAGTATATACTAAGAGTACCAAAAGGGTTCACACAAAAACTACTAAGGGGAGAAGAAGGCATTATAATAGAAAAAAGTACGCTACCAAACTCCGTAAATGGAATTTATATGGATAACTTGATAAATAGATATGTAAATGCAGCTAAAATATACACATCAACAATACGTGGTATAACAGAAAAAGAGCTTATAGAATATATAAATAAAGACTTATCATATAACACAAAAGTAGAAATAAGTACAACACCTAATGGATATATAATTAATAGTAACTGTAAAAACTATTTTAACTATTTAGCATACTCAATGTTTGCAATACTAATACTTGGAGTTAGTTCAGTAATGATTGCATTTAATAAGAAAGATTTGAGAATGAGAAATTTATCTTCAGCAATGAGTCTAAAATCAATGAGCCTTCAGATGGTATTAGGAAATATAGTATTTGCTATAGGAGTATGGATAGTTATGATACTTGCAAGCTTCATACTGTATGGTGGATATATGTTTAGTATAAATGGATTATTATTTTTATTAAATTCATTTATATTTTCAATGGCATCACTAAGTGTAAGTTTGCTTATTGGGAATTTAGTAAGTAGCAAAAATGCAATGTCAGCTGCTGCTAATGTAGTATCCCTAGGATCTTGCTTTATAAGTGGAGTGTTTGTACCTCAGACATATTTAGGAGATACTGTAATTAGCATAGCTAGATTTAATCCTACTTATTGGTATGTAAAAGCAAATAACGAAATATCTCTATTGGCTAATTATAGCAAGGAAAATATAAGCCCGATAATTATAAGTATGTTAATAGTACTAGGATTTAGTTTAGCAACTTTGGCTGTTACACTAGTAGTAATAAAACAAAAGAGGCTTAGTAGATAGTTAAATTACAATATAACGCTACCTATATAGTACTTATACTATATAGGTAGCGTTATATATTTACATAAATAAAAATAAGCTTATAGCCATAACAAACATACCGAGTACCAAACCATAGATACAGTTATGCCCATCATCATACTCCTTAGCCAAAGGCAATAACTCATCTAAAGAAATAAACACCATAATACCAGCAACAGCAGCAAATAATACACCAAAAGTAGTATCATTCATAATAGGCATTAGCAATAAATAACCTACTAAAGCTCCAATAGGCTCAGCTAATCCAGACATAAAAGAATATAAAAAAGCCTTTTTTTTGCTACCAGTAGCGTAATAAATAGGAACAGATACAGATATACCTTCAGGGATATTATGTATAGCAATAGCCACTACAATAGGAATAGCAATATTACTATCAGTAAGAGCCGCTACGAAAGTAGCTAAGCCCTCTGGGAAATTGTGAATTCCAATAGCTAAAGCAGTAAAAATACCAGTTCTTAACAATCTATTTTTAGTAGAATCAGAGTCAAAGTCGTTGGAGTTGATTTTATGTAACTCACCATCATCCCTAATCTCATGAGGATTAGTGCCCTTTGGTATAAGTTTATCTATTAGGCCAATTAGTAAAATACCACCGAAAAAACCTAGAATAGTAATACCTGTACCAGTCTTTTCTCCAAAGGAAGCTGATAGCGAATCCGAAGCTTTAGAGAATATTTCTATCATAGATACATATATCATAACTCCTGCAGAGAAGCCAAGACTTAGAGATAAGAATTTTTTATTTGGTTTTGTAGAAAAAAATCCAATACAGCTACCGATACCAGTAGATAATCCTGCGATTAGCGTAAGTAAAAATGCAAAAACAATATTATTCATAACAACCTCCCATAGTGAATTAAACTAAATTTGATCTTATGTTAACTTATTTAATTAATTTTATTATTATTAACTTACATTTAGACTAGGTTTGCTATTTATATATTTGTAGGTAATTGATATATATATATATTAATGTTTTAAAACAAAAAGCATCTATCTGAGATAACGGAGATAGATGCTTTTTGTTTGATAAGAGATAATGCTCATTGAAAATAGTTTATCATATGGATAACTTTTATAACATTAGTCACCTAGCATAGACCCCCATCCACCTAGGTTTGATTTATATATAAACTCAGTTTTTCTACAGTTTGGACAGACATATACATCAAAAACTAAATGATCTTCTACATCAAACATCATACTAAAAAATCCACGATTGTTGTCTTGACTATCAAATCTATATTCCTTTAAAAACTTCAATTCAGTTTTACATCTTAAGCAATTCATAAAATCCCCCTACAAAATCCATAATTTACAAATATTATATCATTATGAAAAATAAAGAAGGTAACTAATTAATTACAATTAAGGCCTAAAATTGTAATTAATAAAAACGGCGTGCAAAAGTATTAAATGTAAATCTATCAGGTCTATGTCTAGATTGAGTGTATTCAAACAAAGTACCATCATCTAGATATACATAATTAGTAATAACAGCAACTAAGTTAGTATCATCTAAATCAAGATAAGATTTATCCAAATCAGAAGCGACTTCAACAGATATAACTTTTTGAGCACCGCTTATTTTTAAATTAAGAACATTTTCAATATAATCATAAATAGAGCCATAAGCAATTTCTTTAGTAAGTCCTTTTATAATATTAGAATTAAAATAGTTCACATCTAAAATGACATTTTCCTTATCTATGCTTCTAACACGAAGTATATTTAACACCTGTGAACCTACTTGAAAATTACTTTTTTTAGCTAAAACTTCATCAACTTTAATAGAATCAAAAACAGGAATTGTAGTATTGAAATTTAGATTATTGCAATTAGAAACCTCTTTGAAACTTTGTAGTCCCCCAACTAAAAAGTTCATAGGTTGTTTTTCAATAACAAAGACCCCTTTACCATGAACACTAGTAACAAAACCATCTGATGCTAACATATCTAAAGCTCTTCTAACTGTATTTCTACTAACTCCAAATAATGATGTTAACTCACTCTCAGAAGGTAATTTTTTACCAGCCTCAAACTCATTAGTTTTTATTTTATCTTTTAGATAATTATATATATTTAAGTATTTATTTAATGACATTGTGTGACTACCCTTTCTACAATAAAATAATGTAATACAACCATTATATCAATTTAAAGAATACTAGTCAGTATGTAAATATAAAAAAACTTGTTTAAACAAGTGTTGACAAACTTGTTTGAACAAGTTAGAATAATATCAAGAAAACGTTTTAGGGAAATTATAATGATGGAGGTACATATATGGGGAAGTATAAGAACGAAGCTTTAGAGATTATAAAGCTAGTTGGAGGAAAAGAAAATATAGCAAGTGCATCACACTGTGTAACAAGACTTAGATTTGTTCTTAAGGATGAATCGAAAGCTAATAAAAAAGAGCTTGAAAATATGGCTATAGTTAAAGGTATATTTACAAATGCAGGACAATTCCAAGTTGTAATAGGCGGGGGAGTAAAAGACGTATATGAAGATATAGTTAAGTTAAGTAACATAAAAGTAGCAACTAAAGAAGAAGTAAAAAGCGCAGCAAAAGAAAATATGAGTTTTATGCAAAGACTTATAGGAGGATTTGCAGAAATATTTATACCAATACTACCAGCAATAATAACAGGTGGATTAATGCTTGGATTTAGAAATATAATAGGGGATCTAGCATTATTTGGTGATGGAACACAAACATTAACATCACTATATCCAGTGTTAAATGAAGTTAATAGTTTTTTATGGGTAATATGTGAGGCGATATTCCACTTCCTTCCTGTAGCTGTAACATGGTCAACAGTTAAGAAGTTTGGAGGATCTGAAGTTTTAGGGATTATACTAGGTATAACATTAGTATCACCTCAATTATTAAATGCATATGGATATGCAGAAGCAGCGGCAAATGGAACAATTCCATTCTGGGATTTTGGAATGTTTACAATACAAAAAGTAGGATATCAAGCACAAGTAATACCAGCGATGTTATCAGGAATACTTTTAGCTAAAATAGAAACAAGTCTTCGTAAAGTAATACCAGATGTTTTAAAATTAGTAACAATACCTTTTATCGCATTATTAGTAACAGTATCACTTTCTTACATAATAATAGGACCTATATCTCGTACATTAGGTGATGGTGTAGCAATGTTCTTTAATGGACTATTAACAGGTCCATTTAAATTAGTAGGAGCTATAATATTTGGTTTATTCTATGCACCACTTGTAGTAACTGGTTTACATCATACATTCTTAGCAGTAGATTTACAATTAATTGCAAACGGTGGTACTATGTTATGGCCATTAGTTGCATTAAGTAATATAGCTCAAGGTTCAGCAGCAATGGCAATATTCATACTTTATAAAAATGATGCAAAGATGAAATCAATGTCAGTATCAGCAGGTATATCTGCTTGGTTAGGGGTTACAGAACCAGCATTATTTGGAGTAAACTTAAAATATAAATATGCATTCTATGCAGCATTAATAGGATCAGCAAGTGCAGCAGTTGTATCTATAACTACTGGTGTTTTAGCAAACTCAATAGGTATAGGTGGACTTCCGGCATTCTTAGCAATACAACCGCAGTATTGGATAAACTACATAATGGCAATGGGAGTAGCAGTAGTAGTACCATTTGTATTAACTATGGTATTCCATAAGAAAAATGAAATATCAAGTGAAAAACAAAGAAAGCAGACAGCTTAATACAAATGATATAGACTGTTTCACATAAAATGAAACAGTCTATTAATATAAATAAAACAATCGATAAATAAAAATGGGAGATAAATAGAATATGAAAATAGATAAAAAATGGTGGCATAAATCGGTAGTATATCAAGTATATCCAAGGAGTTTTAATGATACTAATGGAGATGGAATAGGTGATATAAAAGGAATAATAGAAAAGTTGGATTACCTTAAAAACTTAGGAATAGACGTAATATGGCTATCACCAGTATATAAATCGCCGAATGATGATATGGGATATGATATAAGTGACTATATGGACATAATGAACGAGTTTGGAACAATGGAAGATATGGATAACCTTATAAATGAAGCTAAACAAAGAGATATAAAAATAATAATGGACTTAGTAGTAAACCATACCTCAGATGAGCATAAATGGTTTATAGAAGGTAGAAAAAGCAAAGATAACAAATACCATGATTACTATGTTTGGAGAAAACCACTAGATGGTGAAGTACCAAATGAACTAACATCAACATTCTGCGGAAGTGCATGGGAATATAACGAACCAACAGGAGAATACTACCTGCACCTATTCAGCAAAAAACAACCAGACCTAAACTGGGAAAATGAGGATTTAAGAAAAGAAATATATGACATGATAAACTTCTGGCTAGAAAAAGGTATAGGCGGATTTAGAATGGACGTAATAGATTTAATAGGTAAAGTACCAGACGAAATGATCAAAGAGAATGGACCCAAGCTTCATGATTACCTACAAGAAATGAACAAGAACACCTTTGGAAACTATGATGTATTAACAGTTGGAGAAACTTGGGGAGCAACTCCAGGCATAGCAAAACTATACTCAAATCCTAGTAGAAATGAAGTAAGTATGGTATTCCAATTTGAGCATATGAGCGTAGATAAAATAGAAGGAAAAAGAAAGTGGGACTTAGCACCAATTAACTTTATAAAGCTAAAACAAATACTATCAAAATGGCAAACAGAATTAAAGAACGAAGGTTGGAACAGTCTATTCTGGAATAACCATGACTTAGCTAGAGTAGTATCTAGATTTGGGAATGACAAAGAATACAGAGTAGAAAGTGCAAAAATGCTAGCTACACTACTTCATATGAAAATGGGTACACCATATATATACCAAGGAGAAGAAATTGGTATGACTAATATGAAGTTTGAAAGTATAGAAGACTACAAAGATATAGAAGCAATAAATACTTACAATGAAAGAATAAGCCTTGGATATTCACATGAGGAAGTAATGAAGTCTCTTCATGCTAAAGCTAGAGATAATGCAAGAACACCTATACAATGGGATAAAAGCGAAAATGCAGGATTTACAACAGGAACACCTTGGATATCAGTAAATCCAAACTACAAAGATATAAATGTACAAGATGCACTAAATGACAAAGACTCAATATTCTATCATTATAAAGAACTAATAAACCTAAGAAAAAGTATGGACGTAATAGTATATGGAGACTTTGAATTATTATATGAAGAAGATTTAAATATATATTCATACACAAGAACTCTAGGTGATGAAAAGCTATTAATAGTGTGCAACTTCTTTGACAAAGACGTAGAATTTAATAAGCCAGAAAATATAAAGTGCAAAGACTCGCAAATATTAATAAGTAACTATAATGATAGCTCAAAAAATATAAAAAAAATAAACTTAAGACCTTACGAAGCAATAGTTTATAAACTGACAGTATAAGAGGGGGAGAATTTTAAGATGAATAAAGATTGGTTTAAAAAATCCAGTGTATATCAAATATATCCGAAAAGCTTTAATGATAGCAACAATGACGGAATAGGAGATATAAATGGAATAATAGAAAAGTTAGACTACATTAAAAACTTAGGAGTAGACGTAATTTGGTTAACTCCAATATATGTATCTCCTCAAATGGATAATGGATACGATATAGCTGATTACTACAATATAGATCCTATATTTGGAACTATGGAAGAATTTGAAGAATTACTAAAACAAGTACATAACAAAGGTATGAAACTTATAATGGATATGGTAGTAAACCATACCTCAACAGAACATAAGTGGTTTAAAGAAGCTTTAAAAGGAGAAGACAACCCATACCATGACTTTTATATATGGAAAAAAACTGATAACAATGAATCACCTAACAACTGGAAATCAAAATTTGGAGGTAGTGCATGGAAGTATGTAGAAGAACTAGATAAATACTATTTGCATCTATTTGACGTAACACAAGCAGACTTAAACTGGGAAAATCCAAAACTAAGAGAAGCAATATACAAAATGATGAACTATTGGATGGAAAAAGGGGTAGATGGATTTAGATTGGATGTTGTAAATTTATTATCAAAAGATCAAGAATTCCCAAATGATACCCTAGAAAGTCCAAACCATGATGGTAGACGTTTCTATACCGATGGACCTAGAATACATGAATACTTAAATAATATAAATAGGAATGTATTTTCACTTTATAAAAACTCTATGACAGTAGGAGAAATGTCATCTACTACAATAGAGCACTGCATAAACTACACAAATCCCGAAAATGAAGAACTAGATATGACTTTTAGTTTCCATCATTTAAAAGTGGATTATCCAAACGGAGAAAAGTGGGCATTAGCACCATTTGATTTTAAAAAACTAAAAGAAATACTGTTTGATTGGCAAGTAAAAATGCAAGAAGGCAATGGATGGAACGCAATGTTCTGGTGCAATCATGATCAGCCAAGAGCTCTATCTAGATTTGGCAATGATGAAGAGTATAGAGTAGAATCAGCTAAAATGTTAGCAACAGCTATACATTTAATGAGAGGAACACCTTATATTTATCAAGGTGAGGAAATAGGGATGACAAACCCTAAGTTTGAAAGCTTAGATAAATATAGAGATGTTGAGTCTATAAATGCATATGATAATTTAATCAAAAAAGGATATAGCGAAAGTGAAGTACTAGATATACTAAAAAGCAAGTCCAGAGATAACTCTCGTACACCAATTCAATGGAGCGAAGAAGGTGGATTTAGTGACGGTAGCTCATGGATACCTATGGCTAGCAATTATAAAGAAATAAATGCAAACAATGAAGTGAAAGATGAAAACTCTGTTTACAATTATTATAAGAAGCTTATAAATTTAAGAAAAGAGTGCGATATAATATCTAATGGAAGTATAACTCCTATATTAAAAGATGATAAAAATGTATTAGCATATATTAGAGAGTATGAAAATGAGAAGCTATTAGTTGTGTGTAATTTCTTTAAGGAAGAAGCAGAAATTACTATTTGTGAGGAGATTTTATCTTTAGAGAATGAAATGATGATTACAAATTATAATGATAGAAAGTTAAGCAAAAATATGATACTAAAACCATATGAATGTTTTGCTATTTATTTAAAGTAAAAACAAACATATTTAGAGTAAATGGGCTGTGAGTAAACTAATACTTGCAGCTTATTTTTTATGATATACTTAAAATAAATTTACATTTAAAAATAAACAATGAAATAGGGGATTAATATGAGTATTACAGTGAGTGACTGCCTACAACTACCAACATTGTCTAAAGCTACAGTAGTAGCAGGAAATGGAGGACTAAATAAAGAAGTATATGGAATTTCAGTACTAGAAACATCAAAAGTAATTCAAAATAAGAATAGCTATGTAGGAAATGGAGGAGAACTAGTAGTAACAGGATTTATAACTTGTTATGACGATGTAGAAAGCATAGTAAGATGTATACAATCATTCTCTAATGGTTCAGATGCAGGGTTAATAATATTCTACTTAGGAATTTATATTAAAGAAATACCTAAAGAAGTATGTGAATTAGCTGATAAATTAGACTTTCCTGTAATTGTAATGCCTAAAAACTGTGAAGAAATACCATACTCTTATGTAATTTACGAAGTTATGGAACTTATTCTAAAGAATAAACTGAAGGCGAATGGATACAAAAAAGATGTCTATGAATTAGAATCTTCATTTGTTACATCTATTTTAGATAAAGACAGGATGTCTATACATAGACTTTCTTTATTTATAGATGATAGACCCGAGGATATTATTGCTATGAGAATCATACCAATAGAGGACTTTTTTATAAGTGAGGCTGAATTATTAAGTAAAGTTAGGGATTATTATAAAAATAATAACATCACAGCGTATACAAGCATATACAAAGATGCAATAGTAGTACTTATTTCTAGAAAAAGTAAATTAGCCCAGGATGATGTAGAAAAGCTCTGGACATATATACAAGATGGATATAATAATCCAATTATAGTACAGATAGAGGAACTAAACTCATTAAAAGAAATAGTGAATATGCATAACTTGTATATATCGACTATAAAAGAAGCTAAGTCTGTATTTAGAACAAAAGATATACTTAATAAGCACGAACTACTATTTGTAGAGCAAAGTATAAATATGCTAAAAGTCGGATCACAAAATATAAAGTATTATATGTCATTGATAAATAAAATAGAAAGAAGTGATACCAATCTATATGAAACATTAGAAAAATACTTAATTGATTATAATTCTAATATAACACTAACCTCAGAGAATATGTTTTTACATAAAAATACTATTCAATATAGATTAAATAAAATTAAAGAGATACTAGGCAATAATGTATTTGAGTTTCCTATAATAAATCAATTAATTATGGTTATAGCAATAAAAAGAATCCAAAATAAAATATAAAATAATAGAAGTCTTGTTTTTTTACACAAAAATATGAGACTTTTTTGTGTTATATTAACAAAATAATTATCAGAAAATTCTGTTATAATTAGATTAAATAAAATTGGGAGGTGGAATATGGGTAGCCAAAAAGTTGATAACTATGCATTAGAACAAGTACCTGAAAATGTAAAGCGTGGATGGGTATCTATGTTTTGTGTATTAGTAGCAATCGGAGTTGATTTATCGTCAGTAATATTAGGAGCAGAGTTGGCAAATAGTATGCCAATTGATACGGCAATACTTTCAGTAGTAGTAGGTTCATTTTTTTCTGCCATATTATATACATTATGTTCTTTGGTAGGTTCCTCTACAAATTTATCTACATCGATGATAACTAAATATGTATTTGGAGATATTGGAGCAAAGGTATTTTCTCTAGCTATAGGAATATCCTTACTTGGTTGGTTTGGAGTACAAGTAGGTTTCTTCTCAGAAAATGCACGTATATTATTTAATAATTTCAATATGAATGTTGATATTAAAATACTTAGCTTAGTTGGCGGATTACTTATGATGAGTACAGTGATTTATGGTTATAAATCTATGGAAAAACTAAGTGTCTACTCAGTACCGTTATTATTAGGACTTATGTTTTTAACTATATTTTTGGGATTTAGAAAAAATGGCGTTCCAGTTATAGATTCTGATATAGAACAAACAATGTCGTTTGCACAAGGTGTATCTTTAGCAGTTAGCATAATTATAGTAGGAGCCATAATATCTCCAGACATTAGCCGTTGGGCAAAGAGCAGAAAAGACTGTGCTTTAGCTAGTTTCTTTGGTATTTTATTTGGAAATAGCTTTATGATTATAGTTTCAATAATTCTTGTAAAGTGTATGGGCACATCTGAAATAATGAATATATTCTTAACTTTAGGTCTAGCTATACCAGGTATGGTAGTTTTAACTTTGGCTCAATGGACTACGAATTCAAGTAATATTTACTCTTCATCTTTAAGTATTGCATTAGTACTCAAAAATATGAAACACAAAACATTAACAATAGCTCTAGGTCTAATAGGTACAGCGTTAGCAGTACTTGGGATTTATGAAGGTTTTATCGGCTTTTTAAATTTACTAAGCATAGTGGTAGCTCCAGTTGGTGGGGTATATGTTGCGGAGTACTATATAGTTAAAAAAGCATTTGAAAATATCGAGGATTATAGTGAGACTAAACCAGTAGTAGCACGATCTATAATAGCATGGATAGTAGGAATAATTGTTACTGCACTATCTACTTATGGATTTATAACTCTTACTACAATAGCTCCATTAGATGGATTTATAGTTGGTTTATTAAGTCAGGTAGTTATAGGTAAAATTTTATATAAATAAGGAGTACCAAAATGAGATTATTAACAGAGGAAAGCATAGATAAAATAGCAATAGGTGCAGGTGTTTTAGGAACAGGAGGAGGAGGAGATCCATACATAGGGAAGCTGCTGGCTAAGCAGGCTATTAAAAAGTATGGTCCAGTTGAATTAATATCAATTGATGAACTAGATGATGATGCCTTAGTTGTACCGGTTTCTGGTATGGGTGCACCCACTATAACAATTGAAAAACTACTATCAGAAATTGAATTAGTAGCACCATTAGAAAAAATGGAAGAACTTTTAAACAGAAAGGTTGATGTAATTATTCCTATAGAAATAGGAGGAATAAACTCATTAATGCCAATAGCAGTAGCAGCACAAAAAAGACTACCAATATTAGATGCAGATGCTATGGGTAGAGCTTTTCCAGAAGCACAAATGGTTACATTTTATTTAGCAGGATATGAAAGTTCTCCAGTTACTATGGCTGATGAAAAAGGAAATACAGTAGTACTGTATCCTAAGGATGGTATTCAGGCTGAGAAATTAGCAAGGGCTTTAACAGTTGAAATGGGTGGTAGTTCATCAGTTTGTGATTATGCATTAAGTGGTAAACAGGTAAAACAAGCGGTAGTAGAAGATACATTAACAATAGCGGAAAATATAGGTGAAACACTAATAGAAAATAGACACAACGCTCAAGAAGGAATAAACAAAATGCTAGATGATTTAAATGGCCATAAATTATTTGAAGGAAAGATTATAGATATAAAAAGAGAGTTAAAGGGTGGATTTACTAGAGGTTATGCATTTTTTAAGGGAATAAATAATTACGAAGGAGACTATTCAATATTATTCCAAAATGAGCATCTAATAGCTAAAAAAGATGAAGAGATACTATGTACAACACCAGATTTGATAGCTGTGCTAGATTTAGAAACAGGTATGCCAATTACTACGGAGAGAATGAAGTATGGCTCAAGAGTGATTGTAGTAGCATTTCCTTGTAATCATCAATGGAGAACGGAGTTTGGAATTGAAGTAGTAGGTCCAAAGTATTTTGGATACGATGTTGAGTATAAGCCAGTAGAAGAAATACATGTTAAACAATATTAGGGGGATTAAAAAATGTATCGTATAGGAATTGACGTTGGAGGTACAAATACAGATGCTTGTATATTAGATGAAAATTTAAATGTAATACATTCTGTAAAGATGCCAACAACAAATGATGTAGAAAGTGGCATATATAATGCATTAAAGAAAATTTTAGAAGAAAGTAAAATAGAACCTTCATTAATAAAACATACTATGCTAGGAACAACACATTGCACTAATGCAATAGTTGAAAGAAAAAGGCTAAATAATGTAGCAATGATAAGAATAGGAAAGCCTGCTACAGTAGCCATACATCCATTTATAGATTGGCCAGAAGATCTAAGAGAACAAATTGAATTAGACTCTATAGTAGTAAATGGCGGGTATGAATTTGACGGAAGAAACATTGAGCAAATATGCAAAGATGAAGTAGTAAAGTTTTGTGAAAAAGTAAAAGGAAAGGCACAGAGTGTGGCAATAAGTGGAGTTTTTTCTCCAGTAAATAATTCTCAAGAAAAACAAGTATCTAAATGGGTAAGAGAGGTATTAGGAGATGATATACCTATATCTTTATCTAATGAAATAGGTAATGTTGGAATATTAGAAAGAGAAAATGCTGCAATATTAAACTCTGCATTATCACAAGTTGGTAAAGCAGTATGTTTAGGATTTGAAAAGGCACTGAAAAATCTTAATATAGATGCTAAAATTTACTTTAGTCAAAATGATGGAACATTAATGAATTTAGAATATACACTTAAGTATCCTATCTTTACAATAGGGTGTGGTGTTACAAACTCAATAAGAGGAGCATCATTTTTATCAAAAGTAGATAATGCAGTTGTCCTAGATGTAGGAGGGACAACAAGCGATATAGGTATTTTACAAAATGGATTCCCTAGAGAATCAGCGATATCTGTAAAAATAGGTGGTGTACATACAAACTTTAGAATGCCAGATATTATTTCAATAGGCCTTGCAGGAGGAACTATTGTAGAAGGAAATAAAGAAAAGTTAAAAATAGGACCACAAAGTGTAGGATATAAAATAACTGAAGAAGCTTTGATATTTGGAGGTAGTACACTGACTTTATCTGATGTAGCCACTAAACTAGGTAGAGCTTTTGAGGATAGAGCTAAAAATGTAGAGAATGTAGATTTTGAACTTTGTGAAAAAATTCAAAAGAAAATAAAAGGTACTCTTGAAGATGCAATTGATCAAATGAAAACTAGCATAGATGATGTTGACCTAGTATTAACAGGAGGTGGGAGTATTATTGTACCTAAAGATTTAGATGGTATAAAAAATATAATTATTCCACCGCATTATAATGCTGCTAATGCAATAGGTGCAGCACTAGGTCAAGTAAGTGGAGATATAGAAAGAGTATATAGTCTAGATAAGTTGTCAAGAGAAGAAGCTATAAATGAGGTAAGAGAAGAAGCTATAAATAAGGCTGTTAGATCAGGAGCGAGAGAGGATAGTATATCAGTGTTATTTGTGGAAGATGTACCACTAGCCTATCTTCCTGGAAATGCTATTAGAGTTAAGGTTAAAGTTGTAGGAGATTTAATGTAGTTAGTAGTAAAAATTATTGAATAATAAAAAAATATTCCCCTTTTAGATGATAAAAATAGTGTGTCTAAAAGGGGAATTTAGTGTGTCTATGGATTCCAAAAAGCGTGTCTATAGACACGGCAAATAAATGACAAATAACTATATAAAAAAGTTTATATATAAAATAAATATTTCAAGTGTATCCTTGTGTCCTTGAATTTCCCTATAATTATAAAATTATAATAATATATATATAATATTAATTTATACTTATATACGCGCGTAAGAGTGACACACCATACATAAATCTATAATATATCAAAATTTATTTAAAATATTTAAATAGACAAAGTTTTATTATAAAACTAAAATATATTAGTTTCAGTTAAGCAAATGACTAAAACAAATTATTATGACATTCAACAAGATTATGTATGTTCTTGTTCTTTAAGAATAGATAGAGAAAAACTAAATAAATTAAATTTAGACTTGATAGACCCGTCAGATAGTATGAATAATTTTGAGTGTAATATGAATTTTAAGAAAACTGTTGGATTAAGTAAAGTTGATAGAATAATAGGATGTTGTATTGAAAATTAATTGGATATAATCATATAATATAGAACACCATGTGTGAAGAATTAAGACACATGGTGTTATTTTAATACTTTGGTTTACAAATGAAAACTTGATAAAATATATTAATTATTGTTTATCTTCCCAGGCTATTAATATTAAGTTTTTGCCAGTCTCTTCCTTTATTATAAGCTCAGCTTTTTTTAGCGCATCTTGTTCCTTTTTACTTATATCTGCTATTTCGTATTTACATAATTTCTTATCCATAAACTAACCTCCAATTATAGACTTATATATATTTTGTGGATATTGTATCTAAATATAATAAGAAACTATTGTCAAATATAATAATATAAAATGAATATAC
>JBOFYV010000103.1:0-66820 GCA_051654865.1 Peptostreptococcaceae bacterium
CAACTAACTTTTTTGATAATTATTTTAAACTTTTAGTACTATTATTTTGGCCTTTGATATGGTATAAATGGGTTATAATCTCTGTTTTTATAATAGACTTAGTACTCGTCTCTATCTTTTGTGTATTAGCTATTATCTACGTGGTTTTATACCTATTAGATTTTAAGCAAAAACCTAAAGTAGATAATATTGTTCATTTTTATAGAATTTCACTTTTACTTGCTTTTATATCTACATTATTTAGTTTTATATTATTTCCTACAAACCTCTTCTTACTTTTATTGAAGGTAATATTTATTATAATATGTTTTTATTATTCTTTTATAAAAGTGTTTAAATATAAAATAGATGAAGGACTTATAGGTATACTTTCTTGTATTCTGCTACTTGCAATAACATTCTTGTATTAATGTATATTTAAAGCTAAATTTAGAAATATTAGACATATAGATTCTTTTCTGATATTATTTAAATGGAAGAAAATATAAAATATGAAATATATTACATATAAAGGAGTTGTTATTTAAATGGAAAGAAAAATACTTGCTACTGTTGGCGAAAAAGAAATTACAAACTATGATGTTGAAAGTGCATTACAAAGCTTAGATCCATACCAAGCAATGCATTTTGGAACTGATGAAGGTAAGAAGCAACTATTAGAAGATTTAGTTAATCAAGAATTATTCTATATAGAAGCTAAAGAAAGTGAATTACATAATGACGAAGCATTCAAGATAGAAATGAAAAAAATTGAAGAAAATATGTTAAAGCAATACGCTATAAACAAGGTTTTATCTAATGTTACTTTAACTGAAGAAGAAAAGAAAGCTTTCTTCGATGCTAATAAAGCTAAGTTTAATAAACCTGAAAATGCTTCTGCTAAGCATATCTTAGTAGATAACGAAGCTTTAGCTAATGAATTATTAAGTAAAATAAATGCTGGAGAAATGACATTTGAAGATGCTGCTACAGCTCACTCTACTTGTCCATCAAAAGATGCTGGTGGAGATTTAGGAACTTTCCCTAGGGGTCAAATGGTGCCTGAGTTTGAAGAAGCTGTATTCAATATGAATAAAGATGAAGTAACTGGACCTGTTCAAACTCAATTCGGATATCACTTAATTAAATTAGTTGATAAGCAAGAAGGTGGAGATTCTGAATATGAAGAAGTAAAAAATGAAATAGAAAAAACTTTAATGTATCAAAAACAAAGTGAAGTTTACTCTAATAAATTAAACGATCTTAAGTCTAAGTTTGAAGATAAAGTTAAATTTAATGCTTAATAAAAAGCCTAGCTAATGCTAGGCTTTTTATACTTTTAACTTATTATAACAATATTCTATTATATCTCTTCTCTTAATTATACCTATAAATATTTCTTGATCATCTATCACAGGTACAAAGTTTTGGTTCATAGATTTAGATATTAAATCTTCTATATTAGCATTAATAGATACCGGTCTATTATCTTTTCGTCTATTAATTTTTCTAATGGATATATCTTCTATTGATTTTAAATCCAAAGAGAAATCATTTTTTAGTGTCCACAATAAATCACCTTCTGTTATTGTTCCAACATATTTTCCTTCTTCATTTATTATCGGAATAGATGAATATCTATGGTATTCCATTTTTTCTAAAGCTTGCCTTATTGTGTAGTCTTCATATAAATATGCAACTTCACTTTTAGGGGTCAAAAAAAATAATATATTCACTATACTACACCTCCAAATACTTGTTATTATATTAAAATAGCTTTACAAGTAGTATATTTGAAATATCTTCTTCAATATTAATTTTAACATATTTATCCTATTATTTAAATTTAAATAGTGATATCTGTAGTTTTTTTTTGAAATAAAACATTAAATGTAACATTAACGTAAAAAAGCCGCTATTAAGCGGCTATGTTTCACATATTACTAGAATTACTAATATATATGAACTTTAGATTATAATTTCACTACGTTAGCAGCTTGAGGACCTTTAGCACCTTCAACTACTTCGAATTGAACGTTTTGTCCTTCTTCTAAAGACTTGTACCCGTCACCAGTTATAGCTGAGAAATGTACGAAAACATCTCCTTCGCCTTCTGCAGATATAAATCCAAATCCTTTTTCATTGTTAAACCACTTAACTACACCAGTCTTCATTAAAAAAATCCTCCTAAAAAACACACAATTATTTAGTTACAAATTTTTATGTAACCTTAATTTTACTTTATCATACATAATTATCTTTGTCAATTACTATTAAGTCTCTAGATTATAGCTGCTATGCAGTTAAATACTGGTGTTTAGTAGTTAACATGTATCAAATGAAACCTTATTGCTTTGTCGCTCCAACCTAAGTCCCATGGTACTAAATATCTATCGGTATTATGACAAGTTACTAATGGATATCCTTTAGAATCTAATCCTGTAACTGTTGATACATGAGTTATTCTTCCTCCTTTTTCATATCCTACAAAGTCTCCAGGTCTTAAACTATACGCTTGTTTATAAACATCTTGATAACTGCCTCTCGCCACTAAACTTCCTCGTCCGCTATTGAGTATATAATTTTTAAATGCCTGTGCATTTACCCATGCTTTTGTTCCATCTCCTGCAGAATAGTTCCATATTGAATTCTTTTTAAATCTTCCACTTTCAAACATTATCTGAGATGCAAAATTTGCACAATCTCCACCTTCAGGATTAAAGTCTTTATAATTTGGATTAAATTTAAATCCATATTCTTCATCTGCTGCTGCTCCACAATATTGATGAGCATATTGTATTGCTTTTTTTTGTTCTTCTGTCAGTTGAGTATCAACAACTTGTTGTGATAATATATGAGCTTTTATATCTTCTGACTTTATATTATCTAAGTTTAATGAATCTGCAAAAGGATCTGTATACCATTCTTTAGTTATAATATATTGGTTATCTTTCATTCTTACATTTAGATAGTGATATGTCCCTATTCTAAACATATTCACTATATCATGTTGATTATCATATGAGTATTTATACTCTGTTGACACTGTACAGATGATTCCATATAAATCATCTTCTTTCTCTTTTACTTTTTTAATTTTAACTCTTGTTTTTATATCACTAAATTTAACACCTTGCTTATTTGACCAATTTTCTAAATATTTCATTTTAGTGGCTTCATGCTCATAAGCCCAAAGCCCAGTCTTTATGTTTGTATCATATAGTTCTTTTAGCATGTTTTCATTTTTATCTAACAATGCTTTATTTCTGTAATCAAACAAGCTTTCTAACAATAGTTGGTACTGATTGTGTGTTTCGTCTCCATCAACACTATTAGTCTCTACTGAGTGTTTGTTGAGTAAGATTTTGTTGGCTATACTAAAACCTGTAACCAATATTAAAGTGAAACATAGTGATAAAATAATGCTTCTAGTGTACTTATTTCTCGTTTTGAGTCTTTTCAAATACTGCACCTCCCAAAAAAAGTACATCATATAGTCATCATACTGTTAATAACTATATTAGCTAATTTCTTTTTCTTATTATATCCAAATAGGAGTTAAATAATTTTATTTATATTAAAATTTAATTATTGTATTTAAATAAAATATTTTGATTAAGTTACTATATTTTTCTACTTTTAAGTAGTATTATTGATATATAATCTAATTAATGATATTCAAATTGCGGAGGTGCGAATAAATTGAAAAAAGTTGCTGCAATAAATGATTTATCTGGTATAGGTAGATGTTCTTTAACAGTTTCTATACCAATATTATCTGCTTTAAAGGTGCAGTGTTGTCCTTTTCCAACTGCAATACTCTCAAGTCAAACGGGTTATCCTGAGTTTACATTTCTTGATTTGACAAATGAAATGGACAAGTATTCAAAAGTTTGGAAAAATTTAAACGTTGAATTTGATTGTATTTATAGTGGTTTCTTAGGTTCTGAAAATCAAATAGATATCGTTTCTAATTTTATAGAAAATAATAAAAATTCATTAGTAGTTGTAGACCCTGTAATGGGGGATAATGGTGTTATGTATCCAATATTCTCAAATGAAATGAGAAATAAAATTAAAAACTTAGTTAAATTATCTAACTTAACTACACCTAATTTAACAGAGGCTTGTTTTCTAACTAATAGAGACTACTCTAAAAAAGATTATACTAGGTCTGAATTAATTCAAATAGCAAAAGAAATTTGTATGCTAGGACCTAACAAAGTAGTTATTACTGGTATTATCGAGGACAATAACATAATCAATTTGGGATATGATAAAGAAATTGATGAGTTTTTCTTTATAGGCATCGGGTATAATAATCGTTCTTATAGTGGTACCGGTGATATCTTTACATCTATTGTTTGTGGAATGCTTGCTAATAATCATGATTTTAATTTTTCTATTAATACTGCTACAAAATTTATACATAAGACAGTTGAGTATACATCAACCTTTGATACTGACAGAAATGATGGTGTTATGTTTGAACAATTTTTAAGTTATTTAACTTCAATCAATTCTAAATAATACAATTATAAAAAGAAGGTCTTAGTATATAAGACCTTCTTTTTCCACGTTGTCAATTTTTTAATGTCAAACATAACACCTTATATACTATTATACTTATCCTCATATTGATACACTTTTAATTGATTTTTATATTTTATTAATAATATAGTCTATATAGTTATATCTTTATATAAACTATATTATAGTGCATTTATTAGGAGGGATAAGTATGAATATAAATTTAAAGGCCAAAGAGTTTGCTACTTATATAAAATCTACTGATGAATTCAGAAATATGAACAAATGTAAGAATGATTTAGAAAAAAATCGTTCTGCTAAAAGACAATTTGATAACTATATTAGCAAAAAAAATACTCTTTTTTCAAATTACACTATGGAGGATGCCTCTAGAAAATTGCAAGTTCTTAACAAAGAATATGAAACTTTCTTTAATTCTCCACTAGTCGCAAATTATCTAGAGTCTACTAAACAATTTAACTATATGATGGAAACGCTATATAAAACTATTGAAAAAGAATTACTAAAATAAAACAAAAGGATGCTTAAAAGCATCCTTTTTGACTAGTCAAAATCTCTAGGTTGCATCATATTTTGCATCATCATATTTTGCATCATCATATAGTAATTCATCCACATATCATTCATATCTTCACATTGTCCCATATATGAATTCATATATGGCATCTCTAAGTTTGGATATTGATCTGCAAATTCACCCATATATTGCATTTGATACATATCATACATTGGACTTACATAAGTTGAGCAACCTTTATTAACTTTAACTTTAGTATCTTCTATATATATTATTTCTTGTTTTTCTTTGCAGCTTTTTGTTGATGGCTTACATTCTACTTTACAATCACAACTTGGTTTTTTGTGACATTCATCTATTTTGTTCATACATTTTTCCATCATAGCTTCACATTTTTTAGATTTAGCTTCGTATTCTTTTATTTTTTCTCCCGCTGTTTTATAGCATTCTAAAGCTTTTTCATCACATTTTAATGCTTGGTTATATAAAGCCTTAGCTTTTTCATTGTAATCTTGAGCTTTCTCAAATAAGCACTTAGCTTGTTCACAGTTAGTTTGAGCTTCTTTTTGTGCACATTCAGCTTCTTTGTATAAACATTTAGCTTGCTCTTTAAGCTTTTCTGCTTTTTCCATCAGTTCTTTTGCTTTACACTCTGCTGCTTTTGCTTCTTTTTCACTTATATTAGCTTTATTAAACAAATTTTCTGCTTTTGTGCATAGTACTTTTGATGATTTTTCACATTCTTTTGCTTGCTCGTATGCCTCTGTAGCTTTACATTCATACTCTAATGCTTTTTCAAATAAATCTTCTGCTTGTTTAGCTAATTTTACACATTTATCTGTACATGTTATCTCATAATCATCACATGGACATTCTACGTATTTCTTTACAGGTTTTTTACATCCACATGACCCCTTATGTGAATTTACTTCATTACATGGATTACAAACCTCTGGTTGAGGTGTACAAGAACAACTTGATTTTTTTTTCTTTCTCATAATATGCCAAAACTCCTTTGCTGTATTTTTGCCCCCATAAGAAAAAACTTATGTTGTCTACTATAATTATATGAATATGTATAAATGTGGTTACTGTTATTTGTTATTTAAATATTTTAATAAGTTATTATATATTTCTATTATAATTTTGCACTAATTGCATACTCTATTTATAGCATTAAAATTTAAATTACAAAACTTAAGATTGGAGTGATTTTATGACTTCAAAAGATTATAGTAACCATAGTTGTCCATATTGTTCTAATCAGGTTTCAAACGCAAAAAAAATTATTAAAAATAATCCAGGGTTAACTTCAGGAATTGTCATTGGAGGTGCTCTAACTACAGCATCACTAATTAATCCTACTCTAAGAAAAGTAACTCTTCCTACATTTAAATTCATAGCCAAACAACAATTAAAAATATTGGCTGGTGTTGGATTATTTTCTATAGCATCTTTTATCTCTAGCCAAGATTATTTATATGAAGATGAGATAATGGATGAAGACATCATATTTTTAGACTAATAAAAAAAATCAGTATTAGAAATTTAATTTTTCTAATACTGATTTTTTAATTTAAAGAAATTAATTCACCTTCGTGGTATAGCTGAACTTTATCGATCCATTCACCTTTGTAGTTTTCTTGGAGTAAATTTTTTAATATTATACTAATTGTATATTCTTTTATTTCTTCATTTAGGTAGTCATCCTTCCAAGTTACTCTAGTATTTTTTACATTTTCTGGTTCTATTAAATCTACATGTGCAATATCTCCATTATCAACGCTTACTTTTATCGGCAAGCTATTGAAGCATTCTTTAGAGATAGCAGTTGCTGTTAATTCAATTTTCTCTTGGATTGTAATATTTTCATTAATTTCTAGATATTTAATATTTTTTTCATCCTTAACATCTTTTGTCATTAATATTATTGGAAGATTTATTGTTTCTAAAGATTTACTTGTATTTTTTAATCCTTCTTTGCTACTCTTGTCATCTTCAACATTGGATTTATTCTCATTATTAATTACTGATGATGAGTCAAGGTCTATCATTCTACTATCTTTTATTTGGTTACTGTCATTACATGCTGTAGTTAATAAAGTAGCACAGATTATCAACAAACTTCTTGCTAATTTATTCATAAATATACCTCTTTTTATATTATTTATATAATATTATAACATAGTATACTTATTTTTTTAACGTTTTATATTCATTTCTAATTCATTTATAATTATAAGATATAATATTATTTATTTTATATAGTTTATAATTAACTTAAATGTTTCTATTATAGATTTTATATGCGTCCTTTCATATCCATGAGATGCATAAACTCCTGGACCTATAAGAGCAAATTTAGCATCTAATCCTGATTTTAATGCTGCGGTTGCATCAGACCCATAATTAGGATATACATCTAACTTATAGTTTATACCATTTTCTTTACAAACTCCTACCAATTGATTTATAAACTCATAATCATAAGGTCCATTTGAGTCTTTTGTACATATACAAACATCATATTCAGTAGAATTTTGACCTTCTCCTGGACATCCCATATCTACAGCTATAAACTCACTAGTATTAGATGGTATGAATGTAGAAGATCCATGTCCCACTTCTTCATAATTGCTAAATAAAAAGTTTATATTTTTTCTAGGTTTAATATTATTGATAACTATATATTTTATTGTAAATAGTATAACTGCTACAGATGCTTTATCGTCTAGATATCTAGACTTTATAAATCCACTTTTAGTTATTTTAGTTCTTGTGTTAAATGAAATTATATCTCCAACATCTATACCTAAATCTAATATATCCTCCCTATTAAAAACTTCTTCATCTAAAACAATTTCATAATTTTTTGCTTCTCTTGGTAATTCTTTAGCCTCATTCCCGTGTATATGAATAGATGGCCTTATTGTCTGCAGAGTGCCTTCATATATATTTTCACCCCTAGTGTGAACTAATACATCTTCTCCTTCTACCGATGACATCATATACCCACCAATTTGGCTTATTCCTAATCTACCATTTGACTTTATTTCTTTTACTATAGCTCCTAATGTATCTATATGAGATGATAAGGTTATATCATCATCTTCTTCTTCACCTTTAATTGTTGCAACTAAAACACCCTTTTTGCTAATTTTATATTCTACTCCTAATTCTTCTAATTCATTTTTTATATATTCTACTATATTTTTTGTATACCCTGTTGGGCTTGCTATTTTTAATACTTCTAATAAATACGTTTCTAATATTTTATTGTCCATTTTTATCTCCTCTTATAATATATTGTTTTATTTCTATTTTATGTACCCCATATAAAGATAATATCCTGTAAAATAAATAAATATTATTATTAAGTTTCTAAATACATAAGAAAGTAAAGCCTCACTTTTGCTTATCGGTATTTTAGAGTTTGATATGTATATCATATTAGTACTTATACTTGTACAATTTAATACCACTACTATACCGATTAAAAACTTAGTTACATAATCAATATTTATATAAATCAAATCAATAGCAATAATATTATTATAAAATAAATTAATTATAAACCTACTCAACTGTTTATAGTCTGGTATTTTTAATATAGTTACTATAGGATACATCATACTATTAATTATATCAGTTATTATCTCATAATTAATTACAAAATAGCCTATATATAAAACTATCACTACTGATGGTATTAATTTCATTATTATATATATTGATTCTTCAAGATTATTTATAATACTTTCAAATATATTTTTATCAGTCCTATTATTTAGATGTTTTTTAATTGCCTTTTTGAACTTATTCTTCTTATGAATAGATTCTTTATACGTAGTTTTTATATAGTATGATTTTTTTTTCTTTGTTATAGGGTATAGTTTAGATAAAATTATATTAGTCATAATTAATACTAATATGCTAATTATTATTAGATTAAATTTTTTTAAATTAAGCTCTTCTGACATATATGTTATCATTGGATACGATAAAATAGAAAAATTTAAAATTAGTATACATGCTTCGTTTTGTCTTATCTTTCCATCAGTATATAGTTTTTCAGTCATAAAATATCCACAAAAACTATCTGTGAATATATAAAATACAATATTTAAAATCGTCTTTCCACTTAGGTTAAATGTTTTTTTCATAATCTTTTGAAAGTATGATTCTATAATCTCTACTAGTCCATAGTCTAATATGAAAGTAATAAATATTGCACTTAATGGTAACATTGTAGCTAAGTTAAGTACTGTCTCTTCTATTAAAAATACTGTATCTATATTAGTTAGTACTCCCTTATTTTTTCCATAAAATACATTTATAATTAGTATTATTGATATTAATTTTGAATGCATTAATATCTTTTTTATACCAAATACTTTGTCCTTATTTAATATTACTTCTCTTATATAATTTATAGTAACAAAAACTACAATACAAGCCTGTAAAAATATTCTATAACTATTTTGTAGTTTATGTGACATATGATATAGAATTGTCATATTTTCTCCATTAATATTAATAGGTATAAAGAATATAATTATTCCAATAGTAGAATATATGATCATTTTTAAGATATAAAAAACTTCTGAATCAACCTCTTGGTATAACTCTTTATCTTTATCTAATGTTTCCATACCACCACCTCTTTTATAAACTTTCAACCTTTTATAAATATATCCTCTTTTATTTTAATAAGTTTTATTAATATTGCTTTAATTATACTTGAGATGTATAATACTATAATTAACACAGTTTAAATAATAGAGGTGAATTATAATGTGCCAAAATGAAAAAAAGACTATTCTAATTCTTACTGCACAGTTTGGAGCTGGTCATATCAGTGCTGCTAAAGCTATTAGAAACTATGTACTCGAACAACATAATGATTGGAATATTATTATAGAAAATTTTATAGCTGCTAGTATACCTAGAATGAACAAGCCTATGGTTAAGCTTTATGAAAGTAACACTAAATATACTCCTGGTTTATATAACTATTATTACTACCTAAAAAAATCATTTGATCCTAGGCGTGATATTGCCCATAAGTTATATACGCCTAAACTTATAGAATACATACTAGAAAAAAAACCCGATTTAATAATATCAACATTCCCTTTAGCCGCAGCTTGTATTTATAATTTTAAGGCTAAGCATCCTGATATGAAAATCCCTACATTAACCGTCATTACAGATGTAGTAGATAGCTTAGAATGGGTATACCCTGGTACAGATATGTACTTTGTTCCATCTCCTGAAATAAAAAATAGATTTGTTCAAAAAGGAATGAATCCAGACTGTATAAAAGTAACCGGAGTTCCTATTAACAATAGTTTTTGTTGTAACAATAAGGAATTTAATTCTAATAAATACAGACTACTTGTTTTAGGTGGTGGTAGAGGTCTCTTTGATTTTAATCACGATTTTATGTATTGGATGGATAATTTTATCGAAAAATATAAAGATAATTTAGAGATAACAATAGTTACAGGTAATAATACCAAGCTTTATAATTATCTAACATCTAAAAAGCCTTTATCTAATATAAAAGTTCTAGGATATGTAAATGATATGCATAATTTGATAAAAAATTATGACTTAATGATTACAAAACCAGGTGGCGCTACATTATTTGAGGCAATACACTCTCAAACACCAGTTATCGTAAAGGTTCCTAAGATTGGACAAGAGATTGAAAATGCCAAATTTATAATTGATAAAGGTATAGGGCTTGTATATAATGATGAAGTTGATTTAAAAGGTATTTTTGAAAATTTAGCTAGTGGTAATTTTAACTCTATCATGAACTTTATGCATGGTAATATTAAAGAATTGAAAAACTTTATACATTTAGATAAAGTTGGATTATATATTTCTGAAATGATAAATAACAAGAGTTAGGCTCTTGTTATTTATTCATATTTTTATATTGATTTAAATTTATTACTCTTTTACTAGACACATTATTTTTAATATTTTTATTTTGGCTAATTCCATCATTCTTAGGTTTTGGTGTATTGGCTATTTTAGATATAATATATAGCTCTCCAATAACAAATAATACACTTGCTAGTATTTGTAAATCAGTTGTTGTTGTGTATCCTCCAGTACCATAATTGTACATAGAATATACCCTAATCAAAGCAATCGTTAAAATATGTATAGATATTATTGATGACATTTTATTAAAGTAGTATGGGTACTGCGCTTTTTTTAAAACATTCCAAATATTAAGTTCAGACCACCCTTTACACTTCAAAAAATCTATATACACTTGTTTAATAATATTTTTATTCAATAGAGAAAATGCATTAATTATAATCGAACCAACTATTAGAAAATACGTATTATAAACATAGATTTCATAATTAGATTGAATCGTTTGTTTTAGTGAGAAAAACATTATACATATTACAGAAAACATTATCCCACTTAAATTAATTCTCTTTTCTTTACTTTTTACCATTATAGTATATAATACTATTCCCAAAATTAAAATCGCTATAAAAAATTTAGTTATAGCATCATCTACAAAACTAAGTACTAAAATTGGAGATAGTATATACACAATTATATCCACCAATAATTTATTCCTCATTAAAATATTCCCCCCTTCTAAGTTATTAATTTTGTAATGTATAAATTCTATATATCCATCATTAAATCCTCTTTAAAGAATTAATTTTGTAATTATTATGTAAAGTCAATTTTATAATTTAATTATTATTTTCTAGTTTATCTTGTTGCAACATTTTCAGGATTTATATTTTCTCCATTTATGATTGTTTCAAAGTGTATATGATTACCTGTTGAATTTCCCGTTGTACCAACTTTAGCTATTACACTTCCCATCTTCACAATATCTCCTTCTTTTGCTATATTAGAAGTGTTATGAGCATATACAGTTTCCTTACCATCAAAATGTTTTATTTTAATTACATTACCATATCCATTTTGTACACCAGAAAATGTAACAATTCCATCATCCACGGCTAAAATATCTGTATTTTGAGGTGCAGGTATATCTATACCCTTATGAAAGGTTTTTTTACCTGTTATTGGATGTATTCTATCACCAAAAGGCGAACTTATTGTTCTATATGACTCTAAAGGCCACAAGCAGCTAATATATTCCACACTATTTTCAGCCAAATAATTTTGTTTTTCTTTTTCGATATTCTTTTCTAATTTAACACTTTCTATTATATAACTTTCTAATTCCTTTTTTATTTCATCTTTATACCCTTTTAGTTTCATAATTTCTAGTTCAATGTTATTTTCTACATCTTCATTAGTTTCTACTAAATTCTGATCCTCAACAAAGCTAACAGTAACAACTTGAACATTATCATTATTCATCTGAGCTTCATCCATAAGATTCATTTTATTTTTTATTTCTTCTTCAAGTTTTAATATTTGTGCTTCTAACTCTTCTTGATTTTTTTTATTTTCTATTAGCAAATCAATATTAACATCTTCACTTACACTCTCAACCCTAGTGTTTATTCCCAAAAAAATAAAAAAGGTTAATGATAATATTGTACTTATTATCATATTTTTATTTTTAATCATATATTTTTATCAACTCCTTTTATTAACGTTTATTAATATTGACATAAATAATGATTTTTATTACATTTATACTATAATTTATTATTTTCAACACATAAATATAAAAAGCCCTTTTTAAAAAGGACTTTTTATATTTAGTGTTGGCTATATTAAGATTTTTTAGTATATTTTCTTGTATCTAATGCTACTGCTGCAATTATAATTACTCCTTTTACAATAAATTGTAAGTAGGTACTAACCCCTATGAAAGCTAGACCATAATTTATTACCTGGAATATTAAAACTCCTGTTATTATTCCACCTATGCTACCTACACCACCCGAAAAAGAAACTCCTCCAACAACACAAGCTACAATAGCATCCATTTCATACATAAATCCAGTGTTATTAGTTACATTCCCTAATCTAGCTGCCTCTAGTGAGCCTGCTATTCCATATAATAAACCTGCTATTATATATATCATTATTATATTACATATAATATTTGTGTCTAAAAATTCTGCCTCTTTTTGATTTCTACCTATTGCAAATATACTTTTACCTAATGTGGTTTTATTCCATAAAAACCACATTATTATAGCTATAATAATAGCATATATGATAAGATATGGTATTCTAAAATCTCCAGTTCCTATACTCCCTTGAGCTAACTTTATAAATGCAGGATCTAAACCTGCTATTGGTTGTGCTCCATATGGTGGCCTATCAAAGTATAACGATGTCAATCCATAGACAATTAACATAGTTCCCATCGTCGCTATAAATGGAGGTATTTTAAGCTTTGCAATTGCCCATCCATTTACTCCTCCTATTAATCCACAAAGTGTCATAACTATCATTATAGGTAATATTATCGGTAGCTTCTGAAGTTCTGGATACATACGGTAAGCATAATCGGTTGCTTGCAGCATTGATGATGATACAACTGCAGCTAAACCAATTACACGCCCTGCTGATAGATCTATACCTTGAGTTACTATTATTCCACCTACACCTAATGCAATTATTATACGTATAGATGATTGTGCTAATATATTTCTAATATTATTTATAGAAACAAATGCAGGCTCTATACATATTATTACAATTATAAATACCACTAGTATTAACTGTATCATTTTATTAGTTATAATTTCTTTAATTGAGTTTTTAGTATCCAACTTTTTTTTAATATATGACTTCATAGCTACCCTCCTTTTTTCAAAAGTTTTCACATTAATTGTAGTGTGTTTTTTTTTATTTTTCAATATTGATATCTATAAAAAGCTATTTATGTCTTTCTTATAAACTAAAAAGGAGGCATATGCCTCCTTTCTTTAATATATATTTTTCTTATATTGAATATATAGTTGTTGTATTTGTTGCATATTTTCTTTTAATTCTAATTGTAAATCAGAAACAGTTTTATATTCCTTTAGGTCTATTGCTTCTTTTATTTGTGTAAATAAAGATTTTTTTGTTAAAGTATCCTTCATTACATTAAATTTAATGTCTGCTATTGATTTCCACATAACTTCATCTAATGCATCCATATTTTCTTTTTGATGAAGCCTTACACAACTTCTTATCGTTTCCATATGTTTTTCTATAATTCTATTTTTTAATTCTTCTTTCCATTTATATATTGCACCTGTTTTAAATGAATCTATTATTGTGTCAGTGAATACATCCCCTTGTTTTAATGACTCTAATTTATACTCATATTTTTCAATATTATTAAAGTTCTCATACACAGTTGCTGGTGGAGTACCAAATCTAGCATTTCTTTCTTCCAAAGAATAATGTTCAAATACATCATTTTCATCTCTGTAAACTCTATCTTTTTCTAAGTAAAAGCTTTCTTCTCCTACATCTTTAGATAACTCTCTTTCAAGATCTTTTGTTGTTAATTTACTTTTAACAGCTGCTTTTATACCATCTAGCATTGTTTGATAACATCCTGCTATTACTAAGTATGTGTTAGATAATGGATTTGGTGATCTTAATTCAAATCTTACAGTTTTTGGATTTTTAATATCTCTAACTAAACCAACTAATACCGATCTATTCCTTGATGGAACCTCATAAGAATGTCCAAGTGATGTAACTGTACATACAGGAGCTTCAAATCCTGGCACTAATCTATTAAATGCATCATTTGATGAAGTAACTATCGGATTTAAAACTTCATAATTATGAAGTAATCCCATAAGAGCACCATATCCAATTTCACTTAAATAATCTTCTCTTACATCTCTTGGTGCAAATAAGTTTTTAATACTACCATCCTTTAGCTTTACGCTTACTCCAACATGAGTATGCCCCCCACTACCTGCAACTCCATATATCGGCTTCGCTTTAAACGTTACCTCTAAACCATTCGATGTAAATATGTCTTCTATTATCTCTCTCACTAATAATTCATTGTCTGCTGCTTGTAATGGATTCGAAAACTTCCAGGATACTTCTAATTGTTCCATCGCATGTTTAGTTTTACCATCAATACTTATAGAACTGTTTATTCCTCCAACTTCTTTATGAGCCATCTCTGGATTTATGCCTAAATCTTCAAGAATTAGTAAACTTTTTTCTAAACAAGTTCTTATTATTCCATGAGTTCTTTTCCAATATTGTTCTTTTAAACTTTGTGATGCCGATAATTTTTCTAAATCTGCTTTATCTTCTGGAGTATTTACCCAAAACTCTAGTTCTGTTGCAGAAGTTAACATTATATCATCTATATCAGATACATTGTCTATTCCTATATTATTTATTGCATGTGGATATTCAGCAAATAACTCTATTAACGATTTTTTGAAATATCTTTCTGCTTTTCTAAGTATTCCTCTTGAACAAACTTTTTTATTATCATGTATTAAAAACGCAGGTATCCTAAGTGTTCCTATTGGAAGATTTAGCTCTTCATCAATATGCTCAAAATTATAATCAACATACCATTTCGAATCAACATCTGGCATTAAATCAACTTTTGCATTATTTAGAGTTGCTATATTATAAAGTTCAACACTTGATCCATCTGTTTGTATTGCAGATTCCAGAAAACTTTCTATGTCTTCTAAAAACAATTTAACAGGTATTTTTTCATCTGTCGCATTTCCTCCTAGGTCAACTCCCATTAGTGATACAAATTTAATATTACTATGTTTTGATAAAATTTCTGATAAATCTTCTTTATTGTGTTTATCTTTTTCTATAGTGTATAACAAATTTTTCATAATTCCCCCTATTATATTTGTATTTTATTTTGTTTTTAATAATTATAATTCGTTATAAAAATTTATTATAACTCTAACATCTTTGTATTTTGTTCGTTTTTTATTTATTTTATTATATATTACCTGGATAAAGTTTACAATATTTTTATTACTAATATATTCAATTTATTTTTATTACTTTCACTCAATGTTTAACATTTTCATAAATATAGGGTATACTAAACTATACACACTTTTTAAATATTAGCTTAGATAAAATTTATTTTAATTTGTATAATTTAAATAATATATGTAAATTTAGCTACAAAAAAAATTTAGGAGAGAAGTATTATGGAATATATAATTTTTGATTTAGAATTTAATCAAGGATTTGATAGGTCAATAAATAAAACAGTTTCTAACGAAAAGTGTCCTTTTGAAATAATTCAAATCGGCGCTATTAAGTTAGACTCTCATTTTAATATGATTGATACATTTAATAGTTATGTAAAACCTGAGATTTACAAGCAAATTCATCCTTTTGTTAGTAAAATGACTAGTATAACACTGGATACAGTTAAAGATGCACCTAGTTTTCCTCAAGTTTATAAAGAATTTAAAAAGTTTATAGGCTCAAAAAAACCAATTCTATGTGTTTGGGGTACAGGTGACTTAAAAGAATTATATAGAAATATAACGTTTTATGATTTACCTTTTAAAACATTACCAAAATCTTATATTAATATTCAACACTATGCATCTATATACTTTAATAACCCTGCTGGTAAAAGTATCGGATTGCAAAATGCAATACAAGTATTAGGATTAGAGCAAGATAAATCTTATCATAATGCATTAAATGATGCATATTATACTGCACAAGTATTTATTAAGATTTACTCTCCAAGCATAGTACCTGATGTATATATGTACACGACAGTTAAATCTAGCTCCGTAAAGCGTAATTTAAAATCACAAGTAGATTACGATAAGTTATTTGAGGAATTCTCAAAAATTTTAAATAGAGAATTAACTAGAGATGAAAAAAAAATCATAGACTTAGCCTATAAAATGGGAAAAACGAATCAATTTTTGATTGATTCCCCTATTATAAAAAAAAGATAGACTTAATAATAAGTCTATCTTTTTTATACATTTATGAATAACATTTTTATCATTTCATACTGTGCGAACTCAACACTTACAATTTCTTTATTACTAGTCCTAATGTAATCTTCATCCCCTATAAAAACTTCTCCATTTCCTACGGTTGCATATAATTCATTAAGTATTTCTATAAAGCTCTCTACTTTAACAGATTCTTCTTTAGATTTTAATAAAGTTATACTTTTACTTTCTTTATTCTTATATACAGATCCTATACCACAGATAAGATTATCTTCCTTTATATATACTACTTCTCCACCTAAAGATTTCCCTTTTTCTAACTTGTGTTTTAAGTCCAATATATTCATATGTATCCCCCTCGTTATAAATAATTAAATTATATAAGCTACTATATATTCTATTAACATTAGAATAAATTTATTATTTATTTTTGAAAAAATACATATTTTTTACTATTTTATAACTAATTCCACAGGGCAATGATCTGATCCTAATATGTTAGTATGAATATCTGCACTAACTAATCTGCTTTTTATTTTTTGTGATGCAATAAAATAATCGATTCTCCATCCTGCATTTTTATTTCTAGCATTAAATCTATATGACCACCAAGAGTACATTCCCTCTTTATTTGGCTCAAAATATCTAAAAGTATCAATAAAACCACTTTCTAGTAAATCACTCATTCTGCTACGTTCTTCATCAGTGAATCCTGCATTTTTCTTATTTGTTTTTGGATTTTTTAAATCTATTTCTTTATGTGCAACGTTTAAATCTCCACACACTATTACAGGCTTTACCTCATCTAGCTTAAGTAAATAATTTCTAAAATCTGCTTCCCATTTCATCCTATATTCTAATCTTTTTAGTTCAGTTTGAGAATTAGGCGTATATACTGTTATGAAATGAAAATCATCAAATTCTAAAGTTATTACTCTACCTTCTTGATCATGCTCTTCTATTCCTATACCGTAAGTTACATTCAACGGCTTTTGCTTAGTGAATATTGCAGTTCCTGAATATCCTTTCTTAACAGCATAGTTCCAATATTGATAATATCCCTCTAAGTCTAGATTTATTTGTCCTTCTTGTAATTTAGTTTCTTGCAAGCAAAATATATCTGCATCAACTTCTTTAAAGTAGTCTAAAAATCCTTTTTCAACACAAGCTCTTATTCCATTAACATTCCATGATATAAATTTCATATTTTCCTCCTTAGTTGCTCTATCATATATTTTATATTACCCATTTTATTATGTATATTAACACTCATTTTACCCTATTATAAAATTTATTAACTAAACTTTAACTTCTCAGCAAATTCCTCTGGATTTAATGATGACACATATATCCCAGTACCTAGTTCAAAACCTCCATAGCTATATCGTCTTGGCACAATATGTATATGTACATTATAGTATTCTATAGTCTTTTCACTTATTGGGTGTGTATGAATATATAAATTAAATGGACAATATCCATTAACAGTGTATAGATTATTAAATAATTTATTAAACAGTTGAGATAATTCTTCTATACTACTATTATCTATCTCCTCAAATTTTATCTTTTCTTTAAAAATAACTCTTACTTCTCCGCTATACCTACTTGCATAAGGAATTATAACTAAAAATTTATCGCTATTATTTACAACTCGTTTGTTATACTTTATTTCAGAGTTTATCACATCCGTATACATACAACTCTTATTAGTATTATAATAGTTTTTAGCAACACTGATTTCTTTTTCTACATCTGGAGGCAATAATGGTATTGATATTATCTGAGAATGTGGATGTTGCAAAGATGCTCCAGCTTTTCTTAGGAAATTTTTAAATATACTTACATATTCAACCTTAGGTTTATTTATAAACTCACAGTACCTATTTTTATACATAGTAAATAAATTTGTAAACTCATCTATACTCATATTATAAAACGATCCATTGTGCCTATATGTATCAATCATAACTTCGTGAGCTCCATATATCTCAGTAGATACATCGTCAACAATAGGGTACTTATTATCAGTAGATCTTACATTCCAACCTTGGTTACCTTCTATTTTAAATGTCTCACTTGGAGTATATTCTTCATTACCTCTGCAAAATGGACATTCTTTTTCATATTCATTATAACTTTCTTCTTCTTCATCATAGATTATTTTGTCCATAGGTCTTTTAGATCTATCTTGGGCAAGTATTACTTTATCGTCATTTATCCAGTCTCTTCTAAGTTCTTTCATATTCGCACCTCTATTTTAATATCATAAATAATATTATACTAAATATAAGATATTATTAATTATATTTTCTTTAATATTATTTAGTTTATAGTCATTTTATTTATACAGAATTTATTTTATTTGTATATCAATTATATTATATATGTTTTTAAGTTATTATCTACTTAAAATCAATAACTTTACCGATTACTTTGTAATGATTTTTGGGTATAGATATGATACTATAATGTTAAAATACTAGTTTTAACATATTTTATTATGTTCAAATAATAGGGGGTAGTTTAAATGAAGTACTCAAAGAGAATTACTGCTATGCAGGCTTCTCCAATTAGAAAATTAGTTCCTTATGCACAAGAAGCTAAGGCTCGTGGAACTAAAGTTTATCATTTAAATATAGGTCAACCTGATATTAAAACTCCTAAAGGATTCTTTGACGCTGTTAAAAATTTTGATAGTGAAGTTCTTGAATATGCAGTATCTCCAGGTATACCAGAACTAATCTCTTCACTTCAAAAGTACTACACTACATATGATATGCACTTTGATAGTGATGAAATACTAATCACAAATGGAGGTAGTGAAGCATTATTATTTACAATTATGGCTATCTGCGATCCAGAAGATAATTTATTAATTCCTGAACCATTCTACACTAACTATAACGGCTTTGGTCAATCTATAAATGTAAATGTTCAACCTATAACAACTAGAGCTGAAGATGGGTTTCATTTACCATCAAAAGAAATAATCACATCTTTGATAAATAACAAAACGAAAGCAATATTACTCTCAAACCCTGGAAATCCAACTGGTACAGTTTATACAACAGAAGAAATTAATATGATAGCTGATATAGCAAAAGAAAACGATTTATGGATAGTTGCAGATGAAGTTTATAGAGAGTTTGTGTATGACGGTCTAGATTATACTAGCTTCGGTAATGTTAAAGGTCTTGAAGATAGAGTTGTAATAATAGATAGTGTATCTAAGCGCTATAGTGCATGTGGAGCTAGAATTGGATCTATTGCATCTAAGGATAAATGTCTAATTGCAGAAATTCTTAAATTGTGCCAAGGAAGACTGTGCGTTTCTACTTTAGATCAAGTAGGTTCAGTTGAATTATATAATACACCTTACTCATACTTTAAAGATGTAAATGAAGAATACAAAAAAAGAAGAGATGTATTATATAATGAATTAATTAAAGTTGATGGTGTAATATGTGAAAAGCCTACTGGTGCATTTTATATTGTCGCTAAACTACCAGTTGATAATGCAGAAGATTTTGTTATATGGATGCTTACAGATTTTAGTAAAGACGGCGAAACAGTTATGGCATGTCCTGCCGAAGGATTTTATGCTACACCTGGATTAGGTAGAGATGAAATAAGATTAGCGTATATTCTTAATGAGCATGATCTTTATAAAGCCGCTACATTATTAAAAGAAGGTCTAGAAAAATATGTTGAACTAAATAAAAATAAGAGCTTAGCTTCTACAGAAGCTTAATAAAACTAGTATTATTTAATAATTAATAAATAAAAAGGGTTAACTCTTATAGTTAGCCCTTTTTATTTATTAATTATTAATTTAATTCTTCTTTATTTAATATGTACTGTAATGTATTTATAGCCTGCATATATTTTTCTCGATCATCTTCTGATAATCTAAAAAGCTTTTCCTCAAGTTGTACACTAAGCTTTTCCATAAAATCTGATGCTAACTTTATCCCTTTTTCAGTTATTGTTATTAAATACTTTCTTCTATCTGTTAAATCTTTTTCTCTAACTACATATCCTTTTTGTGTTAAATCGTCTACCATACTAGTTAAACTACCTTTTTCAATATTCAATTTAGCACATAAATCTGTCATACTTATTGCCCCATAATTTCTTACAAACATTAAAGCCCTTAATTGTGTTTTATTTACATTATAAGTTGCAGAATACTGTTTTAGATATTCTAAGTATAAGTTAGAATATATTTTTGGAAATGTCTTAGATAAAAAGTTTATTGTATCAGATACTATACATTTCATTTTATCACCCCAGATGTTAGTTTATTAACTTTCTAATTCCTTTTTAGTTTACATTAAAATAATTATTAACACAATAGTTTTAAAGCTAATCATATTAAAAGTACAGTATACCAGTATACTGAATTTTGAACCCTGTATACAATAACGTTTTCAAATTTACAAAATAAAAAAAGTCGATAATTTATCGACTTTTTAAGGTTAATTATATAATTTATTTATTTATATTTTCTTTCATATAAATAATATAGTAAGAATGCTATTAAAGTAAATATTACTGGTCCAGCTATCATAAATATTGTGCTTGTGTTTAATCCACCTGATGTTATAGAAGGCTCTATTATAGTAAATACATTTGCAAACCCTACAACTACACTTACTATTATTGAAGCTGTTAATGCTGCTCCATATGATTTGTAAACAACAAATGGTTTTTCCACTTCTCCTGCTAATTGTTTCTTCTTAAATGCAGGAAAAGCTGCTGATAGGAATATATATGGTATCGTCATTGCAACATTTGTCATAAGTGCTAGTATGTTAAAGAATGCACTACCGTTACTTCCACCAAACGAAATTATAAGTATTATTACTATAGCTATTATAGCTTGTATTTTCATTGCATTCACTGGCATTCCATCTACAGTCTCACTCATTTTACCTGGCCATATCTCCTTTGGAGATCCTTCTATCAATGTTTTTAATGGCGAGTATGTTAGTGTAAAGAAAGCTCCTGTAAATGCTAAGAACATAGATAAACCAACAAATCTAGCAAACCATAGCCCCATTGTTATTGCTGAACTGTCTGCCATACCAAAAGCTTTACCTAATTCATAACCTAAGTTCTGTATAGTTATATAAGCAACATTACCCATATGAACTGATTCTACAGAAAGTACTTGTTCCCAATTAACAAACATTCCTATTGCAAATATTCCTATTGCATATCCAACTGCAATAACTATTGCTGCAATTGTTAAACCTTTTGGGAATGTTGTTTCTGCATTTTCAGTTTGGTCAACTAATCCTCCTAATACCTCTAATCCTCCAAACGCAAATATTGCAAATGTTAAGAATGATAGCATTGATATTGGCGTTTGATATGCTGGATTTGGCGATGTTGTAAAGCTTTTTGCTACATTAGTTATAGGTTGAGCAAACTCAAATCCATTTAATGCTAGTACCAAAAAACCACCTACTAGCAGTACTATATTTAATAACGCTACTGCTGTACCACCAATTGATGTTACCTTTGTTATTTTTTCTACTCCTTTAGTCGCTACAAATGTTACAAATAATATCCATAGACAACCTAGTATACCTAATATTTGTGTTGCATTTAGACCCATAAATGCTAATTCTGTCGTTCTATCACTTCCAAATATAGCATTAGATAAAGGTATCCATATACTAGATGATACATTTACCATCCATATTATATAAGATGCATACCACATGAAAGTTCCTATAAATGCATATTTTGCACCTACAGACTTCTCCATCCAAGAGTAAATCCCTCCTGTTTCTTTTTTGTATGATGCACCAAACTCTGCCATCATAAATGCATATGGTATAAAGAATAAAATTGCACTAAGTACATACCAAGGTATAGCTGCATATCCCATTAAGAAAAATGCTCTTGGCATATTTGCAAAACCAAATACTGATGTAAATATCATCAGTATTAATGATGCTAGAGTTAATTTCTTATTTGTATTTGTGTTTCCTGCCATTATAACTCCTCCTTACTAGATATGCTATTACTTTTTGCAATAATAACCAATTTAATTCATCTATAAATCAAATTCTTTTCCTTGGAAATATATTACTTTAACGGTAATAATTCTTTTTATTCATAAATCATATTGACTTAGTATATAAATAAAAAAAGTGTTGATATATTCAACACTTTTTATTTATATTATTTTATTTATACATGTAAATCTATTTTCATTCCTATAGAATCTTTAAATTCAGCTATAGCTGGATCTAATACCTCTTCTACAAATTCTACAACTTGTTCTGGGGCTCTTCCTACAAAGTTATTAGGATCCATTATAGATAATATCTCTTCTTTTGTCATTTTAAAAGCAGGCTCATTTATTATTAATTCTATTAGGTTATTATTTTTACCTTCATGCTTGACTCTATATGCAGCCTTCATAGAATATTCTCTTATTACTTCATGAAGTTCTTGTCTGTCTCCACCTCTTTTTACAGCTTCCATTAATATGTTTTCGGTTGCCATAAATGGTAATTCTTCATTCACATGCTTACTTATCATATTTTCATAAACTACTAAACCATCTGTAACATTTATACCTATTTCAAGTATAGCATCTGCTGCCATAAATGCTTGAGGTAATGCTAATCTTTTATTCGCAGAATCATCTAGTGTTCTTTCTAACCATTGTGTTGCCTGAACTAAAGCAGGACTCATAGTTTCTGACATTATATACTTTGATAATGATGCTATTCTTTCACTTCTCATTGGATTTCTTTTGTAGGCCATCGCTGATGAACCTATTTGATTTTTTTCAAATGGTTCTTCTAACTCTTTTAAACTTTGTAAAAGTCTTATATCATTAGTCATTTTATGCATACTTTGAGCTATACCACATAATATACTTATAACTTGATAGTCTAACTTTCTAGTGTATGTTTGACCACTTACTGCATAAGATGATTTATATCCCATTTTTTCACATACTATTTTATCTAATTCCTTAACTTTTTCATGATCACCTTCAAATAAACTTAAAAAGCTTGCTTGAGTACCTGTAGTACCTTTAACACCTCTTAACTTCATATTATCTATTCTATAATTTAAATCTTCTAAATCTATTAATAAATCCTGTGCCCATAAAGTTGCTCTCTTTCCAACTGTTGTTAACTGTGCAGCTTGGAAATGAGTAAATCCTAATGTAGGTATATCTTTATATTTTAAAGAAAACTCTCTTAAATTGTTTATTAGATTTACTAATTTTGTTCTTATTAACTTTAAGGCTTCATTCATTTGGATAACATCAGTGTTATCTCCTACATATGCTGAAGTAGCTCCTAAATGTATGATTCCTTTTGCTTTATCACATTGCAATCCATATGCTTTTACATGACTCATTACATCATGTCTTACTTCTTTTTCTATTTTTCTTGCATCTTCAAAATTTATATTGTCTATGTTTGCTCTTAATTCATCTAGTTGTTCATCTGTTATATTTATACCTAATTGTTGTTCACCTTCAGCTAATGCTACCCATAATTTTCTCCAAGTTGAGAATTTAAATTGTGGTGAAAATACATAACTCATTTGTTTACTACAATATCTATCAGTTAATGGATTTGTATATGTACTATATTTATTTTCTATCATCTTTTGCACCTTCCTTACGTCTTATTATATAATAATTATATAAAACATTACGAACTATAACAAGTTTTTTTTATATTTTGTTCATTTTTATATTTTATTATTTATATTTATATTATCTTTTTCTATTATATAATCTATACTTTCACTGTCAACAAAATTTAAAACATACTTATAACGTATTGCATAGTATTTATCACTCCAACCTAGTTGTTTTTTTATATCTTCTTCATCAGCACCTAATCTTAGGCTTATAGCTGCAAATGAATGCCTAAAATCTTTTGCTGAGTATTGAGATAATCCTGCCATATCTAAAGCTTTTCTAACAATAATCCTTACATTTCTATCTGTTATAGAGTTACTTTTTTGAGTTGTAAAAACAAATTCCTCTGTTGGCATTATTACTTCTGATAAACCAGAATAGTATCTATAATTCTCTATTAACTTAAAACAATATGGGTGAAGTTTAACAACTCTTTCTTTTTTACCTTTTCCTAATCTAGCATAATAGCTATTGTTCTCATCTACCATTAAATCTTTCCACTTGAAATTTACTAGTTCATTTAACAAGCAGCCTGTCGTTATTAAGAATATTATAATAGTTCTATCTCTTATAACCATCTTATGTAAAACATCAACTAACTTATTTATTTCATCTATACTAAGTACATCATCTTTAGTCTTTACTCTTGTAACTGTTGGTTTTTCTACATATCTAAAAGGATTAATTTCTATATATTCTTCTTTTATTAGAAAATTATAAAAACTATGTAAGTAGCTATATATCTTTTCACATGTTGACTTAGCATATTGTTCTTGAATTTGTGAAATAAATTTATAACAATCATCTTTTGTTGCATAAACTAATTCTTTCTCTCCTAAAAATTCTTTAAATAGTATTATTTTAGATAAATAATCATGTTTTGTATTAGGACGAAGTTTTTTTGAGAAGCTATCAAAAACTTCATATTCATTTTCATCTAATGTTAATGTAGTATACATTTGTTCCCCTTCCTATATTATTTATTGTGTAAACTATTTATATTTGAATTATAAAACAAAAACTTACTTCGATTATATCACCCACATATAGCTAAACCATCTTCTTTTATTGATTAATACGCAAAAAAGAAGCACTTTTGTGCTTCTTTTTTATTTTGACTTAATTAGAAGCTTTATTAATTCACTACTCTGTTCATTAAAGGTTGTAATTATACTTAAATATTCACAAGCCCTATTCATCGCTACATAAATCTTGTTTAAGTCTCCTACAAAGTCATTTATTTGATAGTCTTGTGTCTTATCATTTATAGTATGATTATAAAGCATTTCTAGCTCACCTATTATACATGCTCTATATTCTAAATTCTTAACTGCAAATATATTTGATATTGTTACTCCAACTTTTTTACTAAGATTAGTCAAATTATCTTCCGCATATATATATGGTATTTGCGCTTCTTCTAAAGCTTTTTTTAGCATATATTGAAAATATATAGTCTTTCCATTTTTTAATTTCTTCTTGTTGTATGGATATACAATAACTATATCAGAATGGCATAATCCTTTTTTATTAATTAGGTACTCTACTTCCCAAATAATTGAGCTTATTTGTTCATCTAAATCAGTTACTTTTATTATCTCTACATCTTTGTTTCCCTTTATAATTGGTGTTGTATAATTAAATTTATTATTTAAATTCTCTCTTAGATTAAATATATATTCATTTGAGTTTTGAGCAAATTTATTTATAAACTGTGACACATATTCTGATTGTCTATAATTTCTATTTAAATTTAATTTTTGATCAAAGTATATTTGTTCTAAATTATTTTTAAATATATTTAAATTTTTAGAAACATTTAATGCTTCGCACGAAGATATATTAAAAATATACTTAGTTTTATATAAAAATTCTCTAATAAAACTTAACTCTTCAGTACTAAATGCTTCCCCTTCATCAATAAATATACCTTTAAACATATTTTTATTTTTAATTACATTCTTAGCTTGTTTTACTAAATTATTAAAAGTTTTATCATAATCATTTTTTAGCATACCATAATCTATTATTAAATTATACTTTTTAGCCAACTTAATAACAAATGAATTAAGTGTATGAATTTCAATATTATTATTTTCATCATATAATAATGCTACTCTTTCTCTTAATTCATTACACGCCTGTTTAGAGTGAGTTAATATTAAAAACTTATGATGTGGATATACTCTAGACAATTTCAATGCTCTTCCTAACATCAAAGTTGTTTTAGCCGTTCCTGAACCTCCATTAAATAACGTATTCCCATATTTAATAGAATTAACATTAACTATTTGTTCTTCTTCTAGCATAGTTGCTGTATATTTGTATTCTTCATTATAAAAAGATATTTTCTTAAATTTTTCATTTAGATGTAATTTATCATTTATAACATAATATTCAGGACAAATGCTTAATAAAAATAAATTTAACTCTATTTCATTATTAGTTTCTTTAAAATATTGCTCTGGTATTATATTGCTATCTATAATTTCATATAATTGGTTTTTGTCTATAATATTATTATTAATGAATTCTTTATACTGATAGTTTTCTTCTATTTCTACATATGGCATTATAAATATATAGTTATATTTTATATTTTTATCTGACTGTTCCATTCTAAGTTTTAATAGTTCATATTCTTCATTCATAACTTCTAATAGTTCATCTTCTAATATAGAAAATAAGTCATCAGTTGTATCCATAAACTTTACAAATAAAACCTTATTGTCCTTAATATATAGCATATCAGTATTTATTCCTTTAAAAGGAGTAACTTTTGGTACTATATTACTATTTGCTTCTATCTTAGAATAAAATATTTTTTCTATATCTTTTATCTTTAAAGCATCTAGTTCTGAATTAATATTTATGTATTTATTCACCTTACATTCCCCCTTATTTTATAATAATTATATCATTTTAGGTTACATTTTGCTATATTTGGTTATTTATATAGCAAATATTTTATATTATTTAATTGTTTTATCTAGATATAGCAAAAGGGAAGTAATATATACTCCCCCCATAATATTTACATTTTATAATTTTTTTCTATCCATATGTTCATTTTTCTTCTTACTTCATTTTCTTTAACTTCATCAAATTTAGCATCATTTATTGTATATGATTGAACTAAATTTTCTACATTAGTTGGGTATTCTAAAAAGTGACCGTTTCTGTTTTCAAATCCAACACTCATTATGTCATATTTATTATTTTCACTATCTAATACAACACCGTATTCTACTTCCTTACCCATATTGTCATCTTTTATAATTTTTACATATTGATTTTTAGCCAATTTATTTAACATATAACTATACATCCTTTCTTTTAATATTCATTATTAGTACTATTTATATTATTGCCAAAATCTTAAGGTATCATATACTATTTATATTATTTATTTATAAATCTCTTCCTTTTCCTGAATCACTAATATTTATTAGTTCTTCTGGATATGGATTAAAAAATGTTTGATTTAGTATATTATTATCTTTAAATCTAGCTGCATACATTCTTATAGCTAATGCTAATGAACTAAAAGGTACTTTTTCATTTTCATAAGAATTTACTAATTTTTTAAAGACTTCAATTTCTTCACTACATAATTGATTTTTATATATATTGAACATATTTTTTACAATATCTGTTTTTGCTTCTTTATTTCTTTTAGATGCTAGTATTTCATAAACACCTTCTTTATACAGATTAATCGCTTCTTTTTCATCAGTCTCAAGTATTATCTTACTAATTTCACTTAACTTTTCTTCATTATATGATTTTAATAGTAATTCATTTGTATTATGAAATTTAATTATATCATCGGAGTCCTTTAATCTGTTTATAGTAAATATTTTAGTTAAAAAATTGTCTCTAATACTATAATTTTTTAATCTGCCTTCATTTTCAATAGGTAAATTTTTATATGTATCTATTATACCTTGAGAAAAAAATCCACTACCTCCATTATTTATACTACATTTGTTACCTTCATAATATATTTTTACATCTTTTATTCCACACGATGGAGATCTACTTTTTAATATAAATCCGTCTACATCATTTATATTTGATATAAAATTACTAGTGAAGTTATTCATCTTTTCTGTAAAATCATAATTTGTATTATGCTGTACTAATTTATATTCTTCCTTTTCTTTATGTTTTTCTATTCTAATCGGCTCTCTAGGTGTAGAAAGTCCAATCTCCACTTCAGGACACACTACTTGTAAATCTGTATGCTCTTTTAGAGACATTACAACCTTATTATTATAGCCTTGTCCATCATATCTGCATTTTTCAAAATTTAAACATTTACTGACTATCAATTTAGGTTTTCTCATAGTAAATAATTCACTCCATATTTCTTATTTATTCAATTCTTATTTTTATCTTATAAAATATTTATTATTACTTAAATTTTACCTTTCCATAAAATACTTATATATTTAAACAAAAAAAGAAGAGATTAAAAATCTCTTCTTTTTATCTATTTAGCATATTCAATTGCTCTAGTTTCTCTTATTATACTTACTTTGATTTGACCTGGATATTCTAATTCATCTTCTATCTTTTTAGTCATATCTCTAGCTAATAAATGTATATCTTCATCACTTACATTTTCTGGTTTAACCATTATTCTGATTTCTCTACCAGCTTGTATTGCAAATGACTTATCTACTCCCTCATATGAATTAGCTATTTCTTCTAATTTTTCTAGTCTTTTAATATATGCTTCTAGTGTTTCTCTTCTTGCACCTGGTCTAGCTGCTGATATTGCATCTGCCGCTGTAACTAAAACAGCTTCTATTGTTTGAGGTTCAAAATCACCGTGATGAGTACTCATAGCATGTATAACTTCTTTAGATTCTTTATATCTCTTAAGTAAGTCCATACCTATTTCAACATGTGTACCTTCCATTTCGTGGTCTACTGATTTACCTATATCATGTAATAATCCTGCTCTTTTAGCTAATCTAACATCTGCACCTATCTCTGCTGCCATTATTCCTGCTATATGAGCAACTTCAATAGAATGTTTTAGTACATTTTGACCATAACTTGTTCTATAGTTAAGTCTTCCTAATAACCTAACTAACTCTGGATGTAATCCATGAACTCCAGTTTCAAATGCTGCTTGTTCCCCATACTCTTTGATTATGCTATCAACTTCTTTTTTAGCTTTTTCAACCATTTCTTCTATTCTAGCTGGATGTATTCTACCATCTGCTATTAATTTTTCAAGTGCTATTCTAGCAACTTCTCTTCTTATTGGATCAAAGCCAGATAATATTACTGCTTCAGGAGTATCATCTATTATTAAATCTATTCCTGTTAAAGTTTCTAAAGTTCTTATATTTCGGCCTTCTCTACCTATGATTCTACCCTTCATTTCATCATTAGGTAAATTTACTACTGTTACAGTAGTTTCTGCAACATGATCTGCTGCACATTTTTGAATCGCATACCCTATTATTTCCCTTGATCTTTTTTCAGATTCTTCTTTAGCTTGAGATTCTATTTCTTTTATCATAATTGACATTTCACGTCTTACTTCTCTTTCAGCATTAGTTAATATTATTTCTTTTGCTTGCTCAGAAGTTATTCCTGATATATTCTCTAGCTTTTCTAACTGTTGTGTTTTTATTAATTCAACATCTTCTTCTTTTTTAGCTACATTTTTTAATCTATCATTTAAACTAGTTTCTTTCGATTCTAAGTTTTGTAGCTTTTTGTCTAAAACTTCTTCTTTTTGAATTACTCTTTTTTCATACTTTTGTAAATCAGTTCTTCTTTCTTTTATTTCTCTTTCTGATTCACTTCTCCATTTATGGATCTCTTCCTTAGCCTCTAATAGTTTTTCTTTTTTAACTGTTTCAGAATCTTTTGTCGCTTTATCTATTATTTCCTTGGCTAAGTTTTCAGCTTGGCCAATTTTTGATTCAGATATATTCTTTCTAACAAAATAACCTGCTATAATTCCCACAGCTGCGCCTATTAAACCAACTACTATTTCTATGACATCCACCTCCTTTGTTAATAATCCCAAAATGTCATCATTAATACTTTAAAATCTTTTTATAATTACAAGTGAAACTATGCACATTTAATAATTTTTTATTATCATTCATAATCTATCTTGCAATATCAACAATTATTCTTATTTTTTTTAGAACAATTGCTATAAAATCAAATTTAGATATTTTATCCTCACTTAATTTTATAATTTTTTCTAGGACATGTCAAGTTATTCAGAGGTGTGTATTGCTTTAATTATTCTAAATTTTCTAATGTATCATCATCTTCTTGAGAATTATCTCTATTTTCATCTAATTTATAGTGTTTTCTAACCTTTTCATCTATTTCACTTATTAAATCTGGGTTATCTTGTAAGAATTTTTTTACATTCTCTCTTCCTTGTCCAAGCTTTATTTCATTATAGCTATACCAAGCTCCAGATTTTTTAACTATATCAACATCTGCTGCTATATCTAATAAATCTCCAACTTTAGATATACCTTCTCCATACATTATATCAAACTCAGCTTGCTTAAATGGTGGAGCTACTTTATTTTTTACAACCTTGACTCTAGTTCTACTTCCTAGTACTTTGTCACCTTGCTTTATTGTATCTATTTTTCTAACATCAAGTCTTACAGATGAATAGAACTTAAGAGCTCTACCTCCCGTTGTTGTTTCTGGATTACCAAACATTATACCAACTTTTTCTCTTAATTGGTTTATAAATATAGCTACACAGTTTGATTTTTTTATAGATCCTGTTAATTTTCTTAAGGCTTGTGACATAAGTCTTGCTTGAAGACCAACATGGCTATCTCCCATATCTCCTTCTATTTCAGCTCTTGGTACAAGTGCTGCAACTGAGTCTACTACTATTATATCTATTGCACCACTTCTTATTAATGCTTCTGCTATTTCAAGAGCTTGTTCCCCTGTATCTGGTTGAGATATTATTAAGTTATCTATATCTACACCTAATGCTTTTGCATAAACCGGATCCATTGCATGTTCAGCATCTATAAACGCTGCTATACCACCTTGCTTTTGCGCCTCTGCTACTGTATGTAATGCAACTGTTGTTTTACCAGAAGATTCAGGTCCATATACTTCTATAATTCTTCCCTTAGGAAGTCCACCGATACCAACTGCTATATCTAATCCTATTGATCCTGTTGGTATTACATCTATAGCCATAGATGTTGCTTCTCCTAATTTCATTACTGATCCTTTACCAAACTCTTTTTCTATTTTTCCTAAAGCTTGATTCAGGGCATTTAACTTTTCTTGTTCTATACTCATTTTTTCATCCATCCTCTCGTATATAAATTTCTTTAATACAATATATATATATATATAGGAATTTAATTTTATTAAGAATGTAATTTCCTATTTTTAAATACATTTCAAACATTTGTTCTGTTCTATATATTGATTATATCTTATAACTTTGTCCTCGTCAATTATTAAAATTAAGTATTTAATTTAACAGTAAAATTTTACCACATATATCTTATTTATAAACTTTTATTTATATTTTTATACAGTTTTTATATATTATCTGCTTAGACTAGTGTATAAATTACAAAAAGCTATAAAAACATTATTATAATGTCTTTATAGCTTTTTATTACTTACTATTCATAAATAGTTCTTTATTTTTAAATAAATACTCTGCACCGGAATAAAGTGTAAGTAAAGTTGCTACTAATATACATACCCATCCAACAAATAGTAGCATACTATTATCAAACTGAGCTCCTAATAATAATACTATTATTGCCACCATTTGACTTATAGTTTTCAACTTTCCTCCACCACTTGCAGCTATAACTTTTCCATCCGCAGCAGCTATAGCCCTTAATATACTTACTGTTAATTCTCTTGATACTATAATTATTACCATCCAACTTGCCACAAGTCCTGATTCTATCATACATGTTAGCGCAGATATTACTAATAATTTGTCTGCTAATGGATCCATAAACTTACCAAAATCTGTAACTAAGTTGTATTTTCTTGCTATATGTCCATCCATAGCATCTGTTATCGATGCTATTATAAATATTATGCATGCTATTAAAAATTTGTTTGGTATATTTAGTAACATTACTACTATGAATACCGGTATTAGAAATATCCTAAATAAAGTTAATTTATTAGGCAAGTTCATCTATTACATCCCCCATCAAATCATATTCTAATGCACTGTTTATTTTTACTATTACAAAATCCCCTACATCAAGTTGTTTTTTAGACTTTACATACACTATACTGTCTATTTCTTCTGCATCCCCTTGAGTTCTAGCAATGTATACATTGTCTTCTATTTGTTCTTCAACTAACACTTCATATACATTCCCAATTTTCTTTTCATTAAGTTCTTGAGATATTTCTTGTTGTACTAACATTAATCTATCTCTTCTTTCATTCTTAACATCTTCTTCTAAGTGATTAGGTAATTTATCTGCTGCTGTATCTTCTTCTCTAGAATAAGCAAATGCTCCTAATCTATCAAACTTAACTAATTTAGCAAAGTCTACTACTTCTTTAAAATCTTCTTCTGTTTCACCCGGGAATCCTACTATTATTGTAGTTCTTACTGTTGCGTCAGGCATATATTTTCTTATCATTTCAACTTTTGATAATATATCTTCTTTAGTTGTTCTTCTGTTCATTAACTTTAGTATTCTATTACTTGCATGTTGTATAGGCATATCAAAGTAGTTACATATATTGTCATACTTTTTAATAACTTGAACTAATTCTTCTGTTATTGATTCTGGATATGAGTACATTATTCTTATCCACTTTAATCCTTCTATGTTTGCAAGTTCTTCTAATAATTCTGGAAGACTGTCTTTTCCGTATATATCGCATCCATACTTTGTTGTATCTTGAGCTATAACTACTACTTCTTTCACACCTCTTGCTGCTAGGTCTTTAGCTTCTTTTATTATATCTTCTCTTTTTCTACTTCTGTATTTACCTCTTAATTTAGGTATTATACAGTACGTACAATGATTGTCACACCCTTCAGCTATTTTTAAGTAAGCCATATGACTTGGTGTTGATATATATCTTGGAAGTTCTTCATTATAAGCGAATTCTATATCATTTAAGCTTACTATATGTTTTTCTTCTTTTAATCCGTTTATTATATCATCTATATTTTGGTAACTTCCAGTACCTACTATTGCATCTATTTCTGGAATTTCTTGTTTTAACTCATCAGCGTATCTTTGAGCTAAACATCCAGTTACTACAAGTATCTTTAGGTTGCCAGTCTCTTTAAATTGAGCTAATTCAAGTATTGTTTGAATAGATTCTTGTTTTGCAGACTCTATAAATCCACACGTATTAACTATTATTATATCTGCCTCTTCAAAGTTACCGATTAGTTTATAACCTTTCTTATTTAGTATACCCATCATTATTTCTGCATCTACTAAGTTTTTTGAACATCCTAGTGATTCTAGTGCTATTTTTAACATTATATTGCTCCTTCCGTTGCTGTCTTATGGAATTTTATTGCTTCATCTAAAGCTTTGTCCATATTATCAAAATTTATAACTTTATTGTATTTATATTTTTCTACCGAATGCATATATAAAGGATCGTAGTACTCTACTAAATACTTTTCTACTAGTTCTTCAATTTTTCCTTCTTCTAGTAATTTAATATACTCATCGACTTTTTGATGTCCTAGTCTTTTTCTAAACTTATTTATACAATCTCTTAATACCTCTATATTTTTTTCATCTTTATTGTATACATAATCTTTAGAAAGTCTTTTTACTCTATTTTCTATACTGCATTCAAGTAATATATGATATCCATCTCTAACTATTCCGTCATATATGTCATCTGGTATCAATACATGTCCAACTCTTTTACTTTCACTTTCTATAAATATATAGTCAGTTTTTGAGAAGAATATTTTTTCAAATATTTTAGTTTCGAATTTCTTTTGTTTTGGTGGCTTTTTATCAAATGTAATAAATCCAAAAGTAGATCCACTGTTTTGAGCTATACCTTCTAAGTCTATATTGTCTATGCTTTTTTCTTCTAACATATTTAATAAATCTGTTTTTCCTGCACCTGTAAGACCATGTACTACTATAAACTGTTTCGTTTCCATTATATCTTTTAAGTATTTTATTACATAGTTTCTATACGCTTTGTATCCACCATCTAGTTGATATACATTTACACCTAGAGACGTTAGTAAACTTACAATCGATCCACTTCTCATACCGCCTCTAGCACAATAAACAACTATGTTCTCATATTCATTAGATAAGGACATTGCTTGCATATATATATCCTTTAACTTATATGATACATATTCAAATCCTTTTTCTATTGCTTGGTTTTTACCTTGCATTTTATATATTGTTCCAACTTCCTTATGTTCATTATTTTTAAATAATGGCATATTAAAAGCATCTAAAATATTATCTTCTTCAAATTCGCTTTCCGTTCTAACATCTATAAATATTACGTCCTTTAATTTTAATGCTTCTTCTACACTTATTTTCAATTTATTCACCTTCTAAGTCTTGTAAATCTTGTTTACTTATTAGTACTTTTCTAGGTTTACTTCCTTCACTTTGACCTACTATTCCTCTTTCTTCCATTGAATCTATAAGTCTAGCTGCTCTATTAAACCCGATTTTAAACTTTCTTTGAAGCATTGATGCTGATCCTTGACCACTCTCTACAACGAATTCTATTGCTTCTTTTAATAAGTCATCTTCGTCACTACCTTTAGATACATTATTTGCTTTAGCTATAGTTTCCATTATATTATCTTCATACTTTACTTCTTCTTCTACTTGTTCTTTAACAAAGTCTACAATTCTTTCAGATTCACCTTCTGATACAAAAGCACCTTGTAGTCTAACAGGTTTTGCTGCACCTAATGGATAGAATAACATATCACCTTTACCTAGTAATTTTTCTGCTCCACCCATATCTAGTATTGTTCTAGAGTCTGTTTGAGATGAAACAGCAAAAGCTATTCTTGAAGGTATATTGGCTTTTATTACACCTGTTATTACATCTACCGATGGTCTTTGTGTTGCAACAATTAGATGCATACCTGCGGCTCTAGCCATTTGTGCTAATCTACATATATAATCTTCAACATCATTTGCACTTACCATCATAAGGTCTGCAAGCTCGTCTATTATTATAACTATTTTAGGTAGCTTTTCTTCACATTTTTCATTGTAACTTGTAATATCTTTTACACCATTTTCTGCAAACATTTTGTATCTCTTGTTCATTTCAACAACAGCCCAATTAAGTGCATTCGCTGCTTTTTTAGGATCTGTAACAACTGGTATTAATAGATGTGGTATTCCATTGTAGTTTGCAAGTTCAACAACTTTAGGATCTATAAGTAAGAACTTAACTTCGTCTGGATTTGCTTTATATAATATACTGTTTATTAATGTATTTACACAAACACTTTTTCCTGACCCTGTAGATCCTGCTATAAGTAAGTGAGGCATTTTGCCTATATCTGCTATAATTGGCTTTCCACTTATATCTTTACCTAATGCCATAGCTAATGGCGAGTCAAACTTTTTAAATTCTTCACTTTCTAGTACTTCTCTAAGCCCTACAATTTGAGAACTTTCATTTGGTACTTCAATACCAATAGCACTCTTTCCTGGTATTGGTGCTTCCATTCTTATACTTTTAGCCGCTAAACTTAGTGCTATATCATCTGTTAGGTTTACTATCTTACTTACCTTTACGCCTGGGCTAGGTTGTATTTCATATCTTGTAATTGTTGGCCCTACCGTTACTTGATTTACTTTTGCTTCTACACCAAAGTCTGATAAAGTTTTTTCTAGTAATGATGCATTTTTTAATACTTTTTTCTTTCCATTGTCATCAGCTTTTTTATCTATTTTGTTTAAAAGCTCTGTAGTAGGCTTCTTGTAGTTTTTATATGATGATTCTATCTTTATATCTAAAGGTTGAGTAGCCTCTACACTTACCTTTGCTTTTTTACTACCTTCATTACTTTCAACTTTTGATTCTTTTAGCTCTTTCAAAACATCTAACTCTGACATACTTTGAGTTCCCTCTAGTATTTCTAGGTATTCGTCTTCTGCTTTATTGAATCCAACGATTTTTATAGTTTTATCTTCAACTTCATCTTCTAAAATTGGTGCATTTTGAGTATCATTCTCTTCTTTTTTATTAGATTTTAATCCTTTAAATAAACCTTGTTTTTTTACTACAGTCTCTTCCTCGACTTCATCTGTCATCATATCAATTGCAGATCTTTTCATATTAGATAATGCACCTTTTATATCTAGGTTTCCATTTTTAGCTCTATTTGACTTAGTTTTTATATTTAACATTAAATCTTTTACAGATATATTAAATGTAAATAAGAAAGCTATAAATAAAGCAAATATACTTATTAGCCATCCACCTGTTATACCAAATATTTGCCTAATGTAATAAGTAATTGTAGTTGCAATTAACCCACAACCTTCTCCACTTACTCCCATTTCAATGACAGGTTTTATCATATCTGATTTTAATGGGCTATCCACTGGAAGAGTTTTTGCGTTTATTAATCCATAGAAAACAAATATAAATCCTATTGCTACATAATAAACCTTCGTATGCTTCATCCTATATATATATTCATTGCCTTCAAAAAATCCAAGTATACCTGTTATTATAATAATAAATGGTATTGCTATAGAAAGACCTCCAAATAATCCTTTGAATATATTTTGTAACATACTTCCAATTAACCCCATAGAGTCAGAATTTAGACTGTATAATAAAAATATACCTATAAATATAGAAATCAAGTTGTGATATTCTGCATTAAAATCTAATTTGCTGTCTCTTTTTTTAGACTTTTTCTTCTTAGCCATCAATCTCACCTCTTTAATATTTTATTCTTTATTTTAAGTTTACTAACCCCCATCATAGCAAAAAGTGCTAATGTATTAACACTAACACTTTATCTATATTATTTAATTATACCACATATTTTATAATACAAACAAACCTTATTTGTAGTAAGTTTTAATTCTAACGATTTGTTATTCTTCATCTTTTTCTTTAGTCTCATTTTCTTTTATTAGTTCTTTTAGTTTACTTAGTGCATCTTTTAATCCACCAACTTCATCTATAATGCCACACTCTACAGCTTCTTTACCTATTAGTACACTTCCTACATCGCTAACTAATTCATCTTTTGAGTGCATTATTCTTTCTAACTCTTCTCTTTCTATTTTAGATGTTCTTATAATAAATTGAGTTATTCTTTCTTGCATCTTTTTAAAGTATTCAAAAGTTTCATTTACTCCAATTACTAATCCATTTGTTCTTATTGGATGTACAATCATAGTTGCTGTAGGTGCTATAAAAGAGTAATCTCCTGCTGTTGCAAGAGGAACTCCTATACTATGGCTACCACCTAGTACTAATGTAACTACCTTTTTAGATAAGCTATTTATAAGCTCAGCCATTGCAAGCCCTGCCTCTACATCTCCTCCAACTGTGTTTAGTATTATTAATACCCCTTTAATTTCAGAACTTTCTTCTATTGAGTAAAGCATCGGTATCATATGCTCATATTTAGTTGCTTTTTTTTGAGGATTTCCTATAAAGTGTCCCTCTATTTCACCAATTATAGTCATACACTGTATATCCTTAGGTGGCTGTGGTGGCATACTTGGTACGCCCATTTGTTTCACATTTTGTATTTCTTCAGTTTCATTTTCTGGGCTATCATCAGATTGGTTTTTTAGTGATTTTTTTTCTTTTTTACCCTCATTAAATTCTATGTAATTATTAAACGATGCATCTTCTCTATAATCTTTCATATATAGTGCTCCTCTCAAGTCTACTTTTAATTATTTTCCCCTTGGGTAAAAAAAAAATTCACGTGTTACTTATATATCGTAATACGTGAATTTTTATATTATTTTTATTTAATCAATGTAGAATTCATTGTGAATTGCATGCACTGCATCTGACATATTTTCCCTGTTTACTAAACAAGCTATTGTCATGCTAGAATCTGATGTTTGAAGTAATTGTATATGAGCTTTAGATAGTGCCCTAACTATTCTTGCCATTATACCTGGTGTACCAGTTATTTTTGAACCTATTAAAGTTACCTTAGCACATTCTTTATTAAATTCATATTCAATATTATTTTTGTTTAGTATAATCTCTAACTTATCACATTCATCTTCATCTATTACAAATGCCTTTTCTCCTACAAAGAAATTTATCATATCTATGCTTATTTTATTTTGTTCTATTTGATTTAATACATCTGTAAATGCAAGTTCTGTAGATTTAATTTTAACTTGGCATATTTTATCTTTATGTGCCACAGCAGTCATAACACCACTTTCATCTTCATACTTAAATCCACAGTCATTGCATTCAATCCCTATTCTTGTACCCTCAAATGTTGGGTTAAGGGTATTTTTTATAGCGATTGTAATATTACCACTTTTAGCTAATTGAACAGCTCTAGGATGAATAACTTTAGCGCCTTTATCCGCCATTTCAAATACTTCTTCATATCCTATGCAGTTCAACACTTTAGCCTGTGGTTCCACTCTAGGATCTGCAGTCATTATTCCATCTACATCAGTGTAGATTTCTACAACTTTACAACTTAATGCCTTTCCTATAGCTACTGCCGAAGTATCACTACCACCTCTTCCTAATGTAGTAATTTCACCATCTTCTGTTCCACCTTGGAATCCCGCTATTACAACAACTTTATTACATTCTAATTCTTTTAAAATTCTTTCTGGCTTTATATCCATTATTTTAGCATTTGCAAAGTCGTCATTTGTAATAATTCCAGCCTGTCTTCCTGTTAAAAAAGTAGACTCTAATCCATAAGATTGAAGCATATTTGTAAGAACTGTTCCTGATATTATTTCTCCACAAGACATTAATATGTCAAGTTCTCTCTTTTGAGGTTTTTTGTTTATCTGACTTAGTAATCCTATAAGTGTATCTGTAGCATAAGGTGCACCTTTTCTTCCCATAGCTGAAACTACCACTACCATAGCTAATTCTGGATTGTTTTCTTTGTATGATTTTACTATTTTACAAACCTCATTCATTTTTTCATAAGACTCTACTGATGTTCCTCCAAACTTTTGAACTAAAATCTCCATTTCCATGTCCCCCTAGTAAATACCGTCGTATTCTATTATTATCATATCATTACCTATTTTTCTTACACTTCTCCATGGTACTTCTAATACAGATCTATCTTTTTTCAACCCAAATAATCCTCTTTCTCTAGGTATTAAAAGTGCCATTATTTCCCCTGTTGTTTCATCTAATATTAGGTCGCATTCTCCAATTACTCCTAGTCTTTCTCCTGTTACAAGATTGACTATTTCTTTTCCTGCTATTTCAGATAAATTCATATTTATCCCCCCAATGTTATTTAGTTATAGACTTATATTTTCAACATCTCTTCCTACTATACATATCCCCATTTTATCTATGTTGAAGATTTTATCTATTACTTTATTTATAGTTTCTTTATCTACATCGTCTATATACTTTAGTATTTCATCAGTTGTCTTTACGTGTTTATTTAGTAGCATAGCTTTACCTATAGACATCATTCTGCTGCTGGTTCCTTCTAGCCCTAATATATAGCTTCCTTTTAACTGTTCTTTACTTTCTTTTATTTCTTTTTCTGTTAAATAATTTTTTCTTAGATCTTTGATTTCATATATAATAGATTCATACACATCTTCTAAATTTTCATTACTCATACTAGCAAATATACCAAATTCACCGCATTTTTTATATAAACTTTGAGATGAGTATATTGAATAAACTAAACCTTGTTCTTCTCTAATTTTTTGGAATAATCGTGAACTTATGCTCCCTCCAAAAACTGTATTTATTATAGCTAAAGCATAAACTTCCTCTGTATTTTCTACCGGTATAGCCTCTAAGCTTATAGCTAAGTTTACTTGTTCTGTATCTTTATTTTTTGTTATAAAACAAGATTTAAAATCTGCTGTATTAACTTCGATATCAACTTTGTCACCTTGCCAATTTTTAAACTTTGTTTCTAATTTTTGAACAATCTCCTCAAAATCAAAATTACCTGAGATTGAAATTACAGAGTTTTTAGGAACATAATATTTGTTGTAATAATCTAACATTAATTCTTTATTTAGCCTTTGTAGAGATTCTACAGTTCCCACTATATTCATTCCTAAACTACTTTCTTTGTATATTCCTTCTGTTAATAAATCGTATGCTAAATCTTCTGGTGAATCTTCATACATTTTTAATTCTTCTAGTATTACTGATCTTTCTTTGTCAATATCGCTCTCATTGAATAACGGATTTAGTACCATATCACTAATTATGTCTATACCAGTATCTATGTGAGAATTTAATAATTTTACATAGTAGCATGTACATTCTTTGCTTGTAAATGCATTTATTTGTCCACCTAAATTATCTATCTCGCTTGCTATATCCTTAGAACTTCTATTTTTAGTTCCTTTAAATAGCATATGCTCAATAAAGTGAGATACACCATTGTTTTCTTCATTTTCTAGCCTAGACCCTGCATTTACCCACAATCCTAATGAAATAGATTTTAAGTACGGTATTTCTTCTCCTATTATCGTCAATCCATTTTGTAATACATGTGTTTTATACATACTCATCCTCCAACTGTACTGTGTTTATTTTTATGTTTAGCCTCTATATTAAACTTATAATCATTCTATATATATGTATGCATTTATTAAATTATAAGTTACTATCTCCATTTATTCAACTAATTCTATTACTATACTTAATTTTACCTTTTTTAAAATACATCGCTTAGCTTGCCTGGTGTTAAACCTTTATCTCTAATTATATGTATAATATCATCTATACACTGAGTAGTTGCATATGTAGGATGCATTAGAACTATACTATTTTCTTTTATATCTTTTTTCTTAACTCTTTCAATTATTACCTCTGGTTCTTGTCTATTTTTCCAGTCAATAGTGTCTATATCCCACTTTATACATGTATACCCTAACTCAGTAGCTGCTTTCATTGTACCTTCTCCAAATGAACCCGATGGAGCTTGAAAAAACTTAGTTGGCTCTTTTGTTATATCTTCTATTATTGATTTAGATGTTTTTATCTGTTCTAAATTTTCTTCGTAAGATAAATTTGCATAATCTAAGTGCCTATGTCCATGATTACCAATCTCATGTCCTTTGCTTTTAATCTTCAATAATAATTCCTGATTTTTCTCAGCCCACCTACCAGTAACATTAAAAGTAATTTTTACTTTTTCTTTATCAAGGGCATCTAATATACCTTCTACATATTCACTTTCCCAACCTAAATCTACATTACAAGTAAGCGCTACATAATTACTCCCCTGTTTTGTACCTGTATTGTATGGTAGTTGAGATGATGTTATTAGTTGAAAAGCTGCTTTATCTGTTGACTTATTTATTAAAAATGCTATTCCCGATAAAACCAATATCATTGCTAGTATCCATAGTATAATTTTTTTTAGCTTATTTTTGTTAATTACCATCATTATCATATATTTTTAAACCTCCCTCCTCTTATATTAACAATTACCCATAATGCATTTTTATTAACTCCCTTATAAATAATATTAGGTTGTCTATATTTTTATGCTTAAAATTAACTTTGTCTGAGAGAAGTGTCGGCGAAATACTTTATATGGCCAACGATACGGCTCGTATTCGTTTAGTTGCATTCGTTGTTTAAAAAAAGAAGCTACCTTGTTAGGTAACTTCTTTGTTTATATTACTTTTCTTCTTTTTTCTCAACTTTTTCAGGTTTTGGTAATAATACTTTTCTAGATAAATTTACTCTTCCTTTTTCATCTATTTCAGTAACCTTTACTGTTACTTCATCACCTATGTTTAATACATCTTCTACCTTAGCTACTCTTTCATGTGCTATGTGAGATATATGAAGTAATCCTTCTTTTCCTGGAAGTATTTCAACAAACGCTCCAAAATTCATTATTCTAGTTACTTTACCTGTGTAAGTTTGTCCTACTTCAGCTTCTGCAACTATATCATTTATCATCTTTTGCGCAAGTGCTATCATATCTGGATCTACTCCACCTATGAATACTTCTCCATCTTGTTCTATATCTATCTTAACACCAGTTTCGTCTATTATCTTAGTGATAACTTTTCCGCCTGGCCCTATTACGTCTCTTATCTTATCTGGGTTTATTGTCATTGTTATTATCTTAGGAGCATATCTAGATAACTCTGGTTTAGGCTCAGATATTGTTTTTCTCATTTCATTTAATATGTGTATTCTACCAGCTTTAGCTTGAGTTAAAGCATTTCTTAAAACTTCTTCATCTATACCAGCTATTTTTATATCCATTTGTATAGCTGTTATACCATTTTCAGTTCCTGCAACTTTAAAGTCCATATCACCTAAGTGGTCTTCCATACCTTGTATGTCTGATAATACAGCAACTTTGTCATCATGTTTTATAAGTCCCATTGCTATACCTGCAACCATATCTTTTATAGGTACACCTGCATCTAAAAGTGATAATGTTGATCCACATACTGAACCTTGAGATGTAGAACCATTTGAACTTAATACTTCTGATACTACTCTTATTGCATATGGGAAATCTTCTTTTGATGGCAGTACTGGTACTAAAGCTCTTTCAGCTAAAGCTCCATGTCCTATTTCTCTTCTTCCTGGACCTCTTGATGGTCTAGCTTCACCAACACTGTATGCTGGGAAGTTGTAGTTATGCATATATCTCTTGTTTTCTTCTTCATCAAGTCCATCTAGTATTTGTGCTTCTCCAAGTGCTCCTAATGTAGTTATAGACATTACTTGAGTTTGACCTCTTGTAAATAATCCTGAACCATGAGTTCTTGGTATAAATCCATTGTCACACCATATTGGTCTTATTTCATCTGGTTTTCTGTTGTCAGGTCTTATATTTTCATGAACTATAAGCTTTCTAACTTCCTCTTTTATTATAGCATGTAATGTTTCTTCGATATCTCCTCCGAACTCGTCTGCTATTTCTTCGAATTTAGCAAAAGTAGCTTCTTTTACTGCATCCATTTTTTCCATTCTCTCAAGCTTTTCTATTGTCTTAACAGCATCTTTCATATTAGCAGTTGCAAATTCACGAACAGCTTTTTCTACGTCTTCGTCAATTTTATGTAATTCAACTTCTATTTTTTCTTTTCCAACAGCTGCTACTATTTCTTCTATAAAAGATACCACTGTCTTTATTTGCTCATGAGCAAATAATATAGCTTCTAACATTAAAGTATCTGGTATTTCATCTCCACCTGCTTCAACCATCATTATAGCATCTTTAGTTCCTGATACTACAAGGTGCATAGTACTCTTTTCTCTTTGTTCTGCAGTTGGATTTACTACAAATGCTCCATCAACAAGTCCTACTAAAACTGATCCTGTAGGTCCATTAAATGGTATTTCAGATATAGATAAAGCTATAGATGAACCTATCATAGCCACTATATCTGGTGTACAATCTTGATCTACTGATAATACAGTAGCAACTACTTGTACATCATTTCTAAAACCTTTAGGGAATAAAGGTCTTATTGGTCTATCTATAAGTCTTGAAGTAAGTACTGCCTTTTCAGACGGCTTTCCTTCTCTCTTTAAGAATCCACCTGGTATTTTACCAACTGAATATAATTTTTCTTCGTAATCAACACTTAGAGGGAAGAAATCTATTCCATCTCTAGGCTTTGCTGATTTAGATACGTTAACCATAACCATAGTGTCACCATATCTTAGTATTGCACTTCCGCTAGCAAGTTCTGCTATTTTTCCTATTTCAACAGAAAACTCTCTTCCTGCTAAATCCATCGTGAATATTTTATGTTCAAACATTAATGCTTGCCTCCTCTTATACTAAAAACACCTTTTTCATCCTATGTATTATCTTATCAAAAATACTAGAAATTAACAACATAAAAGTACTTGTGTTCTTAGTTATAACTGTATTTATATAAATATATTATTTACGTTTTAAAGTTAGTTTAATCATAATCAGTCAGAACAACTTATGGCAAGTATATCTGGTCCTGTATGAGAGCAAATACATGCTCCTCCTCTTGCAAATAATATTTGTTTAGCTTTAATTCTTGTTTCGACTTCTTTTTTTAGTTTTTGGAATTCATTATAATTGTCTCCACATCCTATAGTTATTACCTTGTCTTCTAAGTTACCATCATTCATTTCTAAGATTAGGTCTACAAGCCTAGTTACTAAATGTTTGTTCCCTCTAACCTTCTCTATTAATTTAGCTTCTCCATTTGGAAAAGAAAATATAGGTTTTAAATTTAGCATATTTCCGATTATTGCAGTAGTAACTGACACTCTTCCACTTTTCTTTAGATATTCAAGTGTACTAGGTGCAAAAAGTAAAGTTACACTTTCTCTCATATTTTCTAGAGCTTTTATTATGTTTTTACTATCTAAATTTTGTTCAATCAATTCACACGCTTTTATAACGAACTGTGCACTACCTAAAGATAAACTTAAAGTATCAAATATATGTATTTTATCTTTATTATCTTCAATATCATTTTTTGCAAGTACTGCACTTTGGTATGTTCCTGATGACTTTGATGAGCCATTTATACATATTATTTCATAACCTTCATTTAAATATTTATTAAAAACTTCACTAAATTGTATGTATGTCGCCTGAGATGTTTTAGGTAATATGTCACTACTTTTTAGAAGTTTGTAATAATCTGGCTTTGTCATATCTATTCCATCTTTGTACTCTTTTTCTTCATGTATTATAGTTAAAGGTACAATTTCAATATAATCTTTGTTTTGTATCTCCTCTGGGATATCACATAAACTATCACATATTAATTTTATTTTCAAATTAATCACCTCTATATGTGTTTTCGACTTAACTATGTATAATTCCTTTTAATTTTTATAATCTACCTTCTAAAAATTAACTTCTATTGTATAACCACTTTGTACGTAAAAAAGCAGGTATAACATACCTGCTTTAAACATAAAGTAATTTAATTACTTTCTTAATCCTAACTTAGCTATTAACGCTCTGTATCCTTCTAAGTCTCTATCCTTTAAGTAAGCTAATAAGTTTCTTCTCTTACCAACCATCTTTAATAATCCTCTTCTTGAGTGGTGATCTTTCTTGTGAGTCTTTAAGTGATCGTTTAATTCGTTTATTCTAGCTGTTAATAAAGCTATTTGTACTTCTGGAGAACCTGTATCTCCTTCTTTTCTTCCGAATTCTGCTATTATTTGAGTCTTGTTCATTGTGTTTACCTCCATTATTTTATAATCGCCTATTACTAAGCATTGATTGGAGTCATCTAATGCCGAGTAAAGGTTAAATGTTAATTAAAAAGCTTGTCTTAATTAACTACTTATTTATCTTATCATATATTCTATGTTTTTGCAAATATACTTTTGATATACGTAAAAGGTATCTTTTGTTAATTGATTCTTTAATTCTTCTATAGATGAAAACTTCTTTTCATCACGAATTCTTTCAATAAATTCTATTTTTATAATTTCTCCATATATATCTTTATTAAATTCTAGTATATTTGTTTCAATAGATAATTTTTGACCATTTACCGTTGGATTATACCCTATATTTGTTGCACCATAATACACTTCATCATCTAAGTATACTTTAGTTGCATATATTCCACCTTTAGGTATAATTAAATCCTCATTTATATCTATATTAGCAGTAGGAAAACCAATTGTTCTTCCTAGTTTTTTAGAATGTATTACTTTTCCACTTAGTTCATAAGTATATCCTAAATAATCATCAACTTCACATACTCTGCCTCTAAGAATTAAGTCTCTTATAAGAGTGCTACTAACCCTTTGTCCATTTATTTTTATAGGTTTGACTACTTCTAGTTCAAATCCAAACTCAGAACTTAAATCTCTTAATACTGTTGTGTTACCTTCTTTATTTTTAGCAAAATTAAAATCATAGCCCACTATTACCTTTTGTGCATTTAACTTTGATACTAAAATATCTTTTATAAAATCATAGGCAGATATTTTAGTCATATATTCATCAAAAGGAACATTAATTACATAATCTGCACCTAATGCCTTTAATCTTTTAATTTTTTCTTCATTAGTAACAATATTTTTTACTGCATTTGGTACAAAGTAATTAGCCGGATGATTTTCAAATGTAAATACTACACTTTTTACATTGTTTAATTTTGCATATTCTATAGCTTTTTTTATAAGTACTTGATGCCCCTTATGAGGACCATCAAAGTTACCTATTGTAACAACACTTTTTTCTATATTATTTATTTTATTTATACATTTTACAGTAGTCATAGCAATTTCCCCATTAAAGTTATAATTTATACTATAAATAGTTTATCACTTTTTACACTAGTAATGTTATTTTTTCTCATTAATTTTCCAGTTCCTAAAAATTCTTTTTCACTATAAACTCTTACAAACTCGTCATTTTCATTAAAATCTTTTTTTATGAATCTTCTTTCATCTATGATTCCACCATTTATATAGTATTTCAGAGCATTCTCACTTAGTACTATACTATTAAAATTATTTAATACATAGTCAATATCATATAAATGTTCATCTAGTGTATTATTATCACTGAATTCTTTTAACTCTTCTAATGTAATACCATTTTCTAAGTTAAATCTGCCTGAAGAAGTTCTAAGTAAAAATGACATATGACCTCCACAGCCAAGTGCCTTTCCTACATCGTAACATATGCTCCTTACATATGTTCCTTTAGAACATTTTACATAAAACATTATCTTCTCTTCATTTATGCTAAGTACATTTAGTTCTTTAATATTAACAGGTCTTGATTTTATAGTAATCTCATCAGCTCTACCGCTTCTGACTAAATCACACATTCTTTTTCCATTTACTTTTAGAGCAGAATAAATCGGTGGTAATTGATCAATTTCTCCTCTTTGAGTATCAAAAGCTTTTTCGATTTCTTCTTTAGTAAATTTAAAACCATCGACTCTTTCTAATATTTCTCCAGATGAATCATATGTATCTGTATTTATTCCAAGAGTTAATTCACAAATATATGATTTATCTTTATTTAGTATAAGTTCACTTACTTTAGTGGCTTTTCCTATGCATATAGGTAATACCCCTGATGCGTCTGGATCAAGGGTACCTGTGTGGCCTACTTTTTTTGTATTTAATATCTTCCTTACAGCACTTACCACATCATGCGATGTCATTCCTGTAGGTTTTATTATGTTTACTATTTTATTCATCTGTATCACCTTAGATTGATTTTAGCACTTCTTCTAGTACCATTTTCTTCGCATTCTCTACACTATCATAAATAGTACATCCTGCTGCCCTTATATGGCCACCGCCATTGAATTTTTTAGCAATTTCACTAACATCAACATAATTTTTTGATCTTAAGCTTATCTTAACTTCATTTTCTTTCTTTTCTTTAATAAGTATCCCTACTTCTACACCTTCTATATCTCTAGTGTAACTTGTTATTCCATCTACATCATTAAAACTTATTACATTTCTCTTTAGCATTTCTTTAGTTACTGTGATGCTAGCAACTTTAGTTCCTACAATATCTAAAGTGTTTAATGCTTCTCCTAATAATTTATAATAATTGTATGGATTACTTTGGAATACATTTTGAATTATTTCATTTCTTTTCGCACCAAGGATTAATAAATCTTTAGCCATTTCAAAACTACTTGGATGAGTACTTGAATAAGCAAAATTCCCTGTATCAGTAACAAGACCTGTATAAAGACATGTTGCTGTCTTTTCGTCTATAAGATCTAAGTTTTCCTTTTCATTAAATCTTTTTAGTAGGTTGTATACTAATTCACATGTCGATGAAGCTTCTATATCTATATAGTTAAAATCACCATAGTAGTCATTACTTGCATGGTGGTCAATACATACTATTTTATTTGCGTTATTTATAATTTGTTCATCTACACATATTCTACGCTTATCCCCACAATCTAGAGCTATTATACTGTAGCTTTCTTCTTTAAATTCTTCTGATCTTAATATATTTATACCTTCTAGTAAAAATTTTAAGTTTTGTGGAGAATTATCATCAAGAACGTAGAAAACGTTTTTACCTAATTTAATTAAAGAGTAGTATATAGAAAGAGTTGAGCCTATATTGTCCCCATCAGGACTAATATGAGAAGTAACGACAAAGTCGTTACTTCCATTTATAAATTCAATAATATTATCAATATTATTGATCATACTCTTCATCCTCTAAATCAGATGCAGTCATACCTTCATTAACTTTTTTAATTAAATCAGACATATACATACCATTCTTTATAGAATCATCTACTTTAAATATTATTTGTGGTGTGTGTCTAAGCTTTACATTTCTACTTACTTCTCTTCTTATATAACTTACTGCACTTTTTAAACCTAAAAGTGTAGATTCTTCATCTCCACCTAATATACTTACATATACATAAGCATAACTTAAGTCATTTGTAACTTCTACATCTGTAACACTAACCATAGATGTTATTCTAGGGTCTTTTATTCCACTTATAAGCATAGTACTTACAACTTTTCTTATTTCTTCTGCTATTCTTCTTGTTCTGTTATATGATGCCATAAATATCGACCTCTTTTATATCAATTATAATTTTCTTTCTATTTCTTTAGTTATATACGCTTCTATTATGTCGCCTTCTTTTATGTCATTGTAGTTTACGAAACTCATACCACATTCATAACCATGGTTAACTTCTTTAACATCATCTTTGAATCTCTTTAATGCTGCTAATTGTCCTTCATGTATTATAAATCCATCTCTAACTATTCTAACCTTAGATCCTCTGAATATCTTACCACTTAATACATAACATCCAGCGATTGTTCCAACACCTGATAACTTGAATGTTTCTCTAACTTCAGCTTTACCAGTATCTTCATCTCTGAATTCTGGGTCTAACATACCAACCATAGCTGCTTGAACATCTTCTATAGCTTTATATATTATAGTGTATGTTCTTACATCTACACCTTCTTTTTTAGCTAAAACTTCAGCACTTGGAACTGGTCTTACGTTAAATCCTATTATTATAGCATTAGATGCAGTTGATAACATTATATCTGATTCAGTTATAGCTCCAACACCACCATGTATTACTCTAACAGCTACTTCTTCGTTAGATAATTTTTCAAGTGATTGCTTAACAGCTTGAACAGAACCTTGAACATCTGCTTTAACTATTATTGGTAATTCTTTAACTTCAGCATCTCCCATTTGTGAGAAGAAATCATCAAGTGACATTCTTTGGTTAGATTTTAGCATTTCTTCTCTAGCCATTTGTTGTCTCTTATCAGCTATTATTCTTGCAGCCTTATCATTTGGAACTGCAACAACTTGGTCTCCACCTTGTGGAACTTCTGATAATCCTAATATTTCTACTGCAGTAGAAGGTCCTGCAACTTTAACTCTCTTTCCTTTAGAGTTTATCATCGCTCTAACTTTACCACTAGCAGTTCCAGCAACTATTGGGTCACCAACGTTTAGTGTTCCACCTTGAACTAGTACTGTAGCAACTGGTCCTCTTCCTTTGTCAAGTTCTGCTTCTATAACAGTACCAACAGCTCTCTTTTTAGGGTTAGCTTTTAATTCTGCCATTTCTGCAACTAAAAGAACCATTTCAAGTAAAGTATCTATACCTTCTCTTTTTAATGCTGATACTGGAACTGATATTACATCTCCACCCCAATCTTCAACTAATAATCCTTGGTCAGCTAACTCTTGCTTAACTCTATCAGGATTTGCTCCTGGCTTATCTATTTTGTTTATAGCAACTATCAGTGGTACTTCAGCAGCTTTAGCATGGTTTATCGCTTCTACTGTTTGAGGCATTATACCGTCATCTGCAGCAACAACTAATATTGCCATATCCGTTACTTGTGCTCCTCTAGCTCTCATAGATGTGAAAGCTTCATGTCCTGGAGTATCTAAGAATACTACTTTTTCTCCATTCACCATAACTTCAGAAGCACCTATATGTTGAGTTATTCCTCCTGCTTCGCTTGAAGTTACGTTAGTTTGTCTTATAGCATCTAATAAAGATGTTTTACCGTGGTCAACGTGTCCCATTACAGTAACAACTGGAGGTCTTTTTACTAAGTCCTCTTCTTTATCTTCTTCTATATCCATTAAAGTATCTATTGCTTCTAATTCTTCTTCATCTGTTTCTGAACCTTCAACTAATGTGAATCCATAATCAGTTGCAACAAGTGAAGCTATTTCAAGGCTTATTTCTTGGTTTATAGATGCCATAGTTCCCATTTTCATAAGCTTCATTATTATTTCAGATGCAGATTTTTCTAATTTAGTAGCTAAATCTTGAACTGTAACTTTTCCATCTACTGTTATAGTTGGTCCACTAGTTGCAGCTACTTCATCTTTTAATATTTCCATTGCTAATTCTAATTCATCAGCTTCTAATTCTGAATTTTCATTTTCAACGTTTATATCTAATTCTCTTAACTTTGATATAATGTCGTCATTTGACATATTTAATTCTTTCGCTATTTGGTATACTCTTGTTTTTGACACAAGATCACCCCCTATTATATTTTTGGTGTTTCCATTAGTTCTATTATTTTATTGGCAAAGTTCATATCCTTGATGCCCATTGCAGCTCTTGGAGCTTTTCCTATAGCCAATCCTAATTGTAATTTAGTTGAGAAATATATGTATGGTATATTTCTATATGATGACTTATCTTTGAATAGTTTTTTAGTATTATTTGAAGCATCTTCTGCCACTATAACTAATTTAACATTCCCTCTTTTTAGTTCAAGTAGTGTAGAGTCATCTCCTGACACTATTTTGCCAGCTCTTGTTGCTAGACCTAAAAATGAGTATATCTTTTCTTCATTAGTCTTCATAGCTTTCAAGCTCCTTTAGTAGTTTTTCATATACATTGTCTGGTACTTCTAGTTTGAATGCTCTATTTAATGCTTTTGTTTTTATAGCTTTTTTTAAACATTCCACGTCTTTGCAGATATATGCACCCCTACCATTTGCTTTTCCAGTCGGGTCTAAGAATATTTCACCTTCTTTAGTTTTTACTATTCTTATTAAACCTTTTTTAGAGTCTCTTTCTTGACAAGCTATGCACTTTCTTTGAGGAATCTTTTTTTGTTTCAAACAACACCCCTCCTTTATTATTAAGCATCTAACTCGCTATCATGATTTGAGCTTTCCATCCCAGCTTGAGATTCGCTCTTTATGTCTATTTTCCAGTTAGTAAGTTTAGCTGCAAGTCTAGCATTTTGCCCTTCTTTACCTATAGCTAACGATAATTGGTAATCAGGTACTACTACTAATGCAGATTTTTCTTCTTCATTAACTTCTACCTTAACAACCTTTGATGGACTAAGTGCTGCACATATAAATTCAGATGGGTCATCACTGTATTTTATTATGTCTATTTTTTCGTCTCCAAGTTCATCAACTATGTTTTTAACTCTTGAACCTTTAGGACCAACACAAGCCCCTATTGGATCTATCTTTTCGTCTACTGACTTAACTGCCATCTTAGTTCTAGAACCAGCTTCTCTAGCTATAGATTTTATTTGAACTATACCTTCAAATATTTCAGGTACTTCAAATTCAAATAATCTCTTAACTAAACCTGGATGACTTCTAGATACTACTATTTGAGGTCCTTTATTAGTTTTCTTTACTTCTAGTATATAAACCTTTATTTTTTGACCAGCTCTGTAATGTTCTCCTTGCATTTGCTCTGTAGCAGTCATCACAGCTTCTATTCTACCTAAGTTTACGTATACTATGTTTTTATTTACTCTAGCTACTTCACCTGTAACTATTTCATTTTCTTTGTCTATAAATTCTTTGTATACTATTTCTCTTTCAGCTTCTCTTATTCTTTGAACAACAACTTGCTTAGCTGTTTGAGCTGCTATTCTTCCGAAGTCCTTAGGAGTAACCTCATTTTCTATTATATCACCTAATTCATAGTTAGGGCTTATTTCTCTTGCATCTTTAAGCTCTATTTCTAAGAATGTATCATATAAATCCGATTCATCAACTACAACTCTTTGAGAGAATACTTTTATGTCTCCTCTTTCTCTATCGAACTCAACTCTTACGTTTTGAGCTGAACCAAAGTTTTTCTTGTATGCTGTAAGTAATGCTTGCTCTAAAGTGTCTATTAGAGTTTCTTTGTCTATACCTCTATCCTTTTCTAATTCATCTAATGCTTCCATAAATTCATGATTCATTTTTATATCCTCCACAATTTATACTACCACTAAAACTTGATTGCTAATCTTATTAAAGCAACTTCTTTTTTAGTGAAATCAACTTCATCTTCATCTATTTTAACTCTTATATTATTATCTTCAGTTAAACCAACTAGTTCTCCTTCGAATTGCTTAGAACCGTTCCATGGCTTATATAATTTTATTTCAACGTCTCTTCCTGCGTATCTTACAAAATCTTTGTCTTTTTTAAGTGGTCTATCAAGTCCTGGTGATGATACTTCTAAGAAATAATTATCCTTTATAGGATCTTTTACATCTAAAACTTCACTTAAAGCTCTACTTACTTCTTCACAATCACTTAGAGATATTCCACCTTCTTTATCTAAGAAAACTCTTAAGTAGTATTCTCCAGCTTCTTTAACGTATTCTACGTCTACTATTTCAATGTTACGTGGGTCAGTTATCTCCGCCACCATCGATTCTATTGTAGCTTCTATACTCTTTTTCATTTTGTTCCCTCCTATTCAGTTGTAAAATTTATTAAAACAAAAGAGTGAGCACATTCGGTCTCACTCTTAGTTTTTGCATAATATACTATTTTATATACTATCATACCATAGATTAGTTTTTATTGCAAATTTTTTACTAATTAGAGTATTGACATTTGGGCTTTGTGTACTTTTTAGTTATTAATTTTATTTTTAAATTTATTTAATATATAAATACTCTCGTCTATCTTTAATATTATATTCATTATTCCATATACTATTATACCTATTCCTACAGATAGAAAAATTGAAATACCTTCATATATAAATCCCTCTGATATTTCAACTAAAATTTTATAATATAAAATGTAAACACTTAATCCCATAATAAAAGATGATATCACTACTTTTATACTCGTATTTATTATTTTGTCTTGTCCAAAATAGATTATCTTCTTTTTTAGGCTCATAAATAGTATGACTATACATACTATTGAAGATAAACTTGTTCCTAATGCTAACCCTTGATATCCAAATTTTCTTATCAATATAAAGTTAAATAATATATTAATTATTATTGTAACAATACCATTTATCATTGGTGTTTTGGTATCCTTTAAAGAATAAAATACTTTACTTAAAATATCTCTAAGTCCATATGCTACCATGCCGATTGAATACATTGCAAGAGAGGTTGCAGTCATAACAGTTGCTCTACTATCAAAGGCTCCTCTTTCAAACAAAAGTTTTACAATAGGTTGTGCTAATATAATTGCACCTACTGATATAGGTATTACAAGTATTATAATTATATTTACATACTTACTAACTAAATAGCTAAATGTACTTTTGTCATCTTCTGCATATATTTTAGATAAATTAGGATATATTACTGCTGTTAATGTTGTTATAAAAAGTCCCATAACAAATAGATTTAACTTGTTAGCATAATTTAATGATGAAACTGCACCTTCCATAAGTGTAGATGCAAAAGTTCTATCTATCATAGCATTTATTTGATTGACAGATATACCTATAAATACAGGTAATACTAGCCATATAATTTGACTTATATATTCATCTTTTATATTTATCTTAAACTTATACTTAAACCCTTTTTTTATTGCAAATGGGTACTGAAATATAAATTGAGATGCCATTGCTATTAAGGTGCCTATAGGAAGTGTATATACGCCATATTTAAAACTAGATAAAATAGATATTATTATTATAATATTGAAAGGTATACCACTTAAACCAGGTATTAAAAAACTTTCTTTAGCTTGTAGGTAAGAGGTTATTAAATTTTTTGTGCAAATAAATATTCCACCAGATAACATAATCCTTGTAAATTGTACTGTAAGTTTAAACTCTTCTTCTTTGAATCCCATTGCAAACAACTTAACTATAGGCTCTGTACATATAGCACATATAATAGATATAATTAAACTTACCACTAGTACCAAGTTGAGTATATTACTTGAAAACTCCCTCGCTCTATTAGTTCCAAACTTTTCTTCATTTTCATAGTAAAGAGGAATAAAAGTTGTTGCAATAGCCATTCCAATTAAATCAAAGATTAATATAGGTATATTCATAGATGTTATATACACATCACTATATATACTTGCTCCGTAAACACTTCCTAATACTAACTCTCTACCAAACCCTAAAATTTTAGATATAATAGTTATTATCATAAGTCCAATTGTTACTTTTGCTATCTTATTCATTTTTATCATTCCCTATACGCTTTTTCTTTTTATAATCAACATATATTCCTACTATTAATATCATCATAGGTGATATCTTACTTCTATGTCTCATCGCTGTTCCAAAATTTGCAGTCCCCCATCCAAACATCACATACACAAGTACAATTATACAAATTATGGCTATCTTTATACTTTTGCTTTGATTATCTTCACATTTCATTTTTAGTATATAATTAACCATAAAGTACATAATGAAATATTGAGGAATTGCATCTATTATTAATGCAATAATAGTTCCAACATCTTTAACTTGCCAAGGTAGAGGTGCTATAGAAAACATTAAAAATCTATATGGTGTTTGAATAATTAAATCTATTAAGTTTTTTGGTGTTTGAGTAACATAAGCTGTGTTACCTGCTACATACTGTCCTTTTTCTAGTACATCAGTTATATTTTCTATACCATTAAACTTCTCTAATAATGGACTAAGTAGCCCACTATAAAATAAAATAGCCAACATACCAATTATAATAGTTAGAGAAATTGGATTTAACTTTATTTTATTTGTAGATTTTTTATATGCAATGAATAGACCTATATATAATAGTAAGATAACAACCATACCAGAATGAAACATTGTTGCAATAAGTGAACTTAAAATAGCAAACATAAAGTTTTTAAACTTAGTATTTTTAAAATACTCCAACATATGATATAGGGATATGATAAAGAATAGTTGAATAGGAGTTTCTCTTAATACTGTTATAGAAAATATGAAATTTATAGGCAATACTATGCTTATTAGAATAACATTATTTATGATTTTTTCATCATTAATTAATATCTTTCCAATTTTATAAATATATCTAATTTGAATTATTGAAGCTAATAATACCAAACAATTTATTAATTCTATGTGTTCACCAAATACATAATATACCATAGATATTATTCTACTAAAAAAATTAACATCTCCAGCAAATAGCAATTCTATAAAATTATCTGTATTACCTAATAGATTTATAGCATGTCCATTGTATCCTATCCAATCATTACCACCCATAGGAAGGCTTTTGTATTTAGCTTGATATATCATTAATAAAAACTTAATTAACATAATCATTATAAATAGTATCTGACTTTTTTTGTTACTTAAATATTTAACATTTAATCCTACTAAAATCCAAATAGGACTTATAAAAATTAGTACTGGAAATACAGGTATCTGCCAAAATATACTTACTAAAATACTTAAAATTAACAAAAGAGATGAAATAATTATACTTTGGCTTATATACTCTCTACGTTGTAATATCATCATATCCCTTCCTAACTATTTATCTTTTAGACGATAATATGAATTTAACTATATCTATTATATCTATCCTATTTTTTTCAAAATCATCTTTGCTCAAGCTTTGTATCTTTACTTCTTCTTCCCTTATTTTTTCTATTTCTTCTTTTAAATTTACTTTAGGTTTATTTTCTCCTACTTCATTTCTAAAGGTTCTTGATAAAATAACACAATTAGATCCTAACCTATAATGTTCTGCTAGTATTTTTTCTGATGGAAGTATTCCTTCTCCTATTTTAGCCATACCTCCGAATCCAAATGGAAGATTTGCTTTTTTTATAACCTCTGATAAATACTCAACAAGGCCTCCACTTAGTAATTCAAACATAAAATCTAGTTGCATACCTATATGCATATCATTTAAGCCTATATAAATTTCATCAATTCCTTCTACCTTTACTATGTTATTTATTCTTGCTAATGACTGAGGAGTTTCTAATAATAAACTAACTTTAGCTCTTTTATTAACCATATTTATAAAATCTTTTACTTCATACTCATCAACTATCATCGGTAGCATTACAATATCAGCACCTGCATCTATAACACTATCTACTTCAGCTTTTGTATTTTTATGCATAGGATTTACTCTTACTAAAAGTTCAGCTTTTTTTACTACTTCCCTTACTTTAATTACATCCTCAACCGTATTATTTGATATAAGTGTATCTCTTCCTCTTTGTCTTTCTCTTTTGTTTATATATTCTAAATCTACGAAAATTCTATCTATTCCTATTTCTTCAGCTTCTTTTATCATATCGATATCAGTTGTAAGTAACATAAGTTTCATACTCATTTTAATTCACCCTACTTTTAAGAAATATATTCAGTCTGTCTATATATATGTTGTTTAACATATTGTTCCTTTCAAAATTCTCCTCAACCATCTTTCTTCCATTTTCACCTAACATACTACACTTACTTGGATTATTCTTTAGATTTTCCATAGCATTGTATAGTGCTGTATAACTAGCTTTTTCTACTAATACACCTGTTACACCATCTAATACTGCTTCTGAAGCACCTGGTATATTCGTGGTTATAACAGGTAAACCCATAGCAGAAGCTTCTTGAGCCACCATACTAAAACCTTCTCTATAACTTGGATGTACAACTATATCAATAGCTGACATATATTTATTTACATTCTTTATATGACCACAATAAACTATGTTTTCACATTGCTTGCTCCACTGTAATAGTTCTTTATCAATAGAGTCATCTTTAAACAAATCTCCAATTAACATAAGAGCCACATCATCATATTTACTACTTAAATCCCTAAATGCTTTTAGTAGCTCGTTTGATCCTTTATCTTTTCTAATACTGCCTATATATCCAAAAACCACTTTTCCTGTAATACCTAAGCTTTGTCTATAGTTATCTCTATAATCTATTTTTATATCTTCATTGTATTTGCTTAAATCTACTCCAATAGTCCCTCCCTTACCTAGTACTTTATACTTACTTGGCTTGCTAAGTTTTTCATTTATTGCAAACTCCATATTTTTATTACTAGCAGGTCTTATTTGAGTAGATAGTATACAGATCAACTTCTCTATACTTTTAAATATAAATCTTTTAATTCCACTAAACCCGACATATCTAATACCCCATTGACAATAAACTCTTATAGGAACCCTAGCTAAAAAAGCTGCAACAGATGCATATAAAGCTGCATTAGGTGTACAATACTGAACCATATCATAACTTTCATTTTTAAAGACTTTGTACATTTGATATATTGCTTTTATTGAGTTCATAACACTTACATTTCTCTCCATTTTTACATTTATGCAGTTAAAATCATTTGAATTTACTTCATAAAACTCTTGGTTCATATCACACATTATAGATACATCAAAGCCTTTCTTATTTAAATACTTTGCTGATGGTATTATGAACGCATTCATTGTGCTCATAACAGTACTCACTATACATAGTTTTATTTTACTCATTGTTCATATCACTTCTTGACAATACTGTATTTTTTACAATATCTATAACTCTCAATATATCATTTGTACTTAATTTAGTATCTGAAGGTAAGCATACGCCTCTATTAAATAAATCTTGCGCTACACTTATATCTTGATTTGTTGTAAAGAACTTATATTTTTCAAAGAATGGTTGTAAATGAAGAGGTTTCCATACTGGTCTTGATTCGATATTTTCCTTTTCTAAATTCAATATTATATCTAATGGTTTTATATTATATCCTGGTTTAATAGTTATTACAGATAGCCAATAGTTTGGCTCACCATAATCACATATATTCATCATTTCTATACATTCTAATTCACTAAAGCCACGTTTATAGATTTCATAGATTTCTTTTTTCTTAGCTATTCTATCATCTAAAACTTTCACCTGTCCTCTGCCTATACCTGCAACAATATTACTCATTCTATAATTAAAACCTACATCTTTATGTTCATAATGCCTTTCATTTTCTCTAGATTGAGTTGCCCAAAATAAAGACTTTTTAGTGTACTCATTATTGTTAGACACTAGCATTCCTCCACCAGAAGTAGTTATTATCTTATTTCCATTAAAAGAAAATATACCTATATCACCTAATGTTCCACTTTTCTTCTCTTTATAGGTTGCTCCTAGAGACTCTGCTGCATCTTCTAATATTGGTACATTATACTTATTACAGACTTCTCTTAATTTATCATAATCGGCACTTTGACCATAAAGATTTACTATTACCACAGCCTTTGGCATTCTTTTATCATTTTTTGCACCTTCAAAAGCCATCTCTAATGCTATTGGACACATATTCCACGTTTTATAATCTGAATCAATAAAAACAGGTTCTGCCCCTTGATAAATTATAGGATTTGCACTTGCTGAAAAAGTAAGACTTGAACAAAATACAACATCTCCTACTCCAACACCTAAAGCTTTTAAACCTAAATGTATTGCACTAGTTCCACTAACTAAAGCAGTAGAATATTTTATACCTGTGTATTTACATATATCTTCTTCAAAATCACTTACATTTGGACCTAAGGGAGCTACCCAATTAGTTTCAAATGCTTCATTAATATATCGTAACTCTTCTCCTGACATATGTGGCGAAGATAAATATATCTTATTACTCATATTTATCACCCCTTATTATTCTAGTAGGAGTACCAACAGCTGTAACATTCGAAGTAATATTTTTTATAACAACACTTCCTGCACCTATGATACTATTTTGACCTATAGTTTTATATTGTATAATTGTTGAATTTGCACCTATATGACATCCTTCTCCTATATTAACACCGCCACACAACGTTGCTCCTGGAGATATATGACTAAAACTACCAATAATATTATCATGTTCAATTATTGCGCCTGTATTTATAATTACATGAGAACCTATAGTGCTATTTGCATTTATAACAGCTTTAGGCATAATAACACTACCATTATCTATATAAACATCCTTTCCTATAATTGCACTTGGATGAATTGCAGTTAAGTATCTAAGCTCCTTGAAATTTAAAGCTATTTTTCTTCTAACTTCATTATTACCTATTGTAATTATGAAAAATGTATTTTCATCATTATAGATTCTTACATTATCAATTCTATCTAAAACTTTGTATCCTCTAAATTCGCATAAGTCCAAGTTATCATCTAGCAAACCTTTTATCTTAATATCATAACCTGTAGCTATCATATTCTCTAATATATCTAAAACTACAGAACAATGTCCACCTGCTCCCATTGCAATAACATTCATATAATCACATCCTAATTTTCACCATTAAATTTTTGCATTGTAGCATTACCGTCTTGATTTATATCATCTTTTTTCAACACTTTTTTAAAGGTTTTTAAAAGAATCTTAAAATCTAAAAATAAATTTTGATTATCCACATAGTTAACATCTAAATCAAACCTTTCTCTAAAACTTAAATTATTTCTACCATTAACTTGAGATAATCCAGTTATACCAGGTCTAACCTCATGGCGTCGCCATTGATGATTTGAGTACAAATCTTTATACTCTACTAACAAAGGTCTCGGACCAACTAAACTCATATCTCCTTTTAATACATTTATAAGTTCTGGGAGCTCATCTAAACTAGTACTTCTCAATTTTTTTCCAAAATAAGTTAATCTTTCTTCATCTGATAATACATTCCCAAAGTTATCATATGCATCTATCATAGTTCTAAATTTAATCATCTTAAATACTTTTCCGTCTCTACCAATTCTCTCTTGAATAAAAAAAACTGGCGATCCTAGTTTTTTCCTAACTAAAATAGCAATTCCTAATAATATAGGTGAAATTAATATTAATCCTACAGAAGAAGCTACTATATCAATAAATCGTTTTGAAATTTTTTGCACTCTTTATTTTACCTCCCAGTCTTTAATTTTGATTGTCTTTCACATAGGTAGGAACTAGAGACTTCATAATACTATCTATAAGATCTATATCCTCTCTACTAACAATCAAATTTAATATATTTAAATGTTTATTCATAACGTCAGTATCAATGTTCATTGGCTTTACTATAAATATTTTATTGTGATTTGTTTTTATCAAATCTTCATCTTTCATATTTAACTCTTCATAAATCTTTTCTCCTGGTCTAAGTCCTGTAAACTCTATCTTTATATCAACATCAGGTTCATATCCATTTAGTTTTATCAAGTTTTTGGCTAAATCAACTATCTTAACACTCTCACCCATATCAAGAACAAATATCTCTCCACCTTTAGCCATAAATCCTGCTTCTATAACAAGAGCTACAGCCTCTGGTATCGTCATGAAATATCTAGTCGTATCAATATGAGTCACTGTAACAGGACCTCCTTCTTCTATTTGCTTTTGAAATAGAGGTATTACACTACCATTACTGCCTAACACATTACCAAATCTAACTGCTACAAACTCAGTTTTACTATATTTATTCATACTTTGTATAATCATTTCAGCAACCCTTTTTGTAGCACCCATTATGCTAGTTGGATTAACAGCTTTATCTGTTGATATTAAAACAAATTTTTTAACATTATATTTACTAGATATCTCTGCCACATTTTTAGTTCCAAATATATTATTTTTTATAGCCTCACTTGGACTAAACTCCATTAAAGGAACATGCTTATGGGCTGCTGCATGAAATACTATATCGGGTCTATATTTTTCAAATATCTTTTCTAATCTAGCTGCCTCTCTAATAGAAGCTATAACAACATCAAGGTCTAATTCTTTATTGTATTTTCTAATTAATTCTTGCTGTATTAGATATGCATTGTTTTCATAGTTATCTACTATTATTAGTTTTTTAGGATTAGATAAAGCTACTTGTCTACATAATTCACTTCCTATTGATCCTCCTCCTCCAGTTACCAAAATAACTTTATTTTTTATATATTTCCTAATTTCATTTAATTCAGCTTTTACAGCATCTCTGCCTAAAAGCTTTTCTATGTCTATATCTTTTATATCACTTTCCATTTTTAACACTCCAATTATGATTGATTTATTTATTAAAACTCTATTTACCTTTTATTATCTTTTGAATTTATTTAAAATGACTCCAATAATATTTGCATCTACATACTCTAATTTTTCTTTGGATAACTTGCATATATCAATTTCAACTTCGTCATATCCTGTAAGCAAAATAGTTCCATCTACGAAACTCGATATTAAACTAGCATCGGTAGCTGTATCAATCGAAGGCGAATCTATGAATATATAATCATATTTTTCTTTTAACTCTTCTATTAAATTTCTGAATTTTTCTAAACTTAATAATTCTGAAGAATTAACAACACATTCACCAGCTACTAAAACATCTAGAGTCGTTGTATTAATATTTTGTATACAGTCCTGTATAACAAATTTATCTTGTAATAAATCTGACAATCCTTTTATATTATCTAAGTTAAATATTTTATGCATACTTGGATTTTTCATATTTGAATCAATTATTAATATTCTTTTATCTTCTAATTTTGAAAAGCTTTTAGCTACACTTGTAATAACCGTAGTTTTACCCTCGTTTTTCTTGCTACTAGTTATTAGGATAGATTTTATGTTATGATTTGACTTTGAAAAGATAATCTCAGTTCTTATACTTCTATAAATTTCATCTGTATTACTATTTTTATTATATTTTTTTATTTTTAACTTACTTCTATAAGGTATGACACCTAATACATGTAGGTTTAAATTGCTTTGTATATCATTAGATGTTTTTACCTTACTATTCATATATTCCATTCCTAAAATTGCGAATATTCCTGTCATAAATCCTATTATTCCTGACATAGATACAACAATTGGGCTGTTTGGTTTTAGAGGTATCGTTGGTTGTAGAGCTTTATCTATTACTTTTACATCATTTGCTTTTACGATTCTTTTCGCTTCTTCTTTGAAAATTACCGGAATTGTATTTGCTATATCCTTTGCTTGCTTTGGATTTTTGTCTAAAACACTTATATTCATCATTTGAGTGTCTTTAATTTGCGAAATTGTTACTTTGCCTCGTATTTCATCTCCTGAAATATTTAGATTTAATTCATCTGCTACTTTACCTAAAACAGCTCTAGATTTTATTATTTCACCATATATAACAGTTAGTTTTTGACTTGAATTTAACTTGTCTCCAGTTACAGTGTCTATATTTTCCTGTGATTGATTTATATCTACTATTAATGTTGTGTTTGCTTCATATACTGGTGTTATAAAGTAAGATGTAATTATTCCAGCTGATATCATAAATAAAATAGTTGTAAGAATTATTATCCATACTTTATTTTTTATTAGCTTAATATATTCTTTAAGTCGCATATTTTCCCACGTGCTCCTTTACTTTTAATTTTTTATTGTTCTTATATTTAATCCCTTCCTTTTATTATATATTTATTTTTTCGACAGATTGTTCCTGTTTTCGACAATTTAATCTTATTATTTCCTTAATAAATTAATAATGGCCCTATTACAATATGTAACAAGGCCATCATCAACTTATACTTTTAAGCTATATTTGTTTTAATTCACCATCCACTATAGATATTATTCTATCTGCTTTTTTAGCTATATTCTCATTATGTGTTATCATTATTAGCGTTTGATTATATTTTTTTATAGAAGTCTTTAAAAGTTCCATAACTTCTTCTGTAGTTTTTGTGTCTAAATTTCCAGTTGGCTCATCTGCTAGTATTATGCTTGGTTTTGCAGATAGCGCACGTGCTATTGCTACTCTCTGCTGTTGGCCTCCTGATAGTTGGTTGGGTAGATGAGTTTTTCGTTCTCCAATTCCCAATAATTCCATCAAATCATTTATATAACTTTCGTCTACTTTTTGATTATCTAACTTTAATGGTAGCTCTACATTTTCTTTAACATTCAGTACTGGTATTAAATTATATTGTTGAAATACGAATCCAACTTTTTGCCTTCTGTATTTTGCTAATTCTTTATCACTTAGACAGCATATATCTTTTCTATCTACTTTTATTGTTCCATTACTTGGTCTTTCTAGACCTCCTACTATATGTAAAAAAGTACTTTTCCCACTACCACTAGGACCTACTATAGCTACAAATTCGCCTTTTTTTATTTTTAAGTTTGCATTTTTCAATGCATGCACTGTAGTTTCCTTTTTCCCGTATATTTTACCTAAGTTTATTGTTTCAAGTATTACCATAATTTTCGCCCCTATTCTACTATATTTATAGCTTCTACTATACTACTTTCCTTTATTTTTCTTGCTGGTAAATATGTTGATAATAAACCTACAGATATATTAACTACTAAAATTAATATATATATACCATAGTTTATTTCAAATTCCATTCCATAACTTTCAAAACCATAGGTTTTATACATTCTAATCTGTAATAAGAATCCACTTATCAATACTATTAGACTTGATATCACTCCATATAATAAACCTTCATATATTATCATATTTCCAAAATCTTTTTCACTTATTCCTATCGCCCTTAGCATTCCGAACTCACTAGTTCTCGATGTTAAATTATAACTTACATTATTTATTATGTTAAATATACTTATAGTGAACATCACTGCAATAATTCCAAAATTAAATAACTTATCTTTTTGAAGCATTTTTTCATTTATTATCTTATCTTCCACCATGTCTGTTGTTATTGTTCCTGGCACTCTACTTCCTATTTTTCCCAGCGCCTTATTTATTATGTTATGATTAGCTCCATCCTTCATATCTGCATACACAATATCATAATTATTTCCATCAATTAAATTTTTTAAATAATCATTACTAGTTATAACATCAATACCATCACTCCCCGAATACATACTATCATCTGCATAAGTATAATTTACTATTGCACCTACTTTAAACTCATAAGTCTCATAGGCATAGTTATCTTTACCTTTCCAGTACGCTTCTCCATCTTCTATTTTATGTTTAGGGTACTTAACTCTAACAGTATCTCCTACCTTTATATCAGCAATAGGTTGTCCCCCACCAACTACTAAATCTCTCATTCCATTTAAAGCATCATAAGTATGAGGCATATATATTACAGCTAAGTTTTCTTTTTTCATTCTTTCTATATCTATATTTCCACTCACAACATAATCCTTTAATGATTTTAGCATTTCATCATTAAACCCTTTTAGTTTTTGCTTAATTAAATACCCATCATTTTCTTTATCTTCTATTAACAATCCATTTAACACAGAACCAGTATATCCACCCATACCCAATTCCTCAATGAATTTCTTATCTAAGATATCATTCTTCTCTAATGGCATCCTTGTATGTAAAACTCTTGCAGTTTTAATACTACTTATTCCTTCTACATTCTCTATTTTATCTATATCTTCATCACTAAGTCCATTTGATTCATCGTTTGATGTATTTACCCTTAGTACAAAATCTCCATTCATAAACATTGATTGATTTTGCCTTTTATATATTGCATCTGATCTAGAAAATGCATAGTCGTTTTTTATAACTAGTATTCCACCTATACTCATAGATAGCACAATCATTATAAATCCTTTTTTATTTCTAAATATATTTTTCATTGAAATAGATTTAGTTGGTGATATTATTTTACTTATAATAGATACTATAAAATTATTTTTCTTTATTTTTCTATCTGATCCAAAGTTTCTTTTTATGGCTTCTATTGGAGCTATTTTTCTTATTTTCATATATGTCATTATACTTATAGTTAATAGCATTAATAATGTACATAAAATTGATAGTAGTATTATATTTGTAGGTACAATAAATGGCGTAGTTTCTATGTTTCCTTCAAACTGAACATTTCCAGCTACTTTATTAAATATTTGAGCTCCTCCTGTTCCTACTAATATACCTATAGGTATTGCTACTAAACTTAATATTAGTAACTCATATAACATAATTTTAAATACTCTAAAATTGGTAGCTCCAACAGCTCTTAGCATTCCGTATTCTCTTATCCTTTGATATACTGAGATTGTATATATACTATAAATTACAAGTCCTGCAAATATACTCATTACTATTGCTGTGTTTCTGCTAGTAGTATCTATTCCTCCATTAGCTTCAACTGCTCCCACAAGCATAGAATTTACTCCTACTTGCTCTTTTTTATTCAACTTAGCTTTTTTTGATATATCATTTATATTTGTTCTTATTTCACTACCTTCATCAAATTCAACGTGGACAGTATAGTTGTTAACACTGCTTTTATCCAATCCTAGGAACATTTCACATCTTCCTATACTTTTTTCCTGGTATCTGTCTTTTAGTATACCTACTACCTTAAATGTCTCTGGTTTATCTTTTTTATATAAATTAAAAGTTATTTCTTGATTTAAATCAAGCTCAAGTCCCATACTATTTAATATCCAACCTTCAACTACAATTTCTTTATTATTTTCAGGTAACCTACCCTTTATAATTTCAGAATCATTGTTTAAATAACTTTCATCTGCATAAAGGATGTTTATCGGTAATCTTTCACCTATATCCGTTGAAGCATAATATGATGTAAGACCTATCTCTTTAATATCATTACCTTCTTGTACTATATCTAGTTGACTATCATCAATATCTTTAAAATAAACATGATAACTTCCTGTATCTCTTTTCATCCTATCTAAATTAGCTTGTTGTGCACTTCTTGTTAAAGTACCTACCCCAACTACTAATGCGGTTCCAAGTATAACACTAAGTATTATTGCTAATGACCTTGATTTATAGCTTTTTAT
>JBOFYV010000104.1:0-75252 GCA_051654865.1 Peptostreptococcaceae bacterium
AATTTATAGCCTAAAATTGCTTATATTTTTAAATTTATTTGATGGTATAATGACTTACATAGGATTAAAAATGGGTTTTTATATTGAATTAAACAAAATACTGAGAAGTTTATATATTAATAATCAATTGTTATTTATAACTATTAAGATAATAATACCTACAATAATATTAATAATTTTATCAAGAAGCTTAAAGCCAACAATATCAAACATTACTAAATCTTTTATTATAATTGGAAATGGAATCTATAGTGTGATTTTTATATATCATATAATACTAATTACTAGCATAATAACATAAATGGATATTGAATTATTTATATAAAAATATAAGACTAAAATAATACATACATTTAAGTATTATATAGTCTTATGCTTTTATTTATCACTAAGTTGTATATTTAAAATTATAGATTATCTTGCTTATATAATTGTTTAGCATTATATAAACCTAAAATAAAACTTAATATACCTATAACTATTTTCACTGAATTACCTCCATTTAAAATTTAATATTCATCAAAATTTAAAAGTTTATTTAACACTCTTTTAATAATATCATAGTCAAAACCTTTATATGCAAGATGTTGTGAAATTTTTTGATAAATTTTATTTTTATCTTCATTTTTTACTCTTTCATATCTTTTCTTTGCTAAGTACATAGCATTTTCAAATTCTTTATCTACATCTATTTCTAAAATAACTTCATTTATTGATTCTTTAGACAAGCCTTTATTGTATAGATTTTGTTTGATTTTATTTTTTCCGTATTTATTTAAATTTACATTAGTATTAACGATTTTTTGAGCTAAAATATCATCGTCTATAAATTTATTTTTTAGTAAAAACTCAATTACATTATCAATTGTATCTTGTTCAAAATCAGTAGAGAGTTTTTCTCTTATTTTTCTCTCGGATTGATCAGCCTTAGATAGTATATTTAAAGCTTTATTCTTAGCTTTAAGGAACATCTCTTGATTAAGAATAGATTTAAAATTATCAATGTCAACTTCCATTCCCTTTTTTAAACTAAAAGAATATACTAGCTCAGTATAAATTGCCATAAAAAACTCATCATTTACATAAATGTTAACTCTGTCGCTATTTTTCTTTTGTGATTCTATTTTTGTAATTATAGCCATCATAGATCTCCTTAATATAAGTAATATTATAATTATACCACTAAAAAATAATTTATAACCTTTTATAAGTTAAAAATAATGTTACAATAATACTATAAATGCAATAAAGGAGACTAAAAATGTGTATTGATAATTTAGTTAATACGGCAAAAACTAAAAATGATAATAAACTTAAATCTTTTGAATCGAATGGTGAAAAACTAAAAATAGGTATTATGGGTGGAACTTTTGATCCTATACATTATGCTCATTTAGCAACGGCTGAGTTTATAAGGGATAAATATAAGCTGGATAAAATATTATTTATACCATCAGGCAATCCACCACATAAACAAAAGAAAAAGATTGTAGATAAGTATGATAGGTATAAAATGGTTGTATTAGCAACGAGAAATAATGATGATTTTATAGTGTCAGATATTGAAATTGAAAGAGAAAAAAAGACTTATACTATAGACACTCTAAGGGAGCTGAATGAAAAGTATCCCAATACTAAGATATATTTCATTACGGGAGCGGATGCTATTTGTGATATTGAAACTTGGAAAGATGTAGAAGAAAATTTTAAATTAGCAACATTTATAGCAGCAACAAGACCGGGAATAAGCTTACTGAGAGCTCAAGAAAAAATAGAGAATTTAACGAAAAAATATGGAGCGAAAATTATAAGTGTATATGTTCCATCATTGGACATATCATCAACTTATATAAGGGAACAGATAAAAGAAGGTAGATCTGTTAGATACTTAGTTCCTGAATCTGTAGAAAAATATATTAATAATAATAGTTTATATAAAGATGGAGAAGAATAAATGAATAAGGAAGAAATATATAATAGGGTTAGTGAAATGTTGCCTCAAAAAAGATTTATACATTCTTTAAATGTAGCAAAGTGTGCAGTTGAGCTTAGCAAAGTATATGGATTAAATGAAGAAAGTGCATATATTGCAGGAATAACTCATGATTGTGCGAAGTACTTAACTGAAGAAAAAGTAAATTACTATGTAAATAAATACAAAATAAAATTAGATGAATTTGAAATAAATAATATAGCATTGTCTCATAGTCTAATTGGTTCATATATAGCGTTAAATGAGTTAGAAATAAAAGATGAAGACATAATTAGTTCAATAAAGTATCATACTACAGGTAAAGAGAATATGACTATGCTAGAGAAAGTAATATATATGTCTGATTTGATAGAAGAAAATCGCAGTTTTCCAGGTGTAGATTTACTGAGAAAAAAAACATTTGAAGGTGAATTAGACGAAGCTTTACTTATATCTTTTAACAATACAATAAAATTTGTTATTGATAATAATCAGCTAATTCATCCAAGAACTATAAATGCCAGAAATTATCTTATGAAACAAAAAATAGATAGAACTTAAAATTAAATAAATATTAAAGCTATATAATGTGAAAATATAATGGTTTTGTGGTATAATAGTAAAATATGTTTATAATTATGAAAGGTAGGATATAATATGACAGTAGAAAATATTACAAAAGTTATATATGATGCAATAGATGACAAACTAGGTAAAGATATATCTATAATAAATATAGGAGCGGTTTCTAGTTTATGTGATTATTTTGTTGTAGCAACAGCATCATCTCAAAGACAAGTTAAGGCTATAGCTGATAATGTTGAAGATGAATTAACGAAGCACGGAATAGAAGCTAGAGGTAAAGAAGGTTATGACAGCCAAGTATGGATACTTCTTGACTATGGTGATGTTATGGTTCATATATTCAATGAAGAAAATAGATCATTCTACAACTTAGAAAAATTATGGAAAGACGCACCTTATGTAGATGTTGACACATTAGCATAAAGATGTTAATATAAATTATTATAATATAATTACAAATACTTAATAGACTAGAGTAGTAAAAGAGTGTGTTTTTTCAGAGAGCTAGTGGTGCTGAGAACTAGTAAAATATACCTTTGAACTTGCTAGATAAAATCTATTTAGCCGTAGTTGGCATAAAGACTATCTAAGAGAGTCTAATAGTTTAGACTAATTAGGGTGGTACCGCGAATTTAATCCTCGTCCCTAAACGTAATGTTTAGTGATAGAGGATTTTTTTATATACAAAACACCATTATTACATAGGAGGAAAACAATGAGCGTTTATAAACCGAATGAAATTGAGCCAAAATGGCAAAAAACTTGGGAAGAAAATGGACAATATAAGACAGATACTAATGATACAACAAAACCTAAATACTATGCATTAGAAATGTTCCCTTATCCATCAGGGAAACTACATATGGGTCATGTTAGAAATTATTCTATAGGTGATGTTGTTGCTAGATTTAAGAAAATGCAAGGATACAATGTACTTCATCCGATGGGATGGGATTCATTTGGGCTTCCTGCAGAAAATGCAGCTATAAAGCATGGAATACATCCAGATAAGTGGACTATGGAAAATATAGCAGATATGAGAGAACAATTAAAGACTTTAGGTCTTAGTTTTGATTGGGATAGAGAAATAGCTACATCTACACCTGAATACTATAAGTTTACTCAACAAATATTCTTAAAAATGTTAGAACATGGACTAGCATATAAGAAAAAATCTTTCGTAAACTGGTGCCCATCTTGTGAAACAGTTCTTGCTAATGAGCAGGTTGTACAAGGCGCATGTGAAAGATGTGATTCGGTAGTAGTAAAGAAAGACTTAGAACAATGGTACTTCAAAACTACTCACTTTGCTGAAGAATTACTTCAAGATATAGATACTTTAGATGGTTGGCCAGAAAAAGTTAAAACTATGCAAAAGAACTGGATAGGAAAGAGTACAGGAGCTGAAATAACTTTTGATATAGACTCAAGTGATAAATCTATAACAGTATTCACAACTAGACCTGATACAACATATGGAGTTTCTTATATGGTTTTAGCGCCAGAGCACTCATTAGTTAAAGAATTAGTAGCTGGAACTGAATATGAAGACGCTGTTAACGCATTTGTTCAAAAAATGCACACTATGACTGAAATAGAGAGAACTTCAAGTGATGTTGAAAAAGAAGGTATGTTTATAGGTAAGTATGTTGTAAATCCATTAAATGGAAAAAAAGTTCCGTTATGGATAGCTAACTATGTACTTGCTGATTATGGAACAGGTGCAGTAATGGCAGTTCCGGCTCATGATGAAAGAGATGCTGAGTTTGCAGCGAAGTACAACTTAGAAGTAGTACCAGTAATTAATGAAGAAAATATAATGATAAATTCAGCTGAGTTTGATGGAATGGATGCTGAAGGTGCATTTGATGCAATAATAGAAAAAATAGAAGAAATGGGAAGAGGAAAGAAAACAGTTAACTATAGATTAAGAGACTGGTTACTTTCTAGACAAAGATATTGGGGATGTCCAATACCTGTAATATATTGTGAAGATTGTGGTATAGTTCCAGAAAAGAATGAAAACTTACCAGTATTATTACCAACAGATGTAGAATTTACAGGTAAAGGTGAATCTCCACTTACAACTTCAAAAACATTTATGAATACTAATTGTCCATGTTGTGGAAAAGCAGCTAGAAGAGAAGCTGATACAATGGATACTTTCGTAGATTCTTCTTGGTATTTCTTAAGATATATAGATCCTAAAAATACAGAAGAGCCATTTAGCAAAGATGCAGTTAATAACTGGATGCCGGTAGACCAGTATATAGGTGGAGTTGAGCATGCTATATTACATCTTCTTTACTCTAGATTCTTTGTAAAAGCATTCAATGAAATGGGAATGTTAGACTTCAAAGAACCATTTAAAAACTTATTAACTCAAGGTATGGTTCTTAAAGATGGAACTAAGATGAGTAAGTCTAAAGGTAATGTTGTTGCACCAGTAGAAATAATAGATGAGTATGGTGTTGATACTGCTAGATTATTTGTATTATTTGCAGCCCCACCAGAGAGAGACTTAGAATGGTCAGACCAAGGTGTTGAAGGATGTTTCAGATTCTTAAACAGAGTATATAGATTAGTAGATGAATTATCAGATATAGCAAAAGCTGACGCTACATTAGGAGATTTAACTAAAGAAGATAAAGCAATGAGATACACAATAAATGCAACTTTAAAGAAAGTTACTGAAGACTTAAATGAAAAGTTTGGATTTAACACTGCTATATCAGCTTTAATGGAATTAATTAACGAAATGTACAAGTACAAAGAATTAGATAATAGAAATGATGCTATTATAAAAGAAGGTATAGAAACTATAATAACTATACTTGCACCATTTGCTCCTCACATAGGTGAAGAATTATGGACTATGATAGGTAAAGAAGGTAGCATATTTGATATAAGCTGGCCAAAATACGATGAAACTGCATTAGTTAAAGATGAAGTTGAAATAGTAGTTCAAATTAATGGTAAAGTTAGAGGAAAGTTAAGTGTTGCTGCTAACATATCTAGAGAAGAAATGGAAAAAGTAGCTATGGAAGATGAAAAGATAAAAGTATTAGTTGAAGGTAAGACGGTAGTAAAAGTAGTTGCAGTACCTAAAAAATTAGTTAATATAGTTGTTAAATAGATAACACATAAAAATCTCAAGATCTTTTGAACTTGAGATTTTTATTATGGTAACTTTGGATAAGTTGTTTAAATAATAAAATAAATTTAAATTTTATATTAAATTTGTTAAAAAATATTCTAAAAAAGATAAATAAAATAAAAATGTCGAAAAAAATAATTTTATAGAGAAAAAATAAATAAGCTTAAAATGAATTTAAAAAAAACAAAACGTCAAAAAATGCTAATGATAATCTAATAAATAGTAAAAAATGACATATGATTGATATTCGAATAGCTTTAGAATGAATATTTAGAATATTATTAAGAAGTTGAACATTATGAAAAACCGTTTTCATATTGAAAAATGTATAAAAAATGATAAAATAAAATTGTTAATAAGAAAACAATTAATAAGAAATCGAAATAAAAACTTTTTAGGGAGTGGATTGATATGATGAAGGTTACTTTACAAGATGTACAAAAGGCACAAGACACAATAAAAGATATAGTAAAGAAAACTGATATACTAGAGAGCGCAAAACTAAGCCAGATGACAGGGGCAAATGTTTATTATAAATGTGAAAACTTACAAAAAACAGGTTCTTTTAAAATAAGAGGGGCATGTAACAAAATAGCTAACTTAACAGAACAAGAAAAGGCAAACGGTGTTATAGCATCAAGTGCAGGGAATCATGCACAAGGAGTAGCATTAGGTGCAAAAATGACGGGGATAAAAGCTACAATAGTTATGCCAGCAACGGCACCTTTAGCAAAAGTAAGTGCAACTAAAGGGTACGGTGCAGATGTAGTATTAAATGGATTAGTATATGATGATGCATATGCAAAAGCAGTTGAGATACAAAAGGAAACAGGGGCAACTTTCCTACATCCATTTAATGATGAGTATGTAATAGCAGGTCAAGGTACAATAGGTCTTGAGATACTTGAACAATTGAATGAAAACGTTGACACTATAATTTGTCCAATTGGTGGAGGCGGTATATTAGCTGGAATAGCAGTAGCGGCTAAAGGGATAAACCCAAATATAAAAATAGTAGGAGTTCAAACTGCAAATATACCATCTATGCATGAGTCTGTTAAAAATGGAAAGCTTACGACTGCATTTAATGCTACAACAATAGCTGATGGTATAGCAGTAAAAACACCAGGAGATATAACATTTGATATAATAAAAGAACTAGTAGATGAAGTTGTAGTTGTATCAGAAGAAGAAATAGCGCAAGGTATGTTATTCTTAATGGAAAACCAAAAGGTTGTATCAGAAGGTTCTGGAGCAGTTAGTACAGCAGCTTTATTAAGCGGTAAATACGTTCCTCAAAAAGATGAAAACGTTGTATGTGTAATATCAGGTGGAAATGTAGATGTTAATACTCTTTATAGAGTAATAGCTGTTGCACTAGCAAAAGAAGGAAGAAGATTCTCATTCAGTACTATAATGGAAGATAAGCCAGGTGGATTAGCTCAGTTATGTAAAATAATAGGTGATAATAAAGCTAATATACTAAGTGTTAATCAAAATACATTAGATGCAGGGCATGCATTAGGAAGACAAAGTGCTGAGTTTATAGTAGAAACTTTTAACCATGAGCATATATCAACTTTAAAAGATGAGTTGGCAAAAAATGGATTTGAAATAAAAGTTATGTAGAAAAATAGCGAAAAATAAAATAAAAAATAGTAATAAAATAAAGGATTAAAGAAAATTATATTTTTTTTAATCCTTTATTTAAAAAATATGTATACAGGATAATATATATAATAGTATAATAGTAATTGAAAACGTGAAGCATATATACATATATAATTTTAAGGAGGTACTTAAATATGAAACATCAAGTAATACATACTGATAATGCGCCTAAAGCAATAGGACCATACTCACAAGCTGTAAAGGCAGGAAATATGCTATTTGTATCAGGACAAGTTCCTTTTGTTCCAGAAACTATGGAAATAGTTGAAGGAGATGTAAAAGCACAAACTGCTCAATCATTAAAGAATGTTCAAGCTATACTTACTGAAGCTGGATTAGATTTTTCACATGTTGTTAAATCAACAGTATTCATAAAAGATATGAACGAGTTTGCAGCTATAAATGAAGTTTACGCTGAATATTTTGGAGAAAATAAGCCAGCAAGAGCTTGTGTTGAAGTTGCAAGACTACCTAAAGACGTTAAAGTTGAAATAGAAGTAATAGCTGTAATATAATTTAAATTTAGAGTTGTTACAATATTGACCAGTAATAAGCTGGTCATTTTAAATTAAAATAAAAAATGGAATATTATGTTTTATAAATACCCTAATTATGTAATAGGTATATATTTTTATAAAATAATAGTTAGATTTTTTAAAATAAGAATAAATAAAGTAATAAAATAAATATAATGTGTTCGCAAAGATATATTTATTAAATATTAATTAAAGACAAACTAATTTAATATTTTTTTATTAGTATGTAAAAACTATATAATAATATTAAATTAATTTAATTAGGCACTTAAGAAGAAAGAGGTAATATAATGGCTAAAGATTATAGTGTATTTGATATCGTAGGTCCAAACATGATAGGACCATCTAGTTCTCATACTGCAGGAGCAGCAAGACTTGGGAAAACTGCATCTAAAATAGCAGGGAAACCTGTAAAGGAAGTGAAATTTTTACTTCACGGGTCATTTGCAGAGACATATAAAGGACATGGTACAGATAAAGCATTAGTTGGTGGAATATTAGGATTCCAACCAGATGATGCTAGAATCAAAAACTCTTTTGAAATAGCAAATGAACAAGGTGTTAAATTTGAATTCATAAAAACTGATTTAGGTGATAATGTACACCCTAATACAGTTAAAATAGAAATGTTATTAGAAGATGGTTCTAAATCTGTAGTTATGGGTGCTTCTATCGGTGGAGGTAACATAAAGCTTACAGAGATGGATGGATTAGCATTAGACTTTAATGGATCTAGAGCAACAGTTGTGTTGGAAATAAAAGATATACCAGGTGCAGTATCATTTGTAACTGGGTTATTAGCTCATAACAACAAAAATATATCTACATTATTAACTAACAAACCTGCTAAGTCTGAGTATACATTTGTTACTATAGAAACTCAAGAAGAATTAGAGTCAGAGCTTATAGAACAATTAAAGAAATTCGAAGTAGTAGCAAAAGTTGTAGTTTTAGATAAATTCTAGTAAGTAAGGAGAGACAAAAAATGAAATATAACTTCACAAGCGGAGCGGAATTATTAGAAAAGTGTAACGAATTTAATATGACAATGAGTCAGATATGTATAGAAAGAGAAGCTGAACTTCTTGGAGTAACTAAAGAAGAAGTAAGAGAAAGAATGGCTGTAAGTCTTCAAATAATGAAGGCTGCTACAGAAAAAGCTGTAGAAGAAGATATAAAATCTATGGGTGGACTTATAGGTGGAGAAGCTAAAAAGTTAACTAAATATAGAGGTTCATCTAGAAGTGTATGCGGAGAACTAATGAATAAGGCAATGGTAGCAGCAATGGGTACTATGGAAGTAAATGCTTCTATGGGTCTTATAGTTGCAGCACCAACTGCTGGTTCTTGCGGGATACTACCAGGAGCAGTCGTAACAATAGGTAAGGAATATGGATTCTCTGATGATGAGATGATAGATGCATTATTTGCAGCATCTGCTATAGGTGTTATAATAACAAGAAATGCGACTGTATCTGGAGCAGAAGGTGGATGTCAAGCTGAAACGGGTGCAGCGGCAGCTATGGCTTCAGCAGGTGTGGTAGAAATGATGGGTGGATCTGTTGAGCAAGCAATACATGCAGCATCTCATTGTTTACAAAATGTAATGGGACTTGTATGTGACCCAATAGCAGGTCTTGTTGAAGCACCTTGCCAAGGTAGAAATGCTATTGGTGTAGCAAATGCATTAATATCTGCTGAGTTATGTTTAGCAGGAATATTAAACATAATACCATTTGATGAAACTGTTGCAGCTATGTATAAAGTAGGTAAGACTTTACCTATGGAATTAAGAGAAACAGCATTAGGTGGAGTTGCAGCTACATGCACAGGATGTTCTTTAACAACTAAAATATTTGGATAATATATAAATATAAAGGGTATGAACTTAAAGTTCATACCCTTTTTTGTAAAAAAAAATCTGTACATATAAAAAAATAGAGGACTTTTAACAAGTATATCGAAAATAAATAGGTGGATAGTTATGCTAAAAATGGGGGTAAAAAGGTGAATAATATAAAAATAGGCATTAGAGATGTAATTAAAGATTTAGACATAAACAAAAACAAAGTAGAATTTATCAATGATTTAAATTTATTTTTAAATGTAATAGCATTTAATAACTCAGAAAAAGACTATTATGAGACTATAAAAGAAAATATTGCTGATTATATGGGGAATTGGGATGTAGACATTGATAAGAATTTTTTTATAATATCTAAGTATATTAAATCAAGAAAATTACCATATAAAATTGCAAAAGATGAAGGTTTTGATCAAATCAAAAGCGAAAAATTTATTATATCTATGCTAGTAGAAATGTATGCAATGAAATTAATAATAGAAAACAATAAAAATTCAAAAGAGGAATTAAATCGATTTATATGTAATGAATTAAATAAGAATGGATTGAAGGTAAGTGAAAAAGATATAATACTAAATGATTTAGATTACTTATTTAAAGACAATAAGTTATTTAGTATATGTAGAGAAAATTTACTAAAAAGGCAAGATGAAATAAATTTATCTTTAAATAAGTTAATATATGTAGTATCTAAAAGGAGAAACATTAATTTACAGCTAAGTTATGATATGGGTAAAAATACATATAAAAATATAGGTTCAGAAGATAAGTTGACACAAGTATATAAGGAAGAAAATATAAATTTAAAAAATGAAATAGATAAATTAAAAAAAGATCTAGAATTAAATAATTTGTTGCTATCAGAGTTTTTAGATAAAGAAATTGAATTTAAAAATGAAATAAATAAACTTCAAAGTTATGCAATGGAATTAACTAGTTATGGAGAAGAACAGTATTCAAAAGCTCTAATTGATTTAGTTAAACTAATGAATGATTCTACAAATGGAAATTTATTAGATAGATTATATTGTTATTCCAAGGGAAATGAAGAGAAGAATTTAATGTTTATAGCTAAGAATTTGTTCAATGTATTTAGACAGCTAGGTATATCTCCAAGGGAAACTACGAAGATAGGTGAAGATGTTATAATTGAAGAATATTCGTTTTACAATTATAGATTGAACAAAGATATATCCGATATAAAGTTATGTGAAGGAGAAATAGTATATCCAGCGTGGTTTTACAATAATAAAGAAATACTAAAGCCATATGTTAATATAAAGGGGGAATAGTCTGTGCATATTCAAGATGGAACAAATACTTATTTTGGTATTGATTTAGGTACGACAAATACAGTGGTATCAAAAGGTAGTGTGTTATATAATGGTCTAATACAATCGCAAATTATACAAGTTATGCAAATTGATGAAAATAAATCTCCAACTACAGAGTTTATATTGCCATCAATACTATATGTAGATGAAAATGGGAAAGAATATGTAGGAAAAATAGCAAAAGATATAAAATCGAAAGCTTCAAAGAAGGTACTATATAATACTAAGAGATACATTGGGAGTAATAAAATATGGTCATTAGGTGAAAAAAAATACACATCTAAAGATGTAGCAAAGCAAATTTTAAAAACATGCAGAGATTCTATGAAGAGATATAACCAAGGACAAGATGTTGAAAGTGTAACTATTACTGTGCCTGCATCATTTAATACGGATCAAATAAAGGATACAAAAGATGCTGCAATGGAAATCGGTTTCACAAGTGTAAACCTTATACCAGAACCAACCTCTGCTCTTATCGACTTTATAAATGAGCAATCAAATTTAATAGAAAGACAAAGACAAGTTGACTTGTCGAAAAGCACAAGAATATTAGTCTTCGATTTAGGTGGAGGAACTTGTGATATTGCAATTGTAGATGTTATACAAAATGGCAGAAAAGTTGAATTTACAGAAGTAGCAATTGGAAGATATGATGAGCTTGGTGGAATTGATTTTGACAACAAAGTAGCACTAGTTAAGCTAGAAGAATTTTTAAGAAGATACAACTTAGAATATTACGATTTAGATAAAGAGCAGAGAGAAAATATGGTTAGACATCTAAGAATATTTGCAGAAAAATCAAAGGAAAGAATATCATCGGATATAGAAATGAACTGTTATTTTGGTGAAAGCTTTGACCATTATATAATGGACTTTTATGCTGGTGAACCAGTTCAATTTTCTATAAATAAAGATGAATATGATGATGCTATAAAAGAATTCTTTACAAAATCAAAACCAAGTAATAAAAGATCAGAAGAAGAAAGTCAAAAAAATATAGTTGATCCAATATTAAACACATTAAGAGATTATAATATAAATAAAGATAGTATAGATTACTTATTTTTAACAGGTGGTATGACTAAATATCAACTAGTAAGAGATAAAATTAAAAATATATTAGAGTTAGATGAAAAACAGATTATAAACTCTACAGATCCATTGAGCTCCGTTGCTAAAGGAGCTGCAATATATGATTATTATGAAACTGTTATCAACAGAGTAGAAAATACACAAAATAGATATGCTGAAAGTATAAATGAAACTTTTAAAGAAAAAAAGTTTGAGTTAACAAGAGTTTTAGCAGAAGCTATAATGATAGATGTGAAACAAGGATTACCTGTGGTTATAATAAACTCAAATCAGGAAGTACCATATGAAGGGAAGTTAAAAGGTGCACTAAGAACAACTAGTCCATCTGGTATAGAAATAAATCTTTATGCAGGAATAGATCAGTTTGATTCTAAGATGAGGATACAAAGAAAATACAAAGCATATTTTAAAACTCCTAAAAAACCAGGAACGCCAATAGATATTAACTTTTCAATAGACAAGGATAAATACTTAAGATTGTATGTGGATGTGGATGGAGAGAAAATAGAATTAAAGCAAGAAGTAGATTTAAAAGAAAAAGAGATTATATAAGGGGGGGTATTTATGATATTAAAAAGTTTAGAAGATCTAGAAAAATATAAAAATAGTATGAGTATCTCAAAACCTTTAGTTAGTCTAAAAGACATTAATGAAGTAAGTGAAGGTGGAGGAGAAAGTACTAACACATGTAGCAATAAGTTATTTTATTGGAATTTTGAGTCATATTATATAGAAGAATTGGTAAGATGTTATGAAAAACAAGTAATAAATGATTCCAGTATGCAGGAACTAGAAATTGGATTAAAGTGTATAGCAGATGATATGATGTCAGAAAATACATGTCCAATAGAGGCTATACTATATGCATCTAAAATTATAAATAACGTGTTAATAAATAACAATTCAATCCTAGATACAATAGGTAATGTGATTTCATATGTATATTTAAGAAATGAAGATGAATATAAGGATACTATAAAATTTATATTAGAAGAATGGTCATGGACTCCGCAATTAATGATATTAATAAATGCTTGTGGTAAAATATCTGACTTGGACTTGTTAAGATTAATTTATGAAAGACATTTGAAAGGAGACACAAGACTACATATATTAAAGGCTTTTATGAATGTAAATAACGAAAATAAAGAAATATGCATTGAATACACATTGAAAATAATAAGCCTGACACAAGAAAGTGATAATACTGAAGTTCAAATGGCTAAGTACTTTATCCATAATTACACAAAGAATTTTGGAAAATCAGCTATAAAAAAAGCTGAAGAGTATATGAATATACCTACCATTAATAAACAAGCTAGAAAAGTAATCAGTAGGGTTATTCCAAGTGCATCTAAAATTGAGGTGATTACACTTGATATAATGATAAAAAAAGCTAAAAACTGGGAACTAGAAAGGGACTTTGAAGAAATATTTACTATGTGGATGAATAATAGTACAACTAGAAAAAATGCATTTTTAGCTATAAGATATGCAAACTCACCAATAGTAGAAGTATTAATAGTAAACACTCTTAATAAATATCAATGTAACTCTATAGAAATAGGCACAGCACTTATTACACTGGCTCAATGGGGTTCAAGAAAAGGATGTAGCAAAGTATTTTATGAGTTAATAGATAAATATAAAAAAGATACAAATAAAAAAGTATATTGCAATGCTGCTATGTGTTCACTAGGAAAAGAAGATGATGCTATAGAATTAATAAAAGAATTCTTAGAAGGCAATTATTATGATAGTCGCCAGATATTTTCAATAATTAGAGATTGTGCTTATAAGAGTAATCAATTATTAAAATATGCGGTTAGAGTAGTATATCATGAATATTTAAATAGTAAAGATGAAGAAAAAATAATTAAAGCTATAAATGGAGCGTATGAATTATGTGATAAGCCAAAGTTTAATTTTAAGGATATATCACTTTCAGCAATAAAAAATGCAATAGGTATTACTCAAAAAACAGATAGGAAATTTACTGATAATGTATATGTAGCATTAGTAAACTTGGTTGAAAGATTGTTAAATGATAAAAATAAAGATGAGTTTATAGATATATTATTTTTCATTATTGAAAATGATGAATGTAATCAAAGGCTTAAATTGAAGGCTATTTCAATGTTGAAGAGACTAAGAGTAGATCCTCCTAAATAATATGTATAAATATAAAAATACCTTAATTGATAAACATAAAGTTGATAAAATCGAAAAAGATATTATTTCAACATTTAATAATTTTGGATATGAAGAGATAGAAAATCTAAAGGCGGTAGATTATTTTCTAGAAAATGTATCTTTTATTCAAAGAAGCAATAAAGATATGTTGGAATTATTAACTTGTACAAAATATAGATTAAAAGAATATCTACTATCGTACCAATACGGAGTGGAAAGTTTTTCGTATAACTCAAATAGTGTAGGGATAATATATTCTATATTATCTCTACTTAATTTAAAGTTGTATGAACAAGCGGACTTTATGTTTAAAAAAAACCAAGAAAAAATAATTGAAATTATAAACTCAAATAAATCCAATATAGATGATTTTATAGATATATTAATATACTTTAATATACCTATTACATTTGTGGATGACATAAGTGAAAAATTAGATATGTTAAGTGATGAAAGAAAAAAGTATATATACATATTGGTTAATTTAATAAAAGATCGAAAAAATAATATACTAGAAACATTAGAAAATAATAAAAAACAGCTTGATTATGATGAAATTAGTGAGTATCAAGAATATATGTCGGATATAATTAATATATTTAGGGAACTAAACTTACATCAATTAGAAGAGTTGTATAGAATTAAATTAAGTAGTTATGGAGATAGCATTAATGTTTTAAATATGCTACCTTGTGATAATTTAGAGGAATATATATGTAAATCATTATTAGAAATTACAGAATTATATAAAATTGAAAAAAACTATATACCAAATACAATAAATAAATATAATTTTGAAGATAAATTTATAAAAATTATTAGTTACCAACCAAATGCACTTGTTAGCATGCATGTGTTAAAGATTGACGAAAGCTATATAATAATTGATTGTGGAGCTTCATTGATAAAAAAAGAAATAAATAAAATTGATGTAGATAACTTTTTTATGGAAAATAATATAGATACAAATAAAATAAAGGGTGTTATATTAAGTCATGCCCATCTAGATCACTATGGTAGTATTGACTTACTTCAACCATATGTAAATAATATTTATATGACTAAGGATACTTATAATATAATAAATATTGTAGGAAAAAATCTTAAACTAGATGAAAATAAGATTTGTATAAAAAAAGATAATGATAAATTTACTATAGAGGATATTGAAATAGAGTTTTTCCCATCGAATCATATAAAAGGATCCATAGGAGTATGTATAAACTATAAAGAAAAAATGATAGTTTATACAGGTGACTTTTCATTTAATAGGCAGGCTACAACCCAATACCTAGATGAAAAAAGGCTTATTAAATATAAATATGCTGATTATTTAATTATTGAATCAACATACGGAAATAAAGATATTGATTTACCATATTCTTTTAAAAAAAAGCTATTTAATTATTTTGTAAATTTATCAATAAAAAATAATATAAAAGTTATTATACCTACATTTGCAATAGGTGTTGCACAAGAATGCTATGATATAATCAAAAATAGTACAGTTAAAGCTAATACACTAATAGATGGATTGGCATTAAAAGTGAATGAATACTATAATAAAGTGGAAAAAGAGACAGATGTAAGTTTATGCTTGAATTTTCAAATAGAAAAGCAAATATATACTAGATATAATAATAGCGATGTTATCATAGCGACTGGTGGAGGTATGAACGAAGGGAGTATGTGTGAAAAATACTATAATATAGCCCTAAAAGATAATAAAATGGTAACCATATTGAAGTGTGGATATATTGATAAAGATACAATAGAAAAAAGAATAAAGCCATATGATACAATAGATATAAATTTAATTGATGTAAGTATGACATCTCATGCTGGATATAATGATTTAATAAAAGCTGTTGATACCATAGAACCTAAAAATCTAATAATGGTTCATGGAAGTGGAATTAAGTTATACGAGGAAGTTCATAATATAGAATATAGTTGTATTGTATAAACAACTACGAAAGAATAATAAAAAAGAGGCTAATGCCTCTTTTTTATTTACGTCTTTTTCTTTGAGTAGTATAAATCTTGCGATTATTTCTTTTTTGCTTTCTCAGTAGTTTTCTTATAACTAAGACTATAAATATAACAATTAAAACTACAAAACATAGAGCTAAAACTTTTATTGTATTCATTAATATTTTATTCTCTGTAATAAAAGCAAATACACTATTTACATCATTTTTAGCAATAAGATTTATAGTATGCTCGATTTCTTTTTCGTTTCTAATTTCTAAAGTACCTACTTTATCCCCTTTTTTTACAGGTAGATTTATATCATCTAAATTAAATTTATGTGTATAGTCACTTTCTTTACTTCCGTTAGGAAGTACCACTTTATAGCTATACTCTGGACTATAAATCAACTTTTTTTGCTTAGTAAAAAACATTCCTTTACTCTTGATAAAATCATCTTTATTTATTATTGTAGTAGAATAATAATTATCAAATCCATAGTCTAACAAAGTTCTAGAATCTAAGTATAAATTAGCACTATCGCTTTTACAAACTACTGAAATAAGCCTCATATTATCCTTAACTGCACTTGAGACCAAACATCTGCCAGCAGCATCCGTAGTACCAGTTTTTATACCATCAACAATGTCGTATTTAATAGGAACATCCTTACCTTTATAATTAAAAGTTTCATTTTTTGAAGATATAAATTTATTGGTATTTTTAAAGTGCCTTGCAATAGAGTTTTCATCAGCTGCATCGAATTTTATGTAAGGTGTCTTAACTATGTTCCTAAAAATTTCACTACTCATAGCTTCCCTAGACATTAAAGCTAAGTCATAAGCTGTTGTATAGTGATTATCATCTGGTAGACCATGAGGATTTGTAAAGTTAGTATCATTAGCACCAATTGCTTTTGCTTCTTCATTCATAAGTTTGCAGAAATTTTCTTCCGATCCGCTAACATAAGTAGCTAGAACATAAGAGGCATCATTAGATGAATGAACTAAAACAGCATCCAATAGCTGTTTAACGGTAAAAGATTCACCATCTTTTAAGTACATACTAGACCCTTCGATTACAGGTAAGTCCTGTATTTTTATAACTTCATTTAAATCTGATACATTTTTTAAAACTACATATGCTGTCCATATCTTGGTAGTTGAAGCTGGATAAAGTTTGTCAGAACCGTTTTTATCAAATAAAACTTGTCCAGTTTCATAGTCCATTAAAACAGAGTATTGAGCGGCTAACTGTGGTTTATTATCCGCAAATGATTGACTTAAATTACCTACAAAAAAGGTGAAGGTCATAAGTAATGATGCTAAAAGTGATATAAATCTTTTCATCTGATAACCTCCAATAATTAAATTTATATTTTAGTATAACATATTTTAGTCAATAATTAAAAGGAAGGAGTGATAAATTTGAGTAAAAAAGGAAAAATAATCATATTTATTTTAATAGTGTTTATAGGTGTTGCATCTATAATATACAACCTAAATGACAATATCAACGAGAATATATATGTTGTAAGTCAAAATGAAGAAATAAAAAAAGATAGTAATATTGAAGATTTAGAATATGAAAAAAGCAACAATATTACTAAAAAAAGTATAACAATATTTATAAGCGGTGAAGTAAATAATCCAGGTGTAGTAACAATAGAAGGTGATAAAAGGCTGTCTGATGCAGTAGAACAACTAGGTGGTGCAACTGTAGATGCGGATTTGAATAAAATAAATTTAGCGATGAAAATAGAAGATGAAAAGCATTACATAATACCTAAAAAAGGAGAGATATTAGATATTAATATCGAAGGAGGGGGCAGTATAGATTCTAATAATTCTAAAATAAACATAAATAGTGCATCAATAGATGAGTTAGATACACTTCCAGGTGTAGGAGAAGCCACTGCTAATAAAATAGTAAGTTATAGAGATGAAAATGGAAAATTTAAGTCTATAGAAGAAATTAAAAATGTAAATGGAATAGGTGATAAAAAATTTTTAGAACTAAAAGATAAAATTATAGTAGAATAGACAAATAAAATACTCAATATTTTAAATTATTATATCAAAATATGGTATTATAATTATGTAACGATATATAAGAGGAGGCGTGTTATAAAAATGTTAAAAAGACTTACAGATATGACAACATCAGGTGGCTGAGCTGCAAAAATAGGGCCAGAGGTTCTGGCATCAGTATTATCACAGCTTCCTAAAAATGAAAAAACAGATAAGCTACTAGTAGGATTGGAAACAGCCGATGATGCAGCAGTATATCAGTTAAATGATGATATGGCATTAATACAGACATTAGATTTTTTTACACCTATGATAGATGATCCATATGTATTTGGTCAGATTGCAGCATCAAATTCATTGTCAGATGTATATGCAATGGGAGGGAAGCCGTTAGTTGCTATGAATATTGTTTGTTTCCCATCATGCCATGATATGGATGTATTAGCCAAAATATTACAGGGTGGTTTTGATAAAGTTAAAGAAAGTGGAGCTCTGCTTGTAGGAGGACATACAGTAGATGATAAAGAACCCAAATATGGTTTATCAGTTTCAGGTATCGTCAATCCTAAACGAGTACTTTCTAATGCGACAGCTAAGGTAGGAGACAAGTTGATTCTTACAAAACCGATAGGAGTAGGAATATTAAATACAGCAATGAAAGAAAATTTAGTAGATGATGTTGTAGCTAATAAAGTAATTGAAGTTATGATTCATTTAAATAAATATGCAGCGATTAGCTTTGACAAGATAGAAGTAAATTCTGTAACAGATATAACAGGATTTGGGCTATTAGGACATACATTAGAGATGGCAAAAGCATCAAATGTAAGTATTGAATTAGAATCTGATGAAATACCTATAATAGAGTCAGCCATAGAAATGGCTAAAATGGGAATTATACCAGCTGGTATGTATAGAAATAAAGGATATATATCAAAAGATGTAGAATTAATAGGTATAGATACAGCTATTGAAGATATATTATATGATCCTCAAACTTCAGGAGGATTACTAATATCTGTAAGAGAAGATTTAGCAGAAGAACTTATAAAAGATATGAAAGAAAATGGTTCTATAGAAGCTAAAATAATAGGAACAGTAAAAAACAAAAAAGAAAAATATATTACGGTTATATAAACATAGCCGTATTTTTATGTACCAGTTAACTAAGTAAACTAAAATAGAAAGAGTGATTAATTTGAATAAAAGAGAGATATTTGCTAAATTACCTTCCGTTGATGAAGTACTAGGGGACTATAGAATAAAGAGTATACTAACTGAATATCCAAGAAATTTAGTTTTAGAATGTATTAGAAAGACGATAGATGTTAAGCGTAATATAATAAAAAAATTAAAGGAAGATGAAATACAAGGCTTTGATATTACAATTGATGAAATTGTTCAGAATATAGTTGAGAGTGTTAAAACTGAATACTCTTTATCTTTAAAGAAAGTTATTAATGGAACTGGAACAGTAATTCATACAAACCTTGGAAGATCATTGTTGAGTGAAAGTATAAAGGATGAGTTATGGGAAAGTGCATCTAGATATTCAAATTTAGAATATGATTTAGAAAAAGGTGAAAGAGGATCTAGATATTCTCATCTAACTGATATGATAAAAAGATTAACAGGTGCAGAAGATGTACTTGTTGTAAATAATAATGCAGCTGCAGTTCTTCTTGTTTTAAGCACTATGGCAAAAGGAGGAGAGGCAATAGTTTCAAGAGGTGAACTTGTTGAAGTTGGTGGATCATTTAGAATACCTAGTATAATGGAACTAAGTGGAGCTGAACTAATTGAAGTTGGAGCTACAAATAAAACACATTTAAAAGACTATGAAAATGCTATAAATGAAAAGACAAAGGTACTAATGAAAGTACATACAAGTAATTATAGAATTTTAGGATTTACAGAAAGTGTAGAAATAGATGAATTATCAAATATAGGAAAAAAGTATGATATACCTGTTATTGAAGATTTAGGAAGTGGTGTATTTATAGACTTATCGAAGTATGGATTATCTTATGAACCGACTATATTAGACTCTATAAATAAAGGAGCAGATATAGTAACATTTAGTGGAGACAAGATGCTTGGAGGTCCTCAAGCAGGAATTATAATAGGTAAAAAAGAATACATACAGAAGATGAAGAAAAATCAACTTACAAGAGCTTTAAGGGTTGATAAGTTAACAATTTGTGCATTAGAAGCTACATTAAGAATGTATTTGGATGAACAAAAAGCAATAAAGAATATCCCTACTCTAAGGATGTTAACATACACGATAGAAGAGTTAGAGGATAAAGCTAATAAATTGTTTTTAATGATTAATGAAATAGATTTGAAGGCAGCAGTAAAGATAAATGATGGATATTCTCAAGTTGGAGGAGGATCTATGCCACTTGAAAATATAAAGTCAAAAGTTATAGAAATAATTCCTAATAATATTTCGGTATCGTCATTAGAAAAAAAACTTAGGTTAAGTGAAGAGCATATAATAGGAAGAGTGTATGATAATAAGTATACATTAGATATAAGAACGATTTTTGAAGATGAATTTGACGTTATTGTTGCAGAACTAAAAAAAGCTTTAATATAAGAAGCATTTAATAGGGGGCAAAATATGAATAATATAGTAATAGGAACAGCTGGTCATATAGACCATGGTAAAACAACATTAATAAAAGCTCTTACAGGAAGGGATACAGATACTTTAGATGAAGAGAAAAAAAGAGGTATATCTATAAATTTAGGATTTACATACTTTGACTTACCAAGTAATAAAAGAGCTGGTATAGTAGATGTACCAGGTCATGAGAAGTTTATAAAAAATATGTTAGCAGGAGCTTGTGGCATTGATATTGTACTTTTAGTAGTGGCAGCAGATGAAGGTGTTATGCCGCAAACCATAGAGCATTTAGATATATTAACATATTTAAATATAAAAAATGGAATAATAGTTCTTACTAAATGTGACAATGTAGATAATGAGTTTATAGATTTAGTAAAAGAAGATATAATAGAAAAAACTAAAAATACATTCCTTGAAAATGTAAATATAATAGAAATAGATTCTATATCAAAAAGAGGAATAAAGGAACTTATAAATGAAATAGATAATATAAGTAATAAAATAGAAGATAAAAATGAAGATTCACCATCAAGATTAAATATTGACAGAGCATTTTCAGTAAAAGGATTTGGAACAGTAGTTACAGGAACGTTAATTGAAGGAAAAATAAGTGTTGATGATGATCTTATAATATATCCGAGTGAAACAAAAGTAAAAATAAGAAGTATACAAGTACATAGTCAAAATGTTCAAACTGCATATGCAGGACAAAGGACAGCTATTAATATATCTAATGTTAAAGTAGATGAGATACAAAGGGGAGATGTATTAGCAGCACAGAAGTCTTTAGAAGAATCAAGAATGTTAGATGTTAAAGTATCGTTAGTTAATCATTCTGATAAAACTCTAAAACATTGGGATAGATTAAGATTGTATCATGGTACGAGAGAAATATTATGTAGAGCAGTACCGTTAGATAAAGAAGAAATACAAATAGGAGAATCAGGGTATGTACAACTAAGGCTAGAGGAAAGCATAGTTGCTAAAAAAGGTGATAAATTTGTGCTTAGAAACTACTCTCCACTTCAAACTATAGGTGGAGGAGTAATAATAGATACTGTACCTAAAAAACATAAAAGATTTGATGAAAAGGTAATAGAATCTTTGAAAATAAAGGAAAAGGGTGATTTAAAAGACATCTTAGAAGAGTACTTAAAAAGAAGTTTGAATATCTATCCTACATACAAAGATATAATGAGTTATACAGGAGATAATGACATTAATATTCAAAATGCAATTGAAAAATTAATTAACGATAACAAAATAATTAATATAAATAATATGTATATGCATAAAAAACAATATGAGCAACTTAAGACAAAGACTATTGAAGTTCTAACAGAATATCATAAAAAATATAGATTAAGAAAAGGGATCTTAAAAGAAGAGCTAAGATCAAGAGTAGAAAGTAAATTTAAAACTAGAGAAATAGATATTTTACTTAGTAGATATAGTGATGATGAAATTATAAAAGTAGTAGACAACTATGTATCTTTAATTTCTCATGAAGTTAAGTTGAATAATAAGCAAAATGAAATAAAACAGCAGATAGAATGTAGACTTAAATCCTGTGGATTATCATCTCTTCTAACAATAAAAGAGGTTTGCGAAAATCATTACTTTGAAGAAGTATTAGAATATATGATAGGCGATAGTATAGAAAAAATAGATGATATATATATAATGGATAAAGGTATATATGAAAATGCGAAAAACGAATTAGTTAATTATTTGAATAAAAATAATGAAATAACTCTAGGTGAATATAGAGATATTACAAATTCAAGTAGAAAAGTATGTATGGCAATGCTAGAAAACTTTGATAGAAATAAAGTAACAAGACGAAATGATAATATAAGAATGCTATATTAGTATAAATGAAGCTGACTACAATTAATTTATAAAATTATTGTAATCAGCTTTATTTTAAATTAGTTGGCAATTATAAAGTTGTTGTCTGTAATTGTAAAATCATTTTTTATATTTTTAGAAAGATAAACCTTTTTGTCTTTTGTTATGAAAATTGCATCTATATGATCTAGACTATTAATAAGTTTGAGTCCTTTACCAACACCTAGGCCAAAGGCGGTAGTTGAAAGAGCGTCACAGTTTATAGATTTATTTGAAATGATTGTAACACTACTTAAATTATTTTCAAAAGGATAACCAGTAAATGGACTAAGCATATGGTGATAAATTTTATTATTCTTTTCTATGTACCTTTCATATATACCAGATGTAACAACTGATGTATTAGATGCTAATATTGTACCAATGGCATTTCCTCTGGGTTTTGTAGGATCTTGAATACCTATATTAAAGGGTGTATTTTTTTCTTTAAAACCAAGAGTGTATATGTTTCCACCTAAATTTACAACGGCTTTATCAACACCTTCTTCTTTTAAATAAGCTACTATTTTATCAGCAGCAAAACCTTTGGCTATTCCCCCTAAATCAATACTCATATTTTTATTATTCAACTTAACTGAAAGATTATCTCTATCTAAAATAATATCCTTATAGTTTACAAGGGGAGTTTTACTTTCTATTTCAACATCAGATGGAACTTTAGCCTTATCAGAACCAATTCCCCATAAATCTACTATAGGTCCAATCGTAATATCAAAAACCCCATCTGATAGTTCTGAATACTTTATAGCTGATGAAATAACATAAAATGTATCCTTAGAAACTTTTACAAAGCTACTACCAGCATTTTGATTTATCTTATTCACCTCACTAGTTTTTATATGTTTGCTCATTTTGCTATCAATATCATTTAGCATTTTTCCGCATTCATCAAGTAATTTATTACTTTTATTTTCACTCAAATTGAATATTTCAATTTCGTTTATAGTTCCCAATGAAAAATAATCTTTTGAGTAAGAATTATTATTATTTTTTGAATTGTAGACATATAGTCCAATACCGAGTAAAATAATTATTACAAAAACAAGTGTTAAATTTTTACTCTTCATAATATATCCCCCTAATAAAAATATGTTATATTAAATTATAGCATAGTTTATTAAAAGGATAGGTAGTAATAAATAAGATTATTTTGCTAGGAATAAACTGTTAGATAAATTCTAAAACTACATATGAAATATAAAGTTATGTATGAGATTAATTAAATATAAAGCAGGTGAATATATGGTAGACTTAGGTAATGACTGGAATGAGTTATTAGAAAGTGAATTTAAGAAAGAATATTATTTAAAGTTGAGAGAATTTTTAAAAGAAGAATATAGTACTAGAGTTATATATCCTAGTATGTATAATATATTTGAGGCATTAAGACATACGTCATATAAAGATACAAAAGTATTGATTTTAGGACAAGATCCCTATCATGGAGAAAATCAGGCTCATGGATTGGCATTTTCAGTTCAACCTCAAATAAAAACACCTCCATCATTATTAAATATGTATAAGGAGTTAAGAGACGACATAGGTTGTTTTATACCTAATAATGGGTATCTAATACCATGGGCAGACCAAGGTGTTTTGCTACTAAACACAGCATTAACAGTTAGAGCGAATGAAGCTAACTCTCATAGAAATAAAGGTTGGGAAGTATTCACAGACAGAATAATTGAACTTTTAAACGAAAGGGATGAGCCGGTAATATTTGTTTTATGGGGGGCTAATGCAAGAAAGAAAAAAGAGCTTATAGATTTAAAACGACACTATGTATTAGAATCTCCACACCCAAGTCCATTGTCAGCTAGTAGAGGATTTTTTGGATGCAAGCACTTTTCTAAGGTTAATGAAATATTAACTCAATTGAATAAAGTTCCAATAAATTGGCAAATAGAAAATATATAAAAAACACCACTATACAGATTATAAAAATTTCGTATAGTGGTGTTTTTTATATAAACAAAGCGAAACTTGTTATAACCTATGTAACAAAAAGTAGAAAAATGAATAAAATAATATAGAGATAGAATAAAGAAGGTGAGATATATGGGCATTTATATAATAAATTCGAAAAAGGTAAATGAAATGCTACAAAAAGAAGAATTTGAATTAATAGTAGATTTAAGAGAAAGAGAACATTATGATAAAGGGCATTTAAAAAATGCAATAAATATACCTATAAATCACATTATAGATAATCTAGATTACTTAAATGAATATAAAAACGCTAAAATATTACTGTATTGTGGTATAGGTAGTCAAAGTAAAAGTACAGCAAAAGTACTAGCCCTTAACGGGTATGAATATGTATATAGTTTAGCCAATGGGATAAAAAGTTATAACTATGAACTTGTTACAAGTGAATAAATAAAATAAAGAATGTGCTTAACTGCTAAACTTAGCTAAAGGCACATTCTTAAATTTATGTCAAGTTGACAGAAAAAATCAAAAAAGTTACAATCCATATGACAATAAAATAATACGAAAAATTTGCCTTAAAAGATAAGTGGCCATAGGAGGAGAATATTATGAATTTGAAAAATAATAAAATAATAAAAGTGCTAGGGCTGACCGGTATATTATCTATAGGAATTTTATCGGGTTATAAAGAGTTAAATAAAGAAGTAACTTTAATGTTAAAAGGTGAAGAAAGAACGGTATCTATATTTAAACCTAATGTTAAAGAAAACAAAGAAGAACAAAAAATAAAATATAATAATAGTGATATAGTTAAAAAAGGAACTGAAGTTGAAACTCAAATGTCACTATCGAGAGGTATTAGTTCAAGAGTACAAGTGGATCAATTATCAAATAATAGTAATAAAACTATGTCTGTGGTAGCTACTGCGTATACGGGAGATAGTATAACGTCTACAGGAACAACTCCTAAGTGGGGTACAATAGCTGTTGATCCAAATGTGATACCATATGGAACTGAAGTTTATATACCACAATTTGATATGATATTTATAGCAGAAGACACGGGAAGTTCTATAAAAGAAAACAAGATAGATATATATATGCAAGATGAAGTTAAAGTAAAGAAATGGGGAAGGAAGACTATAGAAATATATATAATAGGATAGCTGTATGTTATCCTATTTTTATGGATAATAGAGTTAGATTGAACAAAAAATGTAAATATTTTAAACAAAAATTGCAAATAATAAAGATTGATGTTATAATAATAATATAAATATGGGGGTGGATGGGTTCTGGTGTGCCCTCTAGTCTTCAAAACTAGTATGAGGAGTTAGTAGCTTCTTGGGTGGGTTCGATTCCCACGCATTCCCGCCAATATATTAAACAAAAAAGTCTCTTAATTGATGACTTTTTTTATTTATTAAAAAAAGAACTTTAATCAGTTCTTTTTTTAATAAATAAAGTAATTTGAGATATGAATTAGTATAATGGAATTATATATTCACGAATTTTAAAGTGCTTAAATACATAAAATATAAATTATCAAAATAAAATTAGGAGCAGATATTAATGGATAACAATTTCACAACAAGAACAGGCTTAATAATAGGAGATGAAGGTATAGAAAAATTAAAAAACTCTAATGTAATTGTATTTGGAGTAGGAGGAGTAGGAAGTTTTGCAGCAGAAGCAATAGCAAGAGCTGGAGTCGGCAATCTTACAATCGTTGATTTTGATGATGTTGATATAACAAATATCAATAGACAACTTCCTGCGCTTCATTCAACCGTAGGTAGACTTAAAGTTGATGTAATGAAAGAAAGAATAGTAGATATTAATCCTAATATAAATATTAAGGCAATAAATGAAACCTATAATAAGGAAACTAGTGAGAAAATATTAACAGAAAACTATGATTATGTAGTTGATGCTATAGATATGGTGACTTCAAAAATACATTTAATAGAAACGTGCAACAAAAGAGGATTTGAAATAATAAGTTCTATGGGAATGGGAAATAAAATAGATCCTACAAAAATAGTTGTAACTGATATATATAAAACTAGTATGTGTCCCTTAGCAAAAGTAATGAGAAAAGAACTAAGAGATAGAAAAGTAAAAAAATTAAAAGTTGTTTATTCAACAGAGCAGCCAAAGGAATTAAAGAAGAAAATTTTAAATGGAAAAAAAGTAACTCCAGGAAGCATATCTTTTGTACCATCAGTAGGAGGACTTACAATAGCATCAGTAGTAATAAATGATTTACTTAATAAATAAAAAATGAGGAATAGAGAAAATCTATTCCTTATTTTTATTTAAATAATCTTTCTTTGTAAAGATAGTATTGCCATCACTATAAAAAATCATATCTCCAGTTAAGTCAGTTCTATAAGTAGCTATATTATTAGATAACAAATTATCGAGCACTTTTTTATGAGGATGACCATATTGATTCTTATATCCACAAGATATAACTGCAATATCAGGTGTGGTAGCTTTCAAAAAAACATCACTAGTTGAGGTACTACTACCATGGTGGCCTACTTTTAAAAAATCTACATCATCTACATCAAAGCTATCTATAATATCGAATTCATTAGAAGTAGTTGCATCTCCAGTAAATAAAAAAGATTTATTATTATAGTTTAATTTAAAAACTATTGAGTTTGGATTATTGTCCTCTTGGATATAAGATGGTGATAATACTGTTAACTCTATATTATTATCTAATTTTTTTATATTACCTTTCTCAAAGTATTCAATCTCTATGTTTTTATTTAAACAAGAAGTTAATAAGTTTTTAAAAGCATCAGAACTTGATGTTTGTTCAGGTGTATAAACAGATTTAACATTAAAATCATCTATAACATTATCTAGACTACCAATATGATCTGAATCAAGGTGAGTTGCAATAATCATATCTATAGATTTAATTTTATGCTTCTTTAAGTAAGAGCGAACTATACTATAGCTATCTTCATTACCTCCATCTACAAGAATATTAGCATTTGTAGGTGTTTGTATTAAGATACTATCACCTTGTCCAACATCGATAATATGAACTGATAAGTAGGAATCTTTGTAACAACCGGTAAAAAGTGGTATTATTATAATTATTAGAATATAAAATTTAAATTTAGACAAAAAGCACCTCTCTGATTATATGTTTATATAAAATGTAACTTGGGTAATATAATTTAGTATGATGTATCATTTAAGAGTTTAAACAATAAAATAAAATGTAATTCAAATTAAGATATAAATTATAAAAAATAATATCGAAAGATATTTTAGCAATAATAGGAGGATTTTATGGTTTTTAAAGATATAAATGTAAATTCAAAAGAAGAATTAGACTCATACTTTGATATAGTTGACTATGAGGCTTGTGAGTATTGTTTTGCCACCTTATATTTATGGCAACATGTTTATAAAACAAAGTACTATATAGGTGATGATTTTGCCATAATAATGGCTGAATATGAAGGTAATAGTTTTTCTATACTACCACTAGCATCTAAGGAAAAACTACCAAAGGCTATAGAATGTGTAATAGAACATTTTGAAAATGAAAATAAAAAAATATACTTTAGAGGTATAACAAAAGAGGTTGTAGAATTATTACAGGAAAAATATCCAAATAAATTCGATTATACAGAAGAAAGAGATTTATTTGATTATATATATGATGGAGAAAGCATAAGAACATTAGCAGGTAAAAAAAATCAGAAAAAAAGAAATCATTTAAATTATTTTTTAAAAGAATATGAAGGCAGATATGAATATAAACTTCTTGATAAAGAGAACTTTAGAGAGTGTATAAATATTCTTCAAGAATGGACTAACAATAAGGAAGAAAATAATGAGTTTGATGAAGGTATGGATGATGAATTTATCGGTATAAAAAAAATATTTGATGATTATGATAAACTAAGAGATGAATTGAAGGTAGCTGGAGTATATGTTGATGGAAAACTAGAAGCATTTACAATAGGAGAATTACTAAATCCAAATATGGCTTTAGTTCATATAGAAAAAGCTAATTTTAATATAAGAGGACTATATCAATATATTAACCAACAATTTATTTTAAATGAGTTTCCAAATGTAGAGTTTGTAAATAGAGAAGAAGATTTGGGTATACCTGGGCTTAGAAAAGCAAAGTTATCATACCATCCAATTAGATTCGTAGAGAAATATACTGTCAAGGAGGCATAGAATGAAATTAAGGTATGCTAAAGAAGATGAGATAAATAATATAAAAGAAATTTGGAATTATTGCTTTAATGACAGTGATGAATTTATAAAATATTATTTCGATTCCAAATATAAAAGATATAATACTGTTGTACTAGATGAAGGAGATGGAATTGTTTCATCTCTTCAATTAAATCAATATAAGATAAACTTAAATAATAAACTATATGATACTTCTTATGTAGTAGGAGTATCTACATTCCCCCAAGTTAGAGGGAGAGGATATATGAAACATATAATGAGATTTTCCCTTAAAGAACTATACAGACGTGGACAATTAATTTCTATTCTTATGCCTATAGACTATAGACTTTATAGAAAATATGGATATGAACATTGCTATGATCAATTAGAATATAATATTGATATAGAGGACTTAAGCAGATTTAACTTAAATGGAAAATTACATAAAGTAGAAGATAAACACATCGATAATTTAATAGATATAAATAATGAATATCTAAAAGGTGTTAATGGAAATGTAATTAAAGATAGAAGGTATTATGAAAATCTATTTGAAGAAATTAAAAGTGAAAATGGATACATATATATATATGAATATGATGGATATAAAGGATATATAATATACTTTTTAAATGGAGATAATATGTTTGTCAGAGAGTTATTCTATACAGATATAGAAGCTTTAAAATCTATGCTTAAATTTATATATAATCATAATACTCAATGTAAAAGGGTAACTATTTCATCACCTATTAATGATAAGATAAAATATATTTTAGATAATCCTAAAACTTGTGATATTAAAGTGAAACCATTCATGATGGGAAGAATAATAAATGTTAAAGGATATCTAGAAGGTCTAGATATAGAGAGTAATGATAAATATGAAGCTAAGATATTTATAGAAGATGGGTTTATAAATGAAAATAATGGAGTATTTAAAATAACTTTAAGAGATAACAAAATAACCGTTGAAAAAGATGATGGAGACTATGATGTTAAGTTTAGCATAAATACAATAACTCAATTAGCATTCTCATATATTAATATAGAAGAAGCATTAATATTAAATGGAATAGAAAAAGAAAGTACAAATAAAGATTTAATAAATTTATTTAACGTTATATTTAATAAAAAAGAAAACTATATCAACGAATATGTATAAGATACCAAGATTGGTATCTTTTTTTATGTAGTAAGAAGTATTGATAGTTTTTGTTTAAAAAAAGTTTATGTGAAAATAATCAAAATAGAAGATACATTAGGGTGAATAAGGAGAAAACATGAGAAGACCTTTATTAATAATATTTATTTTTATGATTATAACATCGTTCATATACACAAGTTCTAGTACACAGAGACATTCTAATAACAATAAGGTAGTTATAATAGCAGGAACAGTTTTAGAAAAAAGAGAAAAGATAAAATACAATGAATATAAGTTAAATAGTTACTTAGTAAGAGATTATAATAGACATAGAAGTATTAAAGTTGGAGATAAGATAGAATTAAAAGGAACCTTTAAAAGTTTAGAAGAAATGGAATATGATGATTTTAATTATGGTAGATATATAAAAAGTAAGGGTTATAAAGGGTTGATATATATAAAATCATATAAAAGAATAGGAGAAAGTACAGTATATAAACATATAGAAAACCTAAAAAAATATATAGTAAATACAAATAGATACTTGTATAAGAAAAATTCTGATTTTATTAACTCGATAATGGTAGGTAAAAAAGAAGATTTATCTAAAGAAGAAAATAATATGTTTTCTAGAACAGGAACAAGTCATGTGATAGCTATATCGGGGCTTCATACTGGTTTGATTTGCGGATTAATAGCATTTATGCTTAGAGGTATAAATAAGACGTATAAACTAATAATAATGGCTATTATAATGTTTTTATATATGGCTATGGTTGGAACCTCTCCATCTATAATTAGGGCAATAATGAGTATGATTATTTTATATTTAGCAGTATTTGCTGAAAGAAAAAGGGATGGCATATCTACATTATCTTTAATTGGTATATTCTTTGTTACAATAAACCCCTATATTATATATAATGTAAGTTTTCAATTGTCTTTTCTTTCTACATTGTCTATAATATACTTCTATGGTTATATATATAGAAGTATAAAAATTAGTTTAATATCATTGACATTATCAGCAAACATATTAATATTACCAATAATGTATTATAATTTTAAGGGACTACCAATAATTTCAGTTATTAGCAATATAATTATTGTTCCTTTTTTAGGAATTATAATATATTTAAGTATTATAAACTTAATTTTATTTAAAATAAATATAACAATATGTAAAATAGTTGCTTATTTTAATAAAGTAATTATAGATACGATATATTACTTACTTGAAATGCTTAGTGATTTTAAATTTGCATATATTGAAATAGAAAATCCTAATATCTACTTTGTAGTAACGTATTATATAGTAGTATTTTCATATATGATTTATAAAGAACTAAAGGTTGTGAAGGAGCAGACGAATGAACTACAAGGATATAATAAATAGCATAAAAAATGAAGAATTTAAAAATATGTATCTGTTTTATGGTAGAGAGTATTACTTAATAGAAAATGCTATAAAGGTATTTAAAGGCACTCTAAATGATGCTATGATAGATTTTAATTTAGATGTTATAGATGGAAAAGAAACTACTATAGATCAGGTTATTAGCTCCATAGAAACATTACCTTTCATGGATGAAAAAAAAATAGTAATAATTAAAGATTTTGAATTACTAAAAGGTAAGAAAAAAAACTTTACTGAAAGTGATGAAAAATATTTCATAGAGCACTTAGATAATATACCAGAAACAACAGTGGTAGTTTTTGCAGTATATGGAGATATAGATAAAAGAAAAGTATTAGTTAAGAAGATTGATAAAGGTGGGATAGTATTTAATTGCGATAAGCTACCGGATATGGACCTTTTTAAATGGGTAAAAAAGAAGTTTGAAAGTCATAGTGTGACTATAGATAATCCTCAAGTGATGTATTTTATAGATCAAGAAGGGTATAGAGATAAAAGTAGTGAAAAAACTTTATCAGACTTAGAAAATGAAATAAACAAAATAAGTTCTTTTGTAGGAAAAGAAAATAAAGTCACAAATGATGTTATAGATAAATTGTCTCAAAAAAAAGTGGAAAATGATATTTTTAAGTTAATTGATTATATAGGAGAAAAAAAATCATCAAGTGCTATGAGAATATTAAATGATATGATACAAGAAGGAGAATCTGTATTGGGTATATTTGCAATGATAGCAAAACAGTTTAAAGTAGTCATGCAAGTAAGACAATTACAGACACAAGGGTATACATCTAAAAATATGTCAGAAAAATTAAAGATACATCCTTTTGTAGCAGGTAAAGCACTAAAACAATCAAATAATTTCTCGGATGAAACAATTATAGATATGTTAAATTATATATTAGAAAGTGATTATAAAATAAAGAACGGATTAATAAGAGATACTCTAGCAGTAGAAATGCTAGTGGGCAAGTACTGCCAAAGTAAAAACAAAAAACTAAGTTAAGATTAATTTAATCTTAACTTAGTTTTTTTATGAGTAAAATTATTGTTATGTTTAATTTGAATAAGTATATAAAAAACCCTTGATTAAGAATCAAGGGTTAATCTATAAATATAAACGAAATATTAAGCGTTCATTCCGTTTAATTTTTGAGCTAATTTAGCTACTTTTCTAGATGCAGCATTCTTGTGTATAGTTCCTTTAGAAGCTACTTGGTATATTCTCTTTTGAGCATATTGGAATCTTGATATAGCTTCTTCTCTGTTTCCTGCAGTAACAGCCTCTTCGAATCTTCTTATTGCAGTCTTAACTTGAGATTTTCTAGCTCTATTTAAAGCAGTTTTCTTTTCGATAACTTTTATTCTCTTCTTAGCTGATTTTATGTTTGCCACCGTGTTCACCCCCTCGTGTGTGTTTTTATTATATTCATCGTCAACATATTAGATTTTAACAGAAATAAATCTAAAAATCAAGGATAATTATTTATAAGTTTTTATAATATCTTTTCTTTTGACTTTTTAGATTATAACCTATATAAAAATAATTTACAACATAGAAATTAAATATTCAATAATTTGTAAAAAAATCTATTTATTAAAAATCTTGTCTAATATTTGAAATACTAGAAGCTGGAATAAATTTATGAATTAGTTATAAAATACTATTTTTTTGTTATAAAATACTAAAACTTGTTAACAATTATAAGTAGCATTTAAATTGTACTTGGAGGTTTAATATGATTACTAGAAGAACAGACTTAGCTTTAGAAGCTAGAGAGATATATGAAGAGGGTCAGAATGCTTCTGAAATACCTGGTGTAAAAATTGACACAAAAGAATTAGAAAATTGTACAGTAACTAAGGTTGAAATAATAGATGAACAAGGCGCAGAAATAATGAACAAAGGAATAGGTAAGTATATAACATTAGAGAGCAATCTAATGAAGTTTGATGATGATGAGTCTAGAGAAGAAGTAATAACATACCTAAAGGATGAACTAGTAGAAATATTAGGTAATGATAAAACAAAAAAAACTTTAGTTATCGGTCTTGGAAACTGGAATATAACATCAGATGCCCTAGGTCCTAAAGCAGTATCAAAAACACTAGTTACTAGACATATATTTAAAAACTACAATAAAGACTATGATGATGATTTTACAGAAGTAAGTGGATTAAGTCCAGGTGTTATGGGACTGACAGGTATAGAAACTAGTGAAATAGTAAAATCAATAGTAGATACGATAAAACCGGATAGAGTCATAGCTATAGATGCTTTAGCATCTAGAAAGATGGAAAGAGTAAATTCTACAATACAAATATCTACAGCAGGGATATCTCCAGGCGGTGGAGTAGGAAATAAAAGAAAAGCATTAAATAAAGAATATCTAGGTGTGGATGTAATAGCTATTGGAGTTCCAACAGTAGTAGATGCAGCTACCTTAACTATAGATGTATTAGATATGGCAATAGACAATCTAATGTCACAATCAAATGAAGGTGAAGGTTTTTATAATATGTTAAAGCAACTAAAAGAAGAAGAAAAATATCACCTTATAAAAGATTCATTAGAACCATATGATAAAAACTTAATAGTAACACCAAAAGATATAGATGAAACAATTGAAAATTTATCGATAATAATAAGCGAAGGTTTAAATAGGTCTCTTCACCCAGGTAGGATCACCAAATAAGGAGGAGCAAAAATGCTAAAAAAACGCATAAAGGCAATAATACTAGCGAGTATGTTAGTATTTACATTACCGATAGCGTCAAATGCTATGGATAAAGAAGATTTTCTAAAGTTTTTAGTAAATACGTCTTATCCGGAGTCTAAAAACAAAGATGAGGCTAATAAAAGTAGCCAAAATAAAGATGAAAATGAAAAATCAAAAGATGAAGATTATATAAAAGTTCATATAGGAGAAGAAAATATTCCTAAAACAAAGGATGAATCACAAAATGAAAATAGTTCTACAAGTCAAACAGCAGCAGTAGCATCAGGATATAATAATAACATAAAGTTAACTAGTGATAAGCCAAGAATATTACTTTACCATACTCATTCATATGAAACGTATGCTGATAATCCCGATGGAAACTATCACTCTAGTGATATGTCAAGTTCAGTAAGAAGAGTAGGACAATCTCTAACAACTGAACTAAGTAATAGAGGATTAGGAGTACTACATACCCTAAAGGTACATGATGAAGTGTATAATACATCTTATTCAAGTAGTAATAAGACTTTAAATGAACTTTTACCTAAGTATCCTAGTGTGGACATAACAATAGATTTACATAGAGAAGGAAAAGATTGGTCAACTGAATCACAAAGAAAAGAGCTAGAGGAAAAATATACAGCAACTATAAATGGAGAAAGAGTTGCAAAATTCTTCTTTGTTGTAGGGGAGAAGAATCCAAATGCAGAGCAAGTAAATAAGCTTGCAAATGACTTAACTAAAATTGCACAAGAAAAATATCCAGAATTAATATTGCCTGTTATAAAAAAACCATATGGTAAATTTAATCAATATATGAGTAAGAACGGGATACTTGTTGAAATAGGAAGTAATAGTACTACTGTAGAAGAAGCCGAAGCTGCAGCTAAATATGTAGCAGATGTAATAGCGACTTATTTTAATCAAAACTAAATAAATTATTAAAGTAGGAAATTAAATGAGTAGAGTTGAAAAACAACAAATAAAAAAATCTAAAATGAGAAAGTTTAGATTTTTAACCAAGGTAGTATTTATGCTATTTATGACTTTAAATTTACTAGTATGTATTTATGTTGTTGATAGTAGTGCTAAAAATCTCCTAGGTGAAAAACAGCCCTATGATAAAGTGGATTTTAAGGAAATACAGTCTAAGATAAATGATAATATAGAAAATATAAATGGATATATTGTAAATATAATTCAACAAATTAATAAATAATAAGATAAATAAGACTTATTCTAACGATAAGTCTTATTTTTTACCTATTATATGGAAGATAATTTAACTGTTTATATTTAAATAGAAGATTTTTTTAGAATATAGATGAAATTTTGTATTTTATAAGGCAACAGTTATTTACATAAAACAGGATATATTATAAAATAAAAGTTATGATAATAATAATAAGGAGGAAACAAGGTGGACAGCAAACAAAGTAGAACTAGGAATTTTAGTATAATAGCGCATATAGACCATGGAAAGTCTACCTTAGCGGATAGATTAATACAACAAACTGGACTTGTTAGTGAAAGAGAGATGAAGGACCAATTATTAGATAATATGGACCTAGAAAGAGAAAGAGGAATCACTATAAAGTTACAAAATATAAGATTAGTGTATAAAGCTAAGGATGGAAAGGAATATTTCTTAAACCTTATAGATACTCCAGGTCACGTAGACTTTAACTATGAAGTATCAAGAAGTTTAGCAGCTTGTGAAGGTGCATTATTAGTAGTTGATGCAGCACAGGGTGTTGAAGCTCAGACTTTAGCTAATGTTTACTTAGCTTTAGATCAAGATCTAGAAATATTACCGGTAATAAATAAAATAGATTTACCAAGTGCAAGACCAGATGAAATAAAAGCAGAAATAGAAGATATAATAGGACTAGATGCAAGTGAGGCACCTCTTATATCTGCTAAAAGTGGATTAAATATAGAAGATGTATTAGAAGCAATAGTTGAAAAGGTACCAGCGCCACAAGGTGATACAGAAGCTCCTCTAAAAGCTTTAATATTTGACTCGTATTACGATGCATACAAAGGTGTTGTAGCTTATGTTAGAGTATTTGAAGGTACTGTTAAAAAAGGTATGACGATAAAAATGATGAATACCAACAAGAAGTTTGAAGTAACTGAAGTAGGTGTTATGGCTCCGGGACAAAGGGAACTAGATGAACTAAGTGCAGGGGATGTTGGTTATATAGCTGCAAGTATCAAAGACATAAGAAGTTGTCAAGTTGGTGATACAATAACAGATGCCCATAACCCAACAGAAGAACATTTACCAGGATATAAAAAAGCTACTCCAATGGTTTACTGTGGTATATATCCAGGTGAAGGTGAAAAGTATGAAAATGTAAGAGATGCTCTTGAAAAAATGCAAATAAATGATGCAGCCCTAGAATTTGAAGCAGAAACATCTGCAGCATTAGGGTTTGGATTTAGATGCGGTTTCTTAGGATTATTACACATGGAAATAATACAAGAAAGATTAGAGAGAGAGTATGATCTTAACTTAGTTACAACGGCCCCTTCTGTTATTTATAGAGTAACAAAAACTGATGGAGAAGTTGTTATGATACAAAACCCAACAAACTTACCTGAAGTATCAGAAATAAGACAAATAGAAGAGCCTATAGTTAAGGGTGATATAATAGTGCCAAAAGATTATGTTGGTGTTGTTATGGAGCTATGTCAAGAAAGACGTGGAACAATGATAAATATGGAGTATATAGATGAAAAGAGAGTTATGCTTCACTATGATCTACCATTAAATGAAGTTGTTTATGATTTCTTCGATGCCTTAAAATCTAGAACAAGAGGATATGGTTCTCTAGATTATGAAGTAAAAGGATATGTTCCTTCTAAACTTGTAAAGTTAGATATATTAATAAATAAAGAACAAGTAGATGCACTTAGCTTTATAGTTCACGAAACTCGTGCTTATCCAAGAGGAAAGGCTATGTGTGAAAAATTAAAGAATGAAATACCAAGACATCAATTTGCTGTACCTATACAAGCAGCAGTTGGAAACAAGGTAGTAGCAAGAGAAACTATAAGTGCACTTAGAAAAGATGTACTTGCTAAATGTTACGGTGGAGATATATCTCGTAAGAAGAAGCTTCTTGAAAAGCAAAAAGAAGGTAAGAAACGTATGAGACAAATCGGATCTGTAGAAGTACCTCAAAAGGCATTTATGTCAGTACTAAAATTAGATGAATAAGAATTTAAAATAAAAAATACGAAATGGGAGTTAGACTATGTCTATCTCCCATTTTATTTATATATAATCAAAAATTTAATAATTAAATAAATAATGGTAATAATAAATTTATAAAAAGTCATTATGTAATTATATCATAGAAGACTTATTATACACTCATGAAATAGTAAGGAGGAAAGTCATGAGCAACGAGCTTAAAAAGACATTAGGGTTGTCAGCAGCCCTTTCAACAGTAGTAGGTATGGTTATAGGTTCTGGAGTTTTCTTTAAACCTCAGGCCATATATACAGCGACAAATGGAGCACCAGGATTAGGTATAATAGCTTGGATTTTAGGTGGAATCATAACTATAACAGCAGGATTAACAGCAGCAGAGATATCAGCAGCAATACCTAAAACTGGTGGTATGATGGTTTACATTGAAGAAATTTATGGAGAAAAACTAGGTTTTTTAACAGGATGGATGCAGACTGTTTTATTTTTTCCAGGAACAGCAGCAGCACTAGCTGTAGTTTTTGCTCAACAAGTAGCAGAATTAATGGGATATGCTTCTACACAAATGAGTATAGTTTTACCTGTTGCAGTAGGTGTAATATTACTGGTTGCACTTTTAAATACAATCGGTTCATCACTAGGAGGAACAATACAAACCGTAGCAACAGTTGGTAAATTAGTGCCCCTTATACTAATAATAATATTTGGATTTGTTAAAGGAAACGGAAATCCAATTATACAGCCTTTAGTAGGTCCAGGTGTAAGTGTAGGAGGAGCTTTAGGGTCTGTCTTAATAGCAACATTATTTGCATATGACGGATGGATAAATGTAGGAGCAATAGCTGGAGAAATGAAAGAGCCAGGTAAAGATTTACCACGAGCTATTGTTGGAGGATTATCTATAGTTATGGCAGTTTATATAATAATAAATTTAGCATACTTATGGGTAGCTCCTGCATCAGAATTAATGAATGCTACAGCACCAGCTGCACTTGTAGCAAATAAAATATTTGGTCCAATAGGAGGGAAAATTATAACTGTTGGAATCTTAATTTCAGTATTTGGTGCATTGAACGGATATTTATTAACTGGACCTAGAGTACCATATGCATTGTCTACACTTGGAGTTTTCCCTGGAAGTAAAGCTTTTGCTAAACTAAACAAAGGAGGATCTCCATCTAATGCAATATGGTTAATTGCAGTATTAGCATCTTTATATGCTTTATCTGGGCAATTTAACTTGTTAACGGACTTAACAGTATTTACGATTTGGGTATTCTATGTTTTTACGTTTATAGGAGTTATGAAGCTTAGAAAAGACAAGCCTGACTTAGAAAGACCTTATAGAGTACCACTGTACCCGGTTATACCTTTAATAGCAATATTTGGTGGACTATTTGTTATAGTAAATCAGTTGATAACGTCAACACTTATAGCACTTGGCGGTATAATAATAACATTAATAGGAATACCTGTTTATTCAGTAACAAGTAAAAATAGAATAAATAAATAAGTGATAAACCTCATAAAATAGATATAGCATGAAAATGTTAAACTAATTTATGAGGTTTTTATATATTAAGAAATTATATTTAATTATTATAAATTCATAGATAGAAAGATAGTAAAAGGGTATAATTTAAATTGGATATTATATGAAAAGAGGAATAAAGCATGTTTGGATTATACATACATATACCATTCTGTGTGAGTAAATGTAATTACTGTGATTTTAACTCATATAAAATGGATAAAAAGATAAAAGATAGATATCTTAAAGATTTAAAAGTAGAAATGAACATTTATAAAAATGATTTAAAAGAAGTTACGAGTATATTTATAGGAGGAGGGACTCCTAGTATACTAACTAGTGAAGAAATAAAAGATTTATTTGAAAGCATAAGAGAAAACTTCAATATAACAAAAGATGCAGAAATAACCATTGAATGTAATCCTGGAACGTTAACATTAGAAAAACTAAATACAATGAAGAATGTTGGTATAAATAGATTGAGTATGGGATTGCAAGCAATACAAAACTATCATTTAAAGGGTATAGGAAGGATACATACTTATGAAGAGTTTGAAAAAAACTATAAGCAAGCACTAGAAGTAGGGTTTAAAAATATTAACATAGATTTGATGTATGCTTTACCAAATCAAAAACCAGATGAATGGAAAGATACATTAGAGAAAATAGTTAGTTTAGAACCAGCACATATATCAGCGTATTCTCTTATATTAGAAGAAGGCACAAAGCTTTATGAAATGTATGAGAATAATGAATTTAGGCTTACAGATGAAGATGTTGACATAAAGATGTATAACTATACAATAGAGTATTTAAAATCCAATGGATATACTCAGTATGAAATATCTAATTATAGCAAGGATGGATATGAGTGTGCACACAATATACTATATTGGAAGTGTAAAAACTATATAGGGCTGGGTGCAGGGGCATCTGGATATATTGAAGATATAAGATACAGTAATATAAATTCTTTAGAAGATTATCATAAAAAAATCATTTTGAATAAAAAACCAATAGAAGAAATGGAAGCTTTAAGTATAAAAGATAAGATTCAAGAAAAAATATTTATGGGACTTAGAATGAATGAAGGTATAAAGTTTATAGACTTTAAAAAAGAGTTTAAAATAGACTTTGAGGCAAAATATAATGATATAATTAAAGAGTTAGTAACAAAAGAGTTAATAAAAAAAGATGAAAATGGAATAAAATTAACTCAAATAGGTAGAGAAATATCAAATAGTGTTTTTATAGAATTTATGGATTGATTAAAAAGTATTGACAAAGAAAAAAAATCGTGATATATAATATATATAATCTTTTTAGCACTCGAAAAAAGTGAGTGCTAACAGCGAGGAGGCAAGTATGGAACTTAACGAAAGAAAACTGAATATCCTCAAAGCTATAGTTAAAGATTATATAGAGACGGCTGAGGCCGTAGGGTCTAGAACCATATCTAAAAAACATGACTTAGGAATTAGTGCAGCGACCATAAGAAATGAGATGGCTGACTTAGAAGAATTAGGCTATCTTATACAGCCACATACTTCAGCAGGTAGAGTACCATCAGAAAAAGGCTACAAGTTGTATGTAGATATGCTTATGAGTCAAAGTGAATTAAGTGATGATGAAAAAAGATTAATAGAAGGTTGTGTAAATACAAATATAAATCACATAAAAGATTTGATTCAAGAGACTTCTAAGCTATTATCTCAGCTAACGAACTATACAACAGTAGCTGTAGCAAACAATGTTCAAAGTCATAGTGTTATTAAACATATACAACTAGTAAGTATAAGCGATAATAAGATTTTGTTAATCGTTGTCACTGATAAAGGTGATATAAAAAATGCAAACTTAACAACGAGTGTTTACTTAGATCAATCTAAGTTAAACATAATTTCTGATAGTCTAACTAATAAGTTAGGTGGTAAAAACATAACAGATTTAGATGATAGGTTAATTGCATTTATAAAGTATGAAATAAGTGAATATTCTTCTTTTATAGATCAACTATTGAATGCATTAAATTTTGAATCAGTTGAAGAAGAACTACTATATAGTTTAAATGGAGCAACAAATATATTTAATTATCCTGAATTTAACGACATACTTAAAGCTAAATCTTTCTTAAAGATGATAGAAAAGAAAGATAATATTGAAAGTATGGTTAAGTCAAAAGGAATACAAAAGGATAATATAAACATAGTAATAGGTAGTGATAATAACTGCGAAGTGGCTCAAGATTGCAGTATAGTAACAGCAACTTACGAGATAGATAAAAATTTAGTCGGTCGAATAAGTTTTATAGGGCCTACTAGAATGGATTATTCAAGAATATATGCAATAGTAAATTATATGAGTTTATTATTAAATAAAAAATAAAATAATCATTAATGATTAAAACTTAACTAAGGGGTGTAGATCTTGGAAGAAAAAAACATACAACAAGAAGAGTTAGAAAAAGAGACTTTAGTAGATGAACTAACTGAAGATGCTGAGGTTAAAAATGAAGAAGATACAGTAGAAGATAATGTATCTGATATAAATGAAAAATTAGAAGAAAAAAAACTAAAAGAAGAAATTGATTCTTTAAATGATCAATATACAAGACTTCAAGCTGATTACTCAAACTATAGAAGAAGAACTCAACAAGAAAAAGAAACTATAGGAATATTTGCAAATGAAAAAATATTGAATGATTTAATTCCAGTCATAGATAATATGGAAAGAGCACTAGAAGCTTGCGAAGATAAAGAAAATACAATGTATCAAGGAATAGACTTAGTATATAAGCAACTTCAAGGTACTTTAACGAAGTTTGGAGTTGAAGAAATAGAAGCTCTAGACTTAGAATTTGACCCTAACCTACATCTAGCTGTAATGCAAGAAAGCATAGATGGTGTAGAACCTAATAAAGTAGTTATGGTATTACAAAAGGGATATAAATTAGGAATAAAAGTATTAAGACCAAGTATGGTTAAAGTTTCTTGTTAATACGAAAACTTTAATATTAAAAATAAAATCAATTAATTAAAATATAAAATATTTTAAACCAATTAGGAGGAAAGAAAAATGGGAAAAGTAATAGGAATAGATTTAGGAACAACTAACTCTTGTGTTGCAGTATTAGAAGGTGGAGAACCTCAAGTAATAACAAACTCTGAAGGTATGAGAACAACTCCATCAGTAGTAGCATTCACTAAAGATGGAGAAAGAATAGTAGGAGAACCAGCAAAAAGACAAGCTGTTACAAATGCTGATAGAACTATAATATCTATAAAAACTCACATGGGAACAGAACATAAGGTTGATATAGATGGTAAAGGATTCACACCTCAAGAAATATCTGCTATAACATTACAAAAGTTAAAAGCGGACGCAGAAGCTTACTTAGGTCAATCAGTAACAGAAGCTGTTATAACAGTTCCAGCATACTTTACAGATGCTCAAAGACAAGCAACTAAAGATGCAGGAAGAATAGCAGGTCTTGATGTTAAGAGAATAATAAATGAACCTACAGCTGCAGCATTAGCTTATGGTATGGATAAATTAGATCAAGAAAAGAAAATATTAGTATTTGACTTAGGTGGAGGAACATTCGACGTTTCTGTACTTGAAATAGGAGATGGAACTTTTGAAGTTTTAGCTACTGCTGGTAACAACAGATTAGGTGGAGATGACTTTGACCAAATATTAATAGATTATTTAGCAGATGAGTTTAAAAAAGCAGAAGGTGTAGACTTAAGAAATGATAAAATGGCTCTTCAAAGATTAAAGGAAGCTGCTGAAAAGGCTAAGAAAGAATTATCTTCAACAATGTCAACTAATGTTAACTTACCTTTCATAACAGCTACAGCTGAAGGACCAAAGCATTTAACTATGGATATAACAAGAGCTAAATTTGATGAGTTAACTGCTAACTTAGTAGAAAAAACTATGGAACCAACAAGAAGAGCATTACAAGATGCAGGACTTTCAACTTCTGAAATAGATGATGTATTATTAGTTGGTGGATCTACAAGAATACCAGCAGTTCAAGATGCTGTTAAGAAGTTCATAGGAAAAGAACCTCATAAAGGTATAAACCCAGATGAATGTGTTGCAGTAGGTGCTGCTATACAAGCTGGAGTATTAACTGGTGAAGTTAATGACTTATTACTTTTAGATGTTACTCCATTATCTTTAGGAATAGAAACTATGGGTAACGTAATGACTAAGATAATAGAAAGAAATACAACTATACCAACTAAGAAATCACAAACATTCTCAACTGCTGCTGACAACCAAACAGCTGTTGATATACATGTTCTTCAAGGTGAAAGAAGTATGTCTTTCGATAATACTACTTTAGGTAGATTCCAATTAACAGATATACCACCAGCTCCAAGAGGAATACCTCAAATAGAAGTTACATTTGATATAGATGCTAACGGTATAGTTCACGTTACTGCTAAAGATTTAGGAACAGGAAAAGAGCAAAAAGTTACTATAACTTCAGGAACTAACTTGTCAGAAGAAGAAATACAAGCAAAAGTAAAAGAAGCAGAAATGAATGCTGAAGCAGATAAGCAAAAGAAAGATAAGATAGAAGCTGTTAACCAAGCTGATTCTACTATATATCAAACAGAAAAAACTTTAAAAGAAGCTGAAGATAAAATAAGTGCAGAAGATAAGAGTGCAGTGGAAGCAGCTATAACTGAATTAAAGGCAGTTAGAGACAAAGAAGCTGCAACTGCAGAAGAAATAAACAAAGCTATAGAAGAAGTAATGAATAAATTCCACAAAATATCTGAAGCTATGTACCAACAAGCACAACAAGCTCAAGGTGAACCTCAAGCAGAACAAGCAGCATCTCAAGATGATAATGTAGTAGATGCAGATTTTACAGAAGTAAATGATGAAAAATAAGTTACACAAATAAAAAAATTTGTATATAATTAATATAGAAGAAAAGAGTATTTTTTCATAAGCATAACATCATTAATAAATGAAATTAAATGCTTAAAATAATGATAATAGCTTGTAGTATGATATTCTACAAGCTATTATTTTGTAATAGTAATGTTGATATTAAGGTGGTGACAGTAATTGAGTACTAAAAGAGACTACTATGAGGTTTTAGGTGTAGATAAAAATGCAGATGATCAAGCGCTTAAAAAAGCTTATAGAAAATTAGCAATGAAATATCATCCAGATAGAAATCCTGATGATAAGGAAGCAGAAGAAAAGTTTAAAGAAGTAAATGAAGCATACGAAGTATTATCGGACAGTACAAAAAGACAAACTTATGATCAATTTGGTCATGCAGGAATGAATGGTCAAGCTGGATTTGGTGGTCAAGGATTTGGAGGCCAAGGCTTCGGAGGATTTGAAGATATATTTGGAGATATATTTGGAGATATGTTTGGAGGCGGCTTCGGTGGAGGAAGACCAAGAAGAAGAGGGCCAGAACGTGGAGCTGATATGAGACAAAGTATCGAGATAACTTTTGAGGAAGCTGCATTTGGTAAGAAAACATCGATAAAAGTCAATAGAAGTGAAGAGTGTAGTGAATGTAATGGAACAGGTGCAAAGACGGGAACATCTACAAAAACTTGTCCAACATGTAATGGAGCAGGAGAAGTTAGAACAGTTCAAAGAACTCCTTTTGGAAATGTAGCCAGCTCTAGAACTTGTAGTACATGTCAAGGAGAAGGTGAAGTAGTAGAATCACCATGTCCAAAATGTTCAGGTAAAGGAAGTACTAGAAAAGTTAAAACTATAGAAGTTGATATTCCAGCAGGGATAGATGATGGTCAAATGATAAAGCTTTCAGGTCAGGGTGAACTTGGAAGTAAAGGTGGACCAAGAGGAGACTTATATATAGTAGTTAATGTTAAGAATCATCAATTATTTACAAGAGAGGGATTTGATATATACTTCGATATGCCAATAACATTTGCACAGGCAGCTCTTGGAGATGATATTGAGGTTCCAACATTAGATGGTAAGGTTAAATACTCAATCCCAGAAGGAACTCAAACAGGAACAGTATTTAGACTTAGAGAAAAAGGAATAACGAGGCTTAGAGGTAATGGAAGAGGAGATCAATATGTAAAAGTTGTAGTTGATACACCTAAGAAATTAAATGAAAAGCAAAAAGAGTTATTAAGAGAGTTTGCTAAAGAATGTGGAGAAGATGTTCACGAAAAGAAAACTACTTTTGGTCAAAAGATTGAAAATATGTTTAAAAAAAAATAGAAAGATTCTAGGAATTTCCTAGAATCTTTTTTTGTATAACAAAAGATAACATGTATTTTAAATAAACATAGTATATATTAAAGAAGACTATATAGTTACAAATGGAGGGGTAATATGGAGACTTTATTTATAGAAGGAAAACAAATAACTACAAAAGAAGAACTTCACAGATTTGTAAAAAATAAATTAGAGAATCAATATAATATAAAACTAGAAGAAGTTAGCCAAGATGATTTATATAGAGGTAAAAAAAAGAAGCCATTAGACGCAGGACCACAAAAAGTTTATTTAAAATATATGTTTCCGTACAAAATAGATATAAATGGAGGGTGTAAACAGATGATATTAGGGGTATTAGTAGACTCAAGTGGTCGTCCAGTAAAAAATCCAATCATTGAATTTACTTTATCTGATTATAGCTTAGGAACAATGACATTTAGTCCTGCGATTAGCTTTGGGGATGGGAGTTTCTTCACAACCTTTATTTCAGAATGTTGTGGTACAGGGTGTCTTACTATAACAGCTAGAGGCACTGATTTGAATAAAGTAATACCTATAAATGTATGTAACTATGGATGTTATTAAAAAAGTGCTGATATACTATCAGCACTTTTTATGTATTGCGTATTAAGAAAAACAATGATTACTTTATGATAGTTGATAAGTAATTTAACTTAAGTTATATAAATATGCTTATATAACTGAGATAACCTTGATTTGATTAAAAATTGACTTAGAGAAAGCATTCATAACATCCTCACTAAGATTCATATCCTTTAATGCTAAGAAAGTAGCAAAGGCATTACTTGTAATATTTTTATATAAAAATATATGTGAATCTTTATTTAATATGTAGTCTTTGTTTTTTATGGATTCATTTATCAATATTAATTCATCTAAAGTAGAAAACATAACAGCCTTAGTAGTTGTACAAGCTATTTCTTCTTCTTTTAACAAATCATATATCTTCCTAGAGTAGTTGTTTAAATTTGATACATACTTCAATAAATCTTCTTGATTATAACTCTTAACATCATCTTTTGTTTTGTTAGCTATAAAAATACACTTGTCATTGATTTCATCTATTTTGTTATGATAATGACTTAAATTGGATTTAAGCTTTCTATTATTATCTACTTCTTCCTTGTTATTTTTTAGTTGTATATTTTTATATTTGCTAGTAGTTAGTTGTAAATCTCTAAATAATGGTAATGTATTTACGTTCATAAAATATAATCCCCCTACCTTTTTGTTATTAAATGAATATATTAATTATTATAGATTATTTAGACGATCTAATAAAGATAAGATATAAAAAAATAATAATTAATATACGTAGGATTCAATTTTTTTATATTATCTATACTAACTTTATAAATTTACTTGAATTATTGACTGATAAATAGAAGTTAATGTATATATTATACGTAGAACTATTTATACATAATTATAAATAAAATAAATAATAAAAAAATAGTGAAAAATATCGAAAAGTATTATTAAAGGAAAATTATGTATGATATAATAAAAAAAACGATTACATAATCAGGGGGGGAAATAAATGTCTAATGATAAGAGCAGAAAAAATAATGTACTGTATGATACATTAAATTATTTATATTATTTAATAGGGGTAAATATATGCTTTTTATTTAGCAATATATTATTTATAATAGCTATTTTTACATTGAAAATAGAATTTCAAAATACGATATTCTTTATACTAGCATTAATTCCTGCAGGGCCATCGATAACAGCATTATTTTCAGTAGTTGGAAAACTAATTAGAGAGAAAGATATTCGTCCATTCAAAGATTACATAGAAGCTTATAAACTGAATTTTATTGATAGTATGAAAGTATGGTCTATACAGTTATTGATACTGATAATAGTAATATTAGATATTAGGTATATGCTAATAAGTGAAAATGTAATACTAGTAACTTTATTTAAACCATTATTATTTATAAGTGGAATAATTATAAGTATTAGTATATATTTATATGCAATACTATCGAGATTTAAATTGAGAATGAAAGATTTAATCAAAGTATCTGTTATGTATACATTTAAAAAATTACCATTATCTTTGATTAGTTTATTTGTATTATTAGGAATAACTTTTTTATCATTAGTAAGAGTTCAAATTTTAATGCCAGCATTACCAGTGATAATAGTTTACATATTAATGTTAGGTCAAATGTCTACTCTAAGAGAGATAGAAGACTTGATTATAGCTGAATAATAATCAAAAAAATATCTTATATTGTAGCTTACATAGCTATTTTATAAGATATATTTTTAAAAAATAATATATGTCAAATATAATTAAATATAAAAAAAATACCTATTAAACTCAGTGATTTCAACAGGTTCATAACTTATATTAAAATAAACACATATCCAGAAAATATCACACATTGATAAATAGAGACAAAATTCATTACAATAAACTTGAAAACGTTATCAAAAGGGGTGTGAGATATAGCTATGGAAACTGGAATAAAAGTTTCAAAAGAAATGAAAAAACAAGAAAAGAGTTTAGGAAGAAAAAAGGCTTTAAAAAAAGCTTTGCGTAGTTGGCAGTTATATTTATTTGTATCACTAGCATTCCTTTACTTCTTAATTTTTAGTTACTTACCTATGTATGGGGTAACTATCGCATTTAAAGATTATATGCCTTCGCAAGGTATAATGGGGAGTCCATGGGTTGGATTTAAACATTTTGAAAGGTTCTTTAGTTCATATTATTTCTGGGATTTAATAAAGAATACAATAGGTATAAACGTATATGGTTTAATAGTAGGTTTCCCATTACCAATAATATTAGCCTTAGCTCTAAATGAAGCTAAAAATGAGAAATTTAAAAAACTTACTCAAACTGTTACATATGCACCAAACTTTATATCTGTAGTTGTAATGTGCGGTATGGTTATTTCTTTCCTAGCACCAACAACAGGGATAATAAATCACTTTGTAGAATTTTTAGGATTTGAACGTATACCATTTATGACAGATCCAAAATGGTTTAAAACAGTATATGTGTTGTCTGGAGTATGGCAAGGTACTGGATGGGCATCTGTTATATATCTAGCTGCATTATCTGGAGTAGATCCTGCACTACATGAAGCAGCTAAAATCGATGGAGCTACAAGACTTCAAAGAATATGGCATATAGATATTCCTGCAATACTACCAACTATAATGATAGTACTTATAATGAATGTGGGTAGTATAATGGGAATGGGTCATGAAAAGATATTACTTTTACAAAACCCATTAAATTTAGAATCATCAAATGTAATTGCAACATTTGTTTACCAACAAGGTTTAATAGATGGGCAATATAGTTTTGCTGCTGCAGTTGGATTATTTAACTCAGTAATAAATTCAATTTTACTTATAACAGTAAATAAATTCTCTCGTAAATTAAGTGAGGTGAGCTTATGGTAATAGGAAGAAAGAAATCAGGTAATAAAATAAAATATAGTTTAACAGATAGAATATTCCAAACTAGTGTTTATTTATTTCTTACACTAGCACTTGTAATCGTATTGTATCCACTTATATATATAGTAAGTGCATCAATAAGTGATCCTAAAACTGTAAGTTCAGGCGAGATGCTACTTTTCCCAAAAGGAATTACATTTGAAGGTTACAAAACTATATTTGAAAATCAAAGTATATGGAGAGGTTATGCAAATACAATATTCTATACAGCATTAGGTACACTTGTAAACTTAATAGTTACAATACCATGTGCATATGCATTATCTCGTGCAGATTTCTCAGGTAAGAAATTCTTTACAAAGTTTATGGTAGTAACAATGTTTTTAAGTGGAGGATTAATACCAACTTACTTAATAGTAAAAAATCTTGGTATGATAAATACAGTATGGGCATTGATAATTCCAAATGCAGCTTCTGTTTATAACATAGTTGTTACAAGAACATTCTTCCAAAGTACAATTCCTCGTGAATTAGAAGAAGCTGCAACTATAGATGGATGTAATGATATAAAGATGTTTATAAAAGTGATTTTACCATTATCACTTCCAATAATAGCAGTAATGGCTCTATTCTATGGTGTAGGGCATTGGAATGGATACTTTAGTGCATTAATATACTTATCAGATAGAGCGTTATATCCTTTACAAATGGTACTAAGAGAAATATTAGTATTACAAGATATGGCATCTAATAGTATAGGAATGAACTCAAGTATGGCAGAGTTTGCTCACAGTAAACAACAATTAGCACAAGTTATTCAATATGGTGTAATGATAGTATCTACATTACCAATAATAGTAGTTTATCCATTCCTTCAAAAGTACTTTGTAAAAGGTATGATGGTTGGATCTGTAAAGGGGTAGTATAAAGCTTTCCTTATTAATAAGGAAAGCAAAACATATTAAATATATACTAAAAGGAGATTTGGACAAATGAAAAGACCACAAAGAGTTATTATTAGTACGACACTTATGATAAGTATGCTATTAACTGGATGTCAAGGGGGATCAAAGCAAGCAGATGAAGCTGTAAAAGGGGCATCTAATGTGCAAGTAGAAAAAGCTGGTTTTCCAATAGTAAAAGAACCTATTACATTAACAATGATGGCACCTGGAAATGGGCTTGCTGAATGGGAAGATATGCCACTAATAAAAGATTATGCTAAAAAGACTAATGTTAATTTAAAAATAACAACTCCTCCATCAAGTGACTTTGGAACTAAGTTAAACTTAGCGTTTGCTAGTGGGGATTTACCAGATATAATATATGGAGCAAGTTCAACTAATTTAACGGCTTCTATGGAAATGGATTATGGATCTCAAGGTACATTATTAGCTTTAGAGGATTTAATAGATGAATATGCACCAAATTTAAAGAAAATACTAGATGAAAATCCAGAAATGCGTAAGAATATGACAACACCAGATGGTCATATATACTCTTTACCATTCATAACAGAAGAAGATAATGGGATATGGCCAACAGGTCCATTATGGTACAACGGAGAGTGGCTAAAAGCTTTAAATGTAACAGAATTACCAAAAACAGCGGATGAATTCTATAAGTTACTTGTAAGATTTAGAGACGAAGATCCAAATGGAAATGGAAAGAAAGATGAAATACCTTTCTCAGATGTTAAACTAGATTCATCTAGACCTTGGTTAATGTCAATATTCGGTATGAAGACTTTAGGTATTGAAGAGAATGATGGAAAAGTTAGATATACTCCAGCAACTGAAGAGTACAAAGCATATTTAGAGTATATGAATAAGTTATATAAAGAAAAATTATTAGATCCAGAAGTATATTCTCAATCAAGTGAACAGAAAAAAGCAAAAGGAGAAGATAATCGATTAGGAGTATTCCCTGATTGGTATTCATTCTTTACAACAGGGGAACAAGAGTCAGAGGCTTTAGATGATTTAATGTGGCATCCATTAACTAGTGAGTATGCAAAAGAAGCTGTTGTGCCAGCAAGTCCAATGATGGGTAGAGGTACATTTGCAATAACTAGTAATTGTGAAAGTCCAGAGGCAGCTATACGTTGGGTAGATTACTTCTATTCTGATGAAGGATATGAGTACTTAAATCAAGGGCCTGAAAATGTTTTATGGAAGTACGAAGAAGATGCTAACGGTGAAAAAAATAAAGTATTTGCAGATGGCATAGATCCTACTAAGGGTGAAGATGAACGTGGTAAAATTACTCCTGACTATGGATTAACAACGCCATCATATAGAAAAACATTAGATCCAATAACTATTAAAGCTGATGATGAGCAAAGTCCGTTCAATGCATTTATAAAATCTGAAACTGAAGAAAAAATAACTAAATTTGGAGAAGTACCATTCCCATTAGTGTACCTTACTAAAGACGAACAAGATAAGGTTGCAGCTAGTGCTACAGATTTAAAAACTTATGTTGAACAAATGGAAGCTAAGTTTATAACAGGTGTAGAACCGCTAGAAAATTGGGATAAGTATATTAAAACTTTAGAATCTATGAATTTAAAAGAGTATGTGGAAACATACCAAACAGCTTATGACCGTTGGGACAAAGCTAAATAAAAACATTTAAGTAAGCAAAATAAAAAGCAATAAAATGATATTACTGAAAAATAAAATCAAAAAGTATATTGTTTTATTGCTTTTTTATAATAGGGAAAGAGGGGGGATATATGAAATTTAATAAAATCAAACTTAACTTATGGCATAGGTATATTCTCTATTATTGTGCTATTTTTATAATACCATTTATACTATTGATTTATTTTGTATCAGAAACAACATTAGGAAAGGTAGAAAATCAATTTGATAATAGCATAAAAAGTAATTTAGATAAATCAAAGGATATATTATACTCTCAGATTGATGAGTTATCTTCCATATCAATACAAATATCAAAAGATTCATACTTATCTCCGGGTAAAATGAAACATGATTATTATAGTAGTTTAGGTGAAGAAATGATATCAAGGTATGCATCGAGTAATAAAATTATAGAGGATATAATAATATCTTATTTTTCAATCGAAGATAAATTTTACACAACAAATGGATTATATACAGGGAAAGATTTATTACTGAAAAAATACTACAAAGATACAAACATATCTAAATCAGATTTAAATAAGATATTAAATCTTAAAGTATCTCAACTTATTTCGTTACCAAGTATAGATAAGAATGGAAATACTAAATTTAGATTATATTATGTTTTCCCTATGTATGATTATAGTAATAATCAATGTGGAGTAATTACATATCTATTGAATGAAGAAAATTTAGTAAATATGTTACCTGAAATTGATAAAAATAATAAGAGTGAAATTTACATAACCAATCAAAATAATGAAATTATTCTAAGTAATACAAATCAATTAAATAAAAGCTTTATAGATGAGAATGGAATAATAGCTAAGAAAGTATTAAAAAATAGAAATTATAGTGTAGATAAAACTACATATAGAATAAACACATCGGATTTAAAAGAACTTGATTTAAAATTTATAAATATAGTTGATAATGAAAATTTATCTTTATCGTTAATAAGTGCTAGAACGAAGGCATTTATATTTTTAAGTATTTTACTAGTGATAGGATTGGGATTAATACTAGCAATAAGCTATTATCAATATGCACCTATTAAGCGAATAAATACGATATTAAATGAGAAAACAAAGAATCAAAAACATAAAAATTATAAAAATGAACTTACTAGTATAGAGCTATTAGTAAGTAATATCATTATTGAAAATGAAGAATTGATAAATAAGAATAAATTCTTGAATGAAGCAGATAAGAATCAGATATTATTAGAACTTATAGAAGGGATAAACATAAGTAAAAAACAAAATACATTTATATCTAAATTAGAGGAAAAAGGAAAAGGATATTATATTATATTAATAAAGAAATCACAGCTTATAAATGGATGTAAGGCAGACTTATATAAAAAGTTATCTATAGAAAATGATAAATATAATATACTTACCATTCAAATACCTCTTCAAGATAAGGTAGGGTTATTGGTGGTACATAAGCAATCAAATATAGATATGAAAGAATCATTAGAATTTGTTCAAAATAAATTAAAAGTATTACAAGAAGATACATATGTACATTCTGGACGTATGTATGATGACTTATCAAAGATAAATCAATCATATATAGAAGCAATGATTGCATGTGACTATGTAATTACAAGTATGGAAAATAAATTAATATTATATAGAGAAAATAATGATTACCAAGATGGTACTTTAAAGTACCCATATGATATAGAAGAAAAACTAGAATATGGTATTAAACAAGGATCTAAAGAAGTAGCCCAAGATAGTTTAAATAGTATATTTGAATTTATAAACAATAATAATCATTATTGCCAAGAAATTAAAATTTATACTTTCTACCTAATAAAGTTTATTACAAAAATAGCATCACAAATAAACTTCCCTCAGGAAAAAGTTAATGTTAAAGAATTAGTTGAATACAAAAAATTAAGTGAATTAGAGTTAAAACTGACTGAGTTAGTAAATGAAATAAGTGATTATATTATTTCTAAAAGAAATAAAGTTAGAGATGAATCTATAGAAGGTGTTTTCAATGAAATACATAACAACTATAGATCTCATGATTTATCTTTAGAGTTTATAGCACAGAAGTATGATTATTCAGTTCCATATTTAAGTAAAGTTATAAAAGAAGAGACTAAAATGACATTTACAAAATATATACAAGAATTAAGATTTGTATATGTAAAAGATATGTTAGTAGAAACTGACTTACCTATAAAAGAAATAGTATATAATGCAGGTTATTACGATATGTCAAATTTCTCTAGAAAGTTTAAGACTATAGTCGGAGTTACTCCAAGCCAGTATAGGGAAATTAATAAAGATAAAAAAAATTTAGAAATGGCATAATAGGGGTGTATATATGAATTATAAAGAGTTTTATATGGAAGATGAGTATGTGTTTTTTAACAAGAAAAAAATAATATTAAAATTTATTAGTTGCTATTATAGGTATTCAACACCAAGTGAAATAAAAGGAATAGTTGATTGTGATGATGATATACAAATATTATTATCAGATACAAAAGAAGAAACTGACCTAGAATTAGTATTTAAATATAACAGAAGTATAAAAAATAGCGGATTTATATTAAATATAAATCCTAATCAATCTATAGAAATACAAGCAGCTAATGAGAGAGGTATAAGAAATGGATATAGAGAATTCTGTAAGCATATAAGAAAGACAGAAAAAGGAATTTATATACCAAAAGTATCAATAAATCATGAACCAACATTAAAGCTAAGCGGAGTAATAGAAGGTTTTTATGGTAGACCATGGAGCCATGAAGATAGACTAGATTGTATAAAATTTATAGGAGATAAAAGTATGAATACATACATGTATGCTCCAAAGGATGATACATATCATAGGGATTTATGGAGAGAATTATACCCTCAAAATAGAATTTTAGAGTTTGAAGAAATACTGAATGAATGTAAAGTAAATCATATTGAGTTTTATTATATGATAGCACCAGGTAAGGACTTTGACTTTACACTTGAAGCAGACTATATAGCGCTTAAAACAAAGTTAACGCAGCTTATAGAGCTTGGTGTAACGAACTTTGGATTATTGTTAGATGATATAGAGTATAGAATAGATAATAAAACTAAGTTGAAATTTAAAACACCAGCTCATACTCATTCACATATAGTAAACACAATATATAGCTTCTTAAATGAAAATATAGATGAGTTTAATTTAGTAATGTGTCCAACTGAATATGATATAGATTATGATAGTCCATATCTACATATTTTAGGCGAAAAGTTATTACCTGAAATTAAAATATTTTGGACTGGAAATGAAACATTATCTCACAAAATAACTAAAGATAGCTTTGATAATATAAGTAAAATACTAAATCATGAAATAATAATATGGGATAATGTTCCAGTTAATGATTTTGAAACTGATAGAGAGTTAATCTTTATTGCTCCATATGAAAATAGATTTGTACACCTTTGTAATGAAAATTTAGAAGGAATAGTATTAAATCCTATGGATATATGGGAAATGTCTAAATTTACCTTAGCCTCATTTTCACAGTATGCATATAATGCATATAACTTCAGAGCAAAAGAAGATTTTAAAAAGGCTATAGAAGAAGTTGTAGACAAAGAATTTGTTGAAGATATGTATATAATTAGTAAATATTTTAGAAATAGCAGAGTATCAAATTCATTACCATTTGAACTATATAGTATGTTAAATGAAATTGACATTGAATCTATAGATAAAGAATTAAATATGCTTTTTAAATCAGTTGATAATATAAAAAATATAAAATCTAAAAGATTTATAGACAGTATAAATCCATGGATATTAAGAATAGAAAGAGAAAAAGACCTTTGGAGTGCTTTTATGAACAAGGAAACACATAAAGTGGAAGAAATATTAAAAAACCTAGAAAAAGATAATAACAAAACACCGTCTAATTTAGTTGTTAAGGTTATAAAAAATATTAAGTAATTAATATTAAATAATAAATTTTAAATAATAAATAAGGAGTTTTTAATATGAGCATAACTGCGATAAGGGGAGATATAGAGGTTAATCTAGACTCTAATAAAGAAGAACAAGGTATTTATCCAGAAACAGAGATGTTAAAAGAAAGATTAGAATGGTTTCAAGATTTAAAATTAGGTGTAATTATGCACTGGGGTCTATATGCAGAGGCTGGAATAGTTGAATCATGGCAATTATCAGAGGCTGATGAATGGGCTCGTGAGCCAAAGGCATGGAGAGATGATATAAAAGAATTACAAAGAGATTATTGGGGATTAAACAAGGTTTTTAATCCTGTAAACTTTAATCCGGATATATGGGCTAAAAAATGTAAAGAAGCAGGATTTAAATATTTAATATTTACTACAAAACATCATGATGGATTCAATATGTATGATACGAAGTACACCGACTACAAAATAACTGGTTCAGAGTCTCCATTTAAAGATGATCCAAGAAGTGATTTATTAAGAGAAATATTTGATGCATTTAGAGAAGAAGATATTGCTGTTGGGGCATATTATTCAAAAGCAGATTGGCATAGTGAACATTACTGGCTAGATGATGATACAGTAAAGGGAAGACGTGCAAGTTATGATACAGAAAAGCACCCAGAAATTTGGAGTAAGTATGTAGAATTTGTACAAAATCAATTACATGAAATAACTCATAACTATGGAAATGTAGATTTATTATGGCTAGATGCTGGATGGTGTGGTAAAGGTAAAGAAGATATAGATATGGATAAGATAGCACAAGATGCAAGAGTTGCTAATCCAGAACTTATAATAGTTGATAGATGTATGGGAGGAAGGCATGAGAATTATGTAACTCCTGAAAGAAAAATACCAGATGAATCAGAGATACCTAATAAAGTTTGGGAGAGTAATATACCACTAGGTAATGATTGGGGATATGTTCCTACTGATAAATTTAAATCTGTTAGAGATATAGTACATTCATTAATAGAAGTAGTATCAAAAGGTGGAAACTTAATTTTAGGAGTAGGACCAAAACCAGATGGAACATTATGCGATGAAGATTTATACATAATGGGTGAACTTGGAAAGTGGTTAGATATAAATGGAGAAGGTATCTATGGAACTCGTAGAGCTGAAAATATAAAAATAAATAATCCTAAATTTAGAGTAACTAAAAAGCAAAATGATTTATATTACTTCTATTTAAATCAAGGTGAAGAAAATCCAACTGAAGTTGATATATTTGACTTAGGAGTGAACGTAGAAGATATACAAAATGTGACTATACTAGGCGGATCAGATGGAGTAATAGAAAGTAATAAAATAAAATTATCTAAAATAGAGGCAGATGAATCTTTTGTTATAAAGGTAAACTTAAAATAGTATATTAGGGGGAAAATAAAATGAAGATAGAAGATTTCTTAAAAGAACGTTTTGGAATGTTTATACACTGGGGAGTATATTCTATACCTGGTAGAGGGGAATGGTTAAGATCTCATGCTAAAATGAGTATAGAAGACTATCAAAAGTATGTGGATGAGTTCAATCCTTCAGATTATAACCCAAAAGAATGGGCTAAACTTGCTAAAAAAGCAGGTATGAAATATGCTGTTATGACAGCTAAGCATCATGATGGATACTGTTTATTTGACTCTAAGTACACAGATTATTCAAGTCAACATTATATAGGTAGAGACTTAATACGTGAATACGTAGATGCATTTAGAAGTGAAGGGATAAAGGTCGGTTTATATTACTCAGTTATAGATTGGCATCACAAGGATTATCCTACATACGGAGACTTACAACACCCTATGAGAGATAATGAAGCTTATAAAGATTTAGAAAAAGAAAAGAACTTAGATGATTACTTAGATTATATGCATGGCCAAGTTAGAGAACTTATGACAAACTATGGAGAAATAGATATATTATGGTTTGACTTCTCATATAACAATCCACCAGAAACTGGACTGCCTCGTATGAAAGGTGAAACTTGGAGAGCTACTGAACTAGTTAAGATGATAAAAGAGCTTCAACCTAATATAGTAATAAATAATCGTTTAGGTGGAGATATGAGACTAGATGAGCCAGAATATTATGCAGGTGATTTTACTTCTCCAGAGCAAATAATACCAGCAAAAGGTATGTTAAATAATAAGGGAGAAGTACTTCCTTGGGAAGCTTGTGTAACATTAAATAGTAGCTGGGGATATAGTGCTAAAAATAGTGAGTATAAATCTGTAAAAACTATAATAAGAACAATAGTTGAGTGTGTAAGTAAAAATGGTAACTTATTATTAAATGTAGGTCCAAACTCTAAAGGTCAAATACCTAAAGAAAGTGTAGAAATATTAGAAGAAGTAGGAAAATGGATGGATGCAAATAGTAAGAGTATATATAACTGTAAAGCAGCTGATTATGAGCGTCCAGAGTGGGGAAGGTATACACAAAATGGTAAATTCTTATATGCACATATATTAGATCGTGGTATAGGATGGATAACATTACTAGGACTTGAAGGAAAAGTAAAGAAAGCTCGTATGTTACATGATGGAGCTGAAGTATTATTAGATAGACCATGGAATGTTTCTAAATTCCCAGATGATGCATTTTTAATATTACCATCTCAAGAATTACCAGATGATAATGATACTGTTATTGAAATAGAATTAATATAACATTTAAGGGGGAGCAAATATGCAAACTAAATATCAAGTAATGGCTTATCTAAAGGACAAAGATAAATGGGGAAAAGAAAATATAGATGCAACTAAATTAACTTGCATAAACTATAGTTTCGCTAAAGTAGAAGAAGGCAAATGTGTTGAAAACTTTACAAAGATAGATATATTAAAGGAAATAAAAGAAGAAAATCCACACTTAAGAACTTGTTTAAGTATAGGTGGATGGACTGCAGATGGATTTTCTGATGCAGTTCTAACTGAAGAAAGTAGAAAATTATTTATAGAGAGTATATACGAATTAGTTGAAAAATACGACTTTGATGGAGTTGACCTTGATTGGGAATATCCAACTTTAGGCGATGCTGGTATAGTTGCAAGACCAGAAGATAATGAAAACTTCTTATCATTAGTAAAAGAACTAAGAGTATTTTTAGATACAAAAGGAAAAGAAGTAAACAAAGAGTTTTGGTTAACTGCAGCAATAGGCGCACACGATAGAGTTATAGACGCTATGCTTACAACAAATGGAGCTGAATATACTAAGTACTTAGATTATGTACATATAATGACATACGATGTTAGAAATGGATATAAAACAGGACATCATGCTAACTTATATACATACGAAAAATCAGATACTCCAACTAGTGCAGATAGATCTGTAAAAAGATTATTAGGTCAAGGGGTACCAGTAGAAAAGATAATAATAGGTGGAGCATTTTATTCAAGAGTGTGGGAAGGTCTTGAACAAAGTGATGAACACTTAAATGTTAACTCTAAAAACCCAGGTTTAAAAGTAATTGACTATAATTTCTTAGAAGATTATAAAAATGAGCATAACTTAACATATTATTGGGATGATGAAGCTAAATCTGCGTATTTATATAATGGAGAAATATTTGTATCATATGATGATGAAAGATCATTAGCAGAAAAAGCTAAATATGTTAAAGAAAATGGACTTGGCGGAATAATGTTTTGGGAATATTCACTAGATTTATCATTGACATTACTAAATGCAATAGACGAAGAGATAAATAAAGTAGAAATGTTAACTGACCACTAAAAATAGATTGGCTAGCATTATGCTAGCCAATTTTTTTATTAATGTACGAAGTAAATTTTATGTATATATATAATTTATAAAAAGGGAGATATAACAATGGAAGAAACAAAAGTAATTACTCTTGGTGGAGACATACCAGAACTTGAGGGACAAGAAGCTATAAATAATGAAATACCAAAATGTGCTATAGATTTTATGGAAAAGATAACGAACCTATGTGGAAAAGAACATTCTCACTGGGCAAAAAACTTTAATAAATGTTTCACAAATACACTACAAACAACTGTAAAGAAATTAGATGATAACTCAACTTATCTAATTACAGGTGATATACCAGCTATGTGGCTTAGAGATTCAACAGCTCAGATTCGTTCATACTTAGTATTAGCTAAGGAAAATGAAGAGATAAAAAATATTATAGCAGGACTTGTTGAAAGGCAGTTTAAGTGTATAAGTATAGATCCTTATGCTAATGCATTTAATGAGTTTGAAAATAATGCAGGATACCAAGATGATAATACAGATATGCATCCTCATGTTTGGGAAAGAAAGTATGAGGTAGACTCATTATGTTATCCAGTTCAACTTGCATATTTATTATATAAAGCAACTGAAGATACAAAGCATTTTAATGAAACATTCATAGCTGGAGTTAGAAAAATACTAGAAGTGTTTGAAGTGGAACAAAATCACAACAATTCACCATATATATTTACTAGAGATACTTGGAGAAAAGAAGATACTTTAGTTAACGATGGAAAAGGGCCCGCGTTTGATGTAACAGGTATGACTTGGTCAGGATTTAGAGCTAGTGATGATGCTTGTGAATATTCTTACTTAATACCATCTAATATGTTTGCGGTAGTTATACTTGATTACTTAAAAGAAATATTTACAAATATATTAAAAGATGAAGAAATATTAAATAGGGCTACTAAGCTTAGAAATGAAATCCAAGAGGGGATAGAAAAATACGGAAAAGTTAAAAACAAAGAAAATAAAGATATATATGCATATGAAGTAGATGGATTAGGAAACCACATAGTTATGGATGATCCAGGAATACCTAGTTTATTATCAGGTCCTTATATTGGATACTGTAGTGAGGATGATGAAATTTACTTGAATACTAGACAAAGTATGTTAAGTAAAGAAAATCCATATTTCTATGAAGGAAAAGTGGCAACAGGAATAGGAAGCTCTCACACGCCAGAAGGATATGTATGGCCAATGGCTTTTGCAGTTGAAGGTCTTACAACTAGTGATAAGAATGAAAAAGAAAGAATACTTAACTTATTAGTAGAATGTGACGGTGGAACTAATTTAATGCATGAAGGTTTCCACTCTGATGATCCAACAGAGTATACAAGAGAATGGTTCTCTTGGGCAAACATGTTATTCTGTGAACTAGTAATGGACTACTTTGATATAAGGATAGAAAAATAAGGGTTAACTTATAAAGGTTTAGGGAGAATAATGATGAAAGATTATAAAAAGTTTATATTTGAAATAAAACAAGATGAGTATTGGTATGGTCCCATAGTAAATGATGGAGTTAAATATCCAATAGGAAAAGGAGATTCATATAGTATCAACCTAGATCAACATTATAGTCCAAATCAAGTAAATCCATTATTAATATCTACTAAAGGGAGATATATATGGTGTGATAGTGGTTTTAAATTAAGTGTATCAAATGATAGAATAGAAATTCTAAGTTACAAAAAAGAACCAAAGTTATATGAATGTGGAACAACATTAAAAGAAGCTTATTTAGATGCATGTAATAAGTTTTTTAAACCAAATGGAATTGTTCCTCCTAAGGCGTTTTTTACTAAGCCGCAATATAATACTTGGATAGAACTTATATATAATCAAACTCAAGAAGGTATTTTAAATTATGCAAGAGACATAGTAAAAAATAATATGCCAATTGGAATAATAATGATAGATGATGGTTGGAGTGATTATTATGGAAAATGGGATTTTAATGTAGGTAAATTTAAAAACCCAAAAGCTATGGTAGATGAATTACATGAATTAGGGTTTAAAGTAATGCTTTGGACTTGCCCATTTATAACTCCTGATACATTAGAGTATAGAATGTTAAAAGATAAAAAATTATTAGTTATGGATAAAGACGGAGAACCATCAATTAAGAGATGGTGGAATGGATGTTCAGCGGTTTTAGATATTACCAATCCAGAAGCTATAGATTGGTATAACAAACAAAACCAAAATATAATGGATAGTTATGGTGTAGATGGATTCAAATTTGATGCAGGAGACGCTCAATTTTATAGCGAAGAAGATGTAACTTATAGAAAAGTAGACCCTAATGAACATAGTGAATTATGGGCTAAATTAGGTTGTGAATATGAATATAACGAATACAGGGCAGCTTTTAAGACTGCAGGACTTAATTTAGTTCAAAGATTAGCTGATAAAAGTCATAGTTGGGAAAATAATGGAGTTGCATCTTTGATTCCAAATCAATTAACACAAGGAATATTAGGATATGCATATACTTGTCCGGATATGATTGGTGGTGGTGAGTATATGAGCTTCTTAGAAAATAGTGACAAATTAGATGAGGAACTTTTTGTAAGATATGCTCAATGTGCAGCACTTATGCCAATGATGCAATTTTCTGCAGCTCCATGGAGAGTATTAGGCAAAGATAACTTTGAAAACTGCAAAAAAGCTGCTAATCTTCATATAGAGTATGCAGATTATATATACGAACTAGCTAAAAATACAAGTTTAACTGGAGAGCCAATTGTAAGATTTATGGAATATGAATTCCCGAATCAAGGTTTAGAAAAGGTGACAGAACAATTTATGCTAGGTGACAAATATTTAATAGCTCCTGTAACGAAAAAGGGAGAGGAATACAAAGAGGTTCATATTCCTAAAGGAATATGGAGAGATATAGACAAAAATGAAATTACAGGACCTAAAAAAATACAAGTTAAAACTAGCTTAGACAAACTTGATATATATATAAAGATTGATTAAAAGAAGTTAATTGTATAGCCTGTGTACTTATTAAAAGAAATAATACACAGGCTAGGATTATAGGGGTGAAAAGTATGATAAGAGTAGACAATTTAAAGTCAAAAATACTAGATATAAATTTACTATGGGAAGTATCAGAAGCAAATGAGGAACTAGATAAAAATATATTCAGGGTATTTCAAGGAAAACTATTACAAACATTTTATAATCCAACATTAGAAATACCTACATTATATATAGGAATAGGAAACAAAGAAGAATTAGATTACTTAACAATAAAAGAAATATTTGCAAAAATAGCTAAAGAAATAAAAAAAATGAATGTAGAGAGTTGCTCAATTAACATAGAAAAGATTTATGAAATACATCAAATAAATACGATATATCATACGATAGAAGGTTTGATATTAGGTGGATATAGTTACAGTATAAATGAAGATGATAATAATTTAAGTTGTGAAATTAGTTTATATGGAACAGATGAAAAAGATATAAGTGATGTTAATCATATAATCGAAGAAATGTCGAATGTGATGGACGGTGTAATATTTGCAAGAAATGTTGTTAATTGCCCTGGAAATAAATTAAGACCTAATGATTTTGTAAATGAAATAAGTAAATTTATGCAAGATGTTGATGTAGAAGTTGAAGTTCTTAATTATGAAAAGTTAAAAGAAATAAATATGGATGCACTTTTAGCAGTTGGAGATAGTAGTGAATTTAAGCCATATTTAGCAGTAGTTAGATATAGAGGAAACAAAGAAAGTAAAGAAGTAATAGGACTTGTTGGAAAAGGAGTAACTTGTGATACAGGAGGATACTGTTTAAAGCCATCAGGATCTATGGCTGGTATTAGGGGAGATATGGCTGGAGGAGCAGCTGTAATTGGTGCAATACATTCTATAGCTAAAAATAAGCTAAAAACAAATGCAGTTGCTATAGTACCGATATGTGAAAATCGTATATCAGAGAGCAGTATGCTTGTAGGAGATGTTATAAATTCATACTCTGGTAAGACTATAGAAATTTTAAACACAGATGCTGAAGGTAGATTGATACTTGCAGATGCTGTAAGTTATGGAATTAAAAATGAAAATATAACAAAAGTTTTAGACATAGCAACACTAACAGGAGCAGTTGTAACATTACTTGGTTTTTCAATCGGTGGAGTTATGTGCGATAATGATGAGTTGTTTAATAAATTTGAAAAAGCATATGAGAAAACTTGTGAAAGATACTTAAGACTTCCGTTTTATAAAGAGCATAAAGATATGATAAAAAGTGATGTGGCTGATATAAAAAACCTAGGAAAAAATCATTGTGGAACGTTAACAGCAGGATTATTTATAAGAGAGTTTGCAGATAAGAAACCATGGATACATTTAGACATAGCAGGAACAGCTTGGACTGAGCCTCCAGTATTTGAGTATCAAAGTAAAGGTGCAACAGGAGCTGGAGTAACTACTATATATGAGTTATGTAAGGGGGACATATAAATGGAAGCTATAAAAGAAAAATGTTTATTTTCTATAGAACGTAGAGAAAGCATAGATATAGAGTTTGAAAAGCTTATCAACAGATTAGGAAATATTAAAGATGAAATCTTAGAAGGATTAGAAAACTGTACCGAAGATGAAAAAGTTGCAATGAAGTTTTTATACACAAGTATGCCTATAAGTGATATAAGTGACTATTCATTTGATATATTTTATGAGTATGTAAAACATGGATTATTTTTAAGAGAAGAAAGTTTATTCAGCAAAGATTTAGATGAAGATATGTTTTTAAACTATGTACTTCATCACAGGGTAAACAACGAAGATATAAATGTTTGTAGAAGCTTCTTTTATGAACAAATAAAAGAAATTATAAAAGACAAAAGTATAGAAGATGCAATAAAATCTATAAATTATTGGTGTGCAAGCCAAGTAACATATCAAGCAACAGATGATAGAACCATATCTCCAATGGGAGCATATAAATCAGCATTTGGAAGATGTGGAGAGGAATCTACGTTTACAGTAAGTGTACTTAGAAGTGCTGGAATACCTGCAAAACAAGTATATTCTCCAAGATGGTCTCACTGTGATGATAATCATGCTTGGGTAGAGATATACTTTGATAACAAGTGGAATTTTTTAGGTGCATGCGAACCAGAAGAAATACTAAATGTAGGGTGGTTTACATCAGCTTCATCTAGAGCTATGATGATACATTCTAGATATTTTGATTATAAATCTCCACAGGAAGAAACTGTAGGATATGAAGGTATGGCAACTGTAGTTAACAATTTAAGAACTTATGCTTATTCTAAAAAAATAAAACTTATCATAAGTGATGAAAATGGAAATAGACTACCTTATGTGAAAGTTAATTTTGAAGTTATAAATTACTCAGAGTATTTTCCAATAGCATCATTGATAAGTGATGAAAATGGAGAAGTAGAAATAACTTTAGGTCTTGGAAGTATACATATATATGCAAACAAAGATGATTTATTTATAGATGAAGTTATAAATATAAAAAACATAAACGAAGACGTTATAACATTAAAATTAGAAAAAACAATAGACAATGATATATGGGAAGATATGGACCTAATAGCACCACAAGAAAGTGCAATAAACTCTAAAAAGCCAAGTAAAGAAGTTAAAGCTTTTGGTAAATCTAAATTAAAGCAAGAGATAGAAAAAAGATTACAAAAAGTAGAAAACTTCTATAGCGAAGATTTAGCAAATGAGATTGTTAAAAACTTTGATGAAAAAGAGGAATTAAAAGAGATACTTAAATTATCAAGAGGAAACTTTGATGAAATAAAAGATTTTCTTTTAAGTGAAGTTTCTAAAGAAGAAGAAAGTTATAAAACAGAGTTATTAAAAGTTTTAAGTATAAAAGACTATAGAGATTTAAAGTGTAATGTATTATTAAGCCATTTAAAAAATGCAATCAAATTTGAAAATAAATATGAAAAAGATATATTTGTAAACTACATATTAAATCCAAGAGTACACCTTGAAACTCTAACTTGCTATAGAGAATATATAAATGAGTATTTTACAAAAGAACAAATAAATAATTTTAATGAAAATCCTAAAGAAATATTTAATTTTATAAATAACAATATAAAAGAAATTGAAGAGTATGAGTACAAAGGAATATTAAGCACGCCAGTAGGAGCATTAAAAGTAAATGTAGCTAACTATACATCTAAGAAAATACTATTTGTAGCAATATGCAGAAGCTTAGGTATACCTGCTAAGATAAATAAAATAGATAAAAGTATAGAGTACTTTGATGGATGTGAATTTGTAACTGTTGAAAATAAAAAAGATAAGAATGCTACTCTAAAAATATCTTCTAATGAAAATAATACTGACTGGGTTTATTTCTCAAATTGGAGCATAGCAAAATTAAACAATGGAGTATATGAAACTTTAGACTTAATGGATGTAAGTTTTAAAGACAATATAACTTTAAATTTAGAAGAGGGAGACTACAGAGTAATAACATCTAACCGTCTACCAAATGGAAATATATTTGCTAACAAATTATGCTTTAGTATAAACAAAAATGAAGAAAAAGAAATAAGTTTACAACTTAGAAAAGCAGAAATAGCAGATATGTTAGAAGATGTTGAGCTTTATGACTTTGAACTTTTAAATGAAAATAATGAAAGTATATTAGCCAGCAAAATAATAAACAAAGACAAGAGTGTATTTATATGGTTAGCTGAAAGTGAAGAGCCAACAGAACATATTTTAAATGAAATATATGATAGAAAAGAAGAATTTAATGAGTTTACTGAACAAATCAACCTTATAGTTAAAAATAAAAATGCACTAAGTGATCCGACACTAAGTAGAACTTACAAAGAGATTAAAGATATTAATATATATTATGATGACTTTGATGAAAATCCAAATGTACTTGCTAGAGCAATGTTTGAAGAACCTGAAAAGTTACCATTAATAATAGTTGTTAATAACAAGTTACAAGGTATGTATTCAAATACGGGATATAACGTTGGAACGGGAGAAATGTTACTACGTATATTAAAAGGATAAGGATATAGAGTAAAAAATATAAGAGAAGATTAATGAAGGAGATTGAGATGTCAGTGTATGATAAACAACCATTTGTAGAGGTTAAGGGTTTTGAAAATAATCACTCATGGGAAGGCTATGAAGCTATACGAACAGAAATAAAAGAAAAAATAGATACTCTAAATAAAAATAACATAATAGTGGCAATAGATTTTTATCCTGGAGTTAGAATAGATGAGATAAAACAAAATCTAATAAACAAATTAAATCCATCAACTACTGTTTTTACAGATGAAGATATATTTTATGATAATGAGTATGTAACAAATAAGATTAATTCTGTTATGACTGATGATAGAGTTTTTGGAATTATGAATGATTATAAATTTGAAGACTTTATAAATAGTGAGAAGTTAGAAATAGCTAAACAGAATATAGAAAATAGCAAAGGCTTAACTATAGTTTATGGTGTTGCTACTAATTTACTAGTAAATGCAGATGTACATATATACTGTGATATGGCTAGATGGGAAATTCAACAAAGATATAGAAGTGGTGATGTAGCTAACTGGAAACATAACAACTTTAAAGATGATGCATTAGTTAAATTCAAAAGAGGATATTTCTTTGAGTGGAGAATAGCAGATAAATATAAAAGAGAGTTATTTGAAGAATTTGATTATATACTAGATACTAATTTAAAAAGTCATCCTAAAATGATAAGTGGACAAGCCTTTGTAAAAGGTCTAAAAGAAACATCAAGTAGACCATTTAGAGTGGTTCCATTCTTTGATCCAGGTGTATGGGGTGGACAATGGATGAAGGATGTATGTGATTTAGATAGAAATATGGACAACTATGCTTGGTGTTTTGATTGTGTACCAGAAGAAAACTCATTACTTTTAAAAGTAGGAGATGTAATAGCGGAGATTCCTTCTATAAATGTTGTATTTAAACAACCAAAGGAATTATTAGGAGAAAAAGTACACTCGACATTTGGAGAAGAATTCCCTATAAGATTTGACTTTTTAGATACTATGGATGGACAAAACCTATCATTACAAGTACATCCACTAAAAGAATATGCAAAAGAAAAATTTAATATGGATTACACACAAGAAGAATCATATTACATATTAGATGCTAAAGGTGATGCTAATGTTTATTTAGGATTAAAAACAGGAGCTAATAAAGAAGACTTCTTTAGTGATTTAGAAAAAGCACAAGAAGGTATAAGTGATTTTGAAGCAGAGAAATATGTAAACAAAATACCTACAAAAAAACATGATCATTTCTTAATTCCACCAGGAACAATACATTGTTCAGGAAGTGATACAATGGTACTAGAAATATCATCAACACCTTACATATTCACTTTTAAGCTTTGGGATTGGGGTAGATTAGGTATGGATGGCAAACCTAGACCAATACATATTGAGCATGGTAAAGAGGTACTTCAATTTGATAGAGATACAAACTGGACTTATGAAAATATTGTAAATAATGTAGTTAAAGTTGATGAAGGTGATGGATGGCTTGAAGAAAAGACAGGACTTCATAAACTTCAGTTTATAGAAACTAGAAGACATTGGTTTGATAAGAGTGTAGAGCATAATACATTAGGAAACTTAAATGTTATTAACTTAGTAGAAGGTGAGCAGGTAATAGTTGAGTCTTTAGAAGATAAATTTGAGCCATTTGTAGTAAATTATGCGGAGACATTTATAGTTCCTGCATCAGTAGGCAGATACAAGATAAGTCCATATGGAAACTCTGTAGGAAAAAAAGTGGCTACTCTAAAAGCATATGTAAGATAGTGGAGGATAATATGTACTGTGTAGGTGTAGATATTGGTGGTACGGGTATTCAAGCTGGTATTGTAGATGAGTATGGAAAAGTAGTTTTAAAGAAAGAATGTAGGACGAGTGTTGAGTCTGGATTTGAAGGTATAATGGATGATATTAAAAGTCTAGTTGATAGCTTATTACTTGATAAAAATATTAGTTCAAAAGATATTAAGTCAGTAGGATTTGGTGTACCAAGCTTTATAAATAATGAAGGTTTAATAAGTTGTGTAAATTTGGGTTGGAATGAAGTTGATTTCATAAAAGCTATAAAAGATAGATTTGAAGATATGGAAGTATTTGCTGAAAATGATGCTAAAGCTGCAGCTTTAGCAGAAGCTAAATTTGGAAGTATGAAAAATAAAAAAATTGGCGTTATGTACACCTTAGGCACAGGAGTTGGTGGCGGAATAGTTATAAATGAAGATGTATTTATTGGAGCTAACAATATGGGAGGAGCTATTGGTCATACCATAATTGGAGAAAATTATTATGATTGTAATTGTGGAAATAATGGATGTTTAGAAACTTTTTGTTCAGCTACAGCCATTATAAAATATTCTACAAAATTAATAAAGGAAGGCCGCAAAAGCATAATACTAGACAAAGCCAATGATGATATTAATAATATAAATGCAAAGATAGTATTTGAAGCATTCAAAGAAAATGATAGTGTAGCAATTGAAACTATAAACAGATTCAAATTATACTTGGCCAAATCAATAGCAAGTATGATAAATACATTAGACCCAGATGTTATTTGTATAGGCGGTGGAGTATCAAGGTCTAGTGAAATAATACTAGATAAAATAAATGATTTAGTAAGAGAACACTTATTATATAAAAATGAAAACTTTGCAGAAATAGTATCTGCTAGTTTAGGAGCAGATGCAGGTATAATTGGAGCAGCATTTTTAAATTAAAATATATAATCTATAAGGGGAGAATATTAAAATGTTAAAACAAGACTTAAAGAAGAAATGGGAAGTTCTACTTATTCATCACACACACACAGATATAGGATATACTCAAACACAAGAAAATATAGAGTATTACCATGTGAACTTTATAAAACAAGCAATAGAAATAGCTGAAGGTTTAAGAAAAGAAAACAGAGAGAATGAATTTGTTTGGGTATGTGAGTGTTTCTGGAATATAGAAGTATTCTTAAATGCAGTGGACAATTCTTGGGAGGAAAGATTAAATACTTGTATAAAAAATGGAAGTATTGAAGTAAGTGGAAACTACTTAAACTTAAATGAACTTATAGATTATGATGTACTTAAAAATCATACTAAAAAAGCTGTTGACTATGCTAAAAACTTAGGAATTAACATAAATAGTGCAATGACAGCTGATATAAATGGATATGCATGGGGATATGCAGATGCACTTTATGAAAATGGAATAACTAACTTACTTTCTTGTGTACATACTCATCACGGAATGTATCCTTTATTTAAAAAGCAAACACCATTTTATTGGCAAACACCAAAGGGTGAAAAAATATTAGTATGGAACGGAGAACATTACCACTTTGGAAATGAATTTGGAATAGTAAAAACTGCTACAGGTTCTTATATAAATAGAGACGAATTTATGAATACATTCACACAGGAAAATCGTCATGAAATAGGAACAAAAAGATTGTATAGATATTTAAAAGCGTTAGAAAATGAAAATTATGAACTTGATTTTATACCTATAACAGTACATGGACTTCCAACAGATAATGGTTCACCAAATATAGAAGTTGTAGAATTTATTAACTGGTGGAATGAGAATTATGGTGATGAAGTAACTATAAAAATGACAACTTTAGATAACTTCTTTGACAAAGTAAGAAATAGTGGTGCTGATATTCCTACATATAGTGGAGATTGGGCAGATTGGTGGTCATTTGGAGTAGGTAGTACACCTCAAATAAATAAGATATACAAAGAAGCTCAAAGAACATTAAATACTACTAAAATGATAGATAAAAACCTAGAATTAAGTGATAAAAAATTAGTTGATGAATGTGAAAATAAATTAATGATTTACTCAGAACATACTTGGGGGCATTCATCTTCTCTTACTCATCCATTTAATAGTTTTGTAAATTTACTTGATTACAAAAAATCAGGAAATGCTATAAATGCACATGAGTTAGCTACTAGAAACTTACTTAAAGTATTAGATAAAAAAGGAATGACTAGTTTAAAACCTAATAGAGAACCTAAGTTTAAAATAGTAAATCCATATGATAGAGAAGTAACTCAAAGTGTTAAACTATCACTTGATTACTGGGAGACTTCTGATTTAAGAGAAGTAATAGTTGATGAATTAGGTAATGAGTTTGTTACACAAAATGAGCCGCATCCAAGAGGAACATATATAAACTTTGTAATAACTTTAAACCCAAATGAAGAAAGAACTATATGGGTAAAAAGATATGAAAGAGATATAAGACTTGTAAAAAACGTTGATGTAGACTATTGTTGCCAAGAAATACACGATGTTTACTTATATAACTCTGAAGATGAAGTACAAAAGTATGGAAATACTATGGAAAATAAACATGTAAAAATTACTTGGGATAATGAAAAAGGTATAGTTAGTTGGTTTGACAAAATAAATAATGTAGAACTTATTGATAGTAGTTCAAGAAGTGGTGCATTTATGCCAGTATATGAACTAACTAAATCACAAGGTCAAACACCAGGAGCACAATATAGCGTTCGTCAAAAGTTAGGGCGTAATATGAGAGGTATAAACGCAAAAGTTTATCATCCAGTTATAGAAGATATAAGCATAACTGAAATAGGTGAAGTGTTTACTAAAATAGTTATGAATATGTCTTTAGAAGGAACATCACTATTCAAATTAGAATTTAAGGTGTATAACGAAATGAATAGAGCAGATGTTGTAGCTATGATAAATAAGGATAGTATATGGGATCCTGAGAGTTTATATATAGCACTTCCATTTGCATTTAATAATGAAAAGATGGATTTATTTATAGAAAAAACAGGATGTGTTATGCAAGCTAAAAAAGATCAGTTACCAGGAAGTAATATAGATTTCAACTTAAGTTTAGGTGGAGTAGGCCTGAAAAAAGATGACTATGGTGTAAGCATAGCAATGATAGATACATCATTAGTTCATATATCTAAGCTACAATATGAAAATTCTAAGAAATTATACCATGAAGATTATACAGATGCTCATGATTATGAACTATATTCATGGACTATGAATAACTTATGGGAAACTAACTTTAAAGCATCATTAGGTGGATTTATTGAGTTTAATTATTCTATATCTTGGGGAGTTGGTGTAGAAGATAGATTTGATTTAATAAATAAAGCAAATGAGATGGATTTAGGCTTTGTTTCATATAGAATAGACTAGTTAAAATAGGGAGGAGCAATTTGTTCCTCCCTGTTTTGATATCAAGTTGGATGGAATGAATAAGGAGATTTTTATGAATGAGAAGATGAATGAATTTATTAAAATAGCTAGTTTACTTAAGCAGCATAATATTAAGGTATTGTTGTTTGGTTCTCTTGGACTTAAACAGCATATAGATGAAATTTCAAACATTGATGATATAGACATTCTACTACCACATACTTATGTAACAGATAGGTGGGATGAATTACAAATGTATATGAATAAATTAGGGTATTTTCTTGAGGATTTACATGAACATCAGTTTAATAACGGAAAGTACAAGGTAGCATTTGCATCTATTGAAGATTTGAAATCTTTTGCTGGAATTGAAATAGAGAGTATACCAATTGAAAAAATAGATAATATGGAGTATTTATTATTAACCTTAGAACAATATTTACTTGTATACAATCAATCATCAAAGGATAGTTATAGAAGAAATAAGAATAATGATAAAGATTTATTTAAGATTGAATTAATTAAGAAAAAATTAGATAAATTAATTTAATAAATTTACAGTTGAACATGTAAAAAACAATAAGGGGGGAAGAGTTAGTTAATGGGGGAAAAGGAAAAAAAGAATAAGCCATCTTATTCAATGATTAGTAATATAAAGTATTTATTTTCACTACAATGGAAGTATTCTAAAATGTCAATATTACTTTTATTATTAGCTATACCGACTACACTTGGAATATCATTTTGTAATGTTTATTTGCCTAAACTAGTTGTAAGTCAAATAAGTAGTGGCAATGATTTTTATACTATGATTACGGTGATAAGTATATTCGGGATAATAATTGGCGTTTTAAATATTATTGAAAGTACTATGAAAAGCTATGAAATGTTGCCTTTATTTAAATATCAAGAAAGTTTAATGAAAATACATTCTGAAAAAGCACTATATACTGATTACGAAAATTTAGAATCAGTTAAATTTAAAACTTTAATGGAAAGAGCGAGAGATACATTCGTAAATGGCACACAGAATATAGCATTAGTAAAAGTTACTGGTGGTGTTACTAAACTATTAACCAATATATTAGGATATATTTTATTTGGAACGATACTTTCATTTGCGAGTCCTTGGCTTACGGTAATATTGACTATAACACCGATAATAAATTATTTTGTTGTAAAATCCATACAAGATTATGTATACAAACAAAGAGAAGATACATCTCTTCTTGATAAAAAACTTTGGTATATAGCTATGAATTGTGGAAAACTTGAGTCATCTAAAGATATTAGGATTTATAGTATGAATGATTTTATCGTTAATATGTATAAAACAATTACAAGACAAAGGTTAACTTATGATAAAAAAATTGCACAGAAATATTTTATAGCTAATATAGTTGATGCTTTTATAATATTACTTAGAGATGGAATAGCATATTTTGTATTGATTTATATGGTAATTCAAGGGAGTATTACAGTAGACAATTTTATATTGTATTTTGGTTCTGTAGGTACTTTTGCAGGATGGATATCTGGAATTATAAATAATATAAATGAAATAAATAGCGCTAGTCTTGTAGCTTGTGATTTTAGGGATTATTTAAATTATGAGGAAAAAAGTAATAAGATTAGCAATATAGATTGTAAAGCTATTTTAAATAAAGCTTGTGAAATTGAACTTAAAAATGTGAGTTATAGTTATTCTAATGATGATAAAGACATTATATCTAACTTATCACTAAAAATTAGATCTGGTGAAAAAATAGCAATAGTAGGATTAAATGGAGCAGGAAAAACTACATTAATAAAACTAATCTGCGGCCTTTATAATCCTACAAAGGGTCAAGTTCTTGTAAATAATATAGATAAAAATGATTTTAATATATATGATTACTATTCGCTATTTTCAACTGTATTTCAAGACTTTCACTTTTTACCTATATCAATAGCATCAACAATATCTAGTAAATCATTAAAAAATACTGACTTAAATAAAGTTGATAAATGTATAGAACTTGCTGGTCTTTCTAAAAAGATTTTAAATTTAGAAAAAGGTATACATTCAATGTTAAATAAACAAATAAATCATAATGGAATTGATTTATCAGGAGGAGAAAAACAAAAACTATTATTAGCAAGAGCGATATACAAAGATGCCCCTATATTAATTCTTGATGAGCCTACAGCAGCTCTTGACCCGATATCAGAAAATGAAGTGTTTTTAAAATACAATGAGTTAACTAAAGATAAAACATCTATTTATATCTCTCATAGGTTATCTTCTACTAGATTTTGTGATAGAATTTTTTACCTTGAAGATGGCAAAATCATAGAATGTGGAAGTCATGATGAATTGATAGAATTAGATAAAAAGTATGCTTATATGTATAATGTCCAAAGTCAGTATTATCAAGAAGATAAGGAGGTAGAGAATGAATACGCTTAAAAATCATATTTCTACTATTTTTAGAGGGATGTCTATATTAATCCAAATGGAAAAATGGTATGTATTAACACAGTTAATATCATCTATAATTTATCCTCTTACTCCATATGTAAATATATTTATGAGTGCAAAGATAATAGATGAACTTTTGGGAAACAAAGATATAAATATGCTTATAAAATATGTAATACTAACTATTTCTTTGAACGTATTGATTACTTTGATAGTTAGTGGACTTAATCATTTATATGAATATCATCAAAATAATTTTTATAAAAGTGAAAACATGCACTTTTCGAATAAAAATATGAATATGGATTATGAAGATATAGAAAAATCAGAAACTACACATTTAAGAGAACAAATATCCCAAGAAAGTATGCAAGGATTTAATTGTTACTACCTTAATTATTCAATTAATCAGCTGATTCAAAATACAATACAAGTTATTATGTCTTTTGCATTGACATATTCATTAATTGTAGATAATAATATTCCATTAGTAGCAAAAATCATTTTATTAGTGGCGATAATAGCTGTAGTATATTTGAATTTTAATACTACAGAGAAAATAAATAAAATGAATATGTACATAAGTGATCAGTCAGTAGCATTTAATGCTAGATTTGGATTTTATTGTATACAGTTTATTCCAGATTATAACGCAGGTAAGGACGTAAGGCTTTATGGTATGGAGGATGTAGTAGTTGATGATATTGATAATATGAGAAAAGGTATATCTGAGTTATTTAGACAAAACATAAAACCATATTTAAAATCTAATATTATGCTAAGTACATTAAATAATGTAATGAATATAGGTATATATATTTTTATGATATTTGCGTGTGTAGCGGGAAGTATTTCTGTAGGAAGTATTGTAAAATATGTATCTTGTGCAACACTATTTATTCAAGGACTTAATAGTGCAATATCAAATATTCAAACATTATTAAATAATAACAAATATCTAGAACGATATATTGGATATTTAGACATTCCTTCAAAGATGAAATCTGGAGATGAAACTTTAGACAATCTAGATAAATATGAATTTGAATTTAAAAATGTATCTTTTAAGTACCCAAAAGTTAAATCATACACATTAAAAAATATCTCATTTAAACTAAGTGAAGGTAATAAAATTGCAGTAGTTGGTATGAGTGGTAGTGGTAAAACAACTATGATAAAGCTACTTTGTAGACTGTATGACCCTACAGAAGGAGAGATAACTCTAAACGGTGTTAATATAAAAGACTATGATTATGAAGAATATCTAAAGG
>JBOFYV010000105.1:0-21855 GCA_051654865.1 Peptostreptococcaceae bacterium
CAAAATAAAAAAACCACTCTCGGCCAAGAGTGGTTTCGAGCTTGATATAAAATCAAGCTTAAGAAACATTAAACATTTTAGGAAACTACTCTCTAAATTCATAGATTGTAATTTCTTTTTTTATTAATATTATTATATCACAAAACTAAACTAGACAAACAATTAAAAAATAAATATTACAAAAAATTAGCACTCATTACTTGACACTGCTAATAAAACTTACTACAATAATTAAAGTAAAGGGTAATATTTTATCCCAAAAATTATTTAATAAATTTAAATCAGGAGGAGATAAAATGCAAAAGGAAAGAGGCAACATATCAATACATACAGAAAATATTTTTCCAATAATAAAGAAATGGTTATACTCAGACAAAGATATATTTGTTAGAGAACTAATAAGTAACGGGTGCGATGCTGTAAACAAATATAGAAAACTTATTTCACTTGGAGAAATAGAAGGAAATAAAGATCAAGAATATAAAATAAACGTATATATAGATAAAGAAAATGAAGCTCTTATATTCGAAGACAACGGTATAGGAATGACAGAAGATGAAATAAAAAAATATATAAACCAAGTAGCGTTCTCAGGAGCAGAGGATTTCTTCAACACATACAAAGAAAAAATGAATGAAGAAAATGATATAATCGGACACTTTGGACTAGGATTCTATTCTTCTTTTATGGTATCTAAAAAAGTTCAAATAGATACACTATCATATAGAGAAGATGCACAACCTGTCAGATGGGTAAGTGAAGGTGGAACTGAATTTGAAATATCAGAATCAGATAATAGGACTACTAGAGGAACTACTATAACATTATTCTTAGAAGAAGATAGTAAGGAATTTTTAGAAGAATATACAGTGAGAAGTATAATAGATAAATATTGCTCATTCTTACCTGTTGATATATATTTAGAAACTATAAAACAAGAAACAGAAGAAGATAAAAAAGAAGATGAAGAAACAAAAGAAGTAACTCCGATAAATGATACACATCCATTATGGTTAAAATCACCTAAGGATTGTACAGATGAAGAGTATAAAGAATTCTATAGAAAAGTATTTAAAACTTTTGATGAACCATTATTCTGGATACACTTAAATGTAGACTATCCATTTAATCTAAAAGGAATATTATACTTCCCTAAGTTAAACAATGAGTTTGAACTTACAGAGGGTAAAGTTAAGCTATATAATAACCAAGTGTTCGTAGCGGATAATATCAAAGAAGTAATACCAGAGTTCTTATTATTACTAAAAGGAGTAATAGATTGCCCAGATTTACCTTTAAACGTATCTAGAAGTTTCTTACAAAACGATAAAGATGTAAGTAAAATATCTAAGCATATAGTTAAAAAAGTAGCTGATAAATTAAAGTCATTATTTAAAAATGAAAGAGAAAGTTACGAAAAATTCTGGGATGATATACAAGTATTTATTAAGTACGGATGTTTAAGAGATGAAAGTTTCTATGATAAAGTAAAAGATAGCATACTATTCAAAACTATAAACTCAGAATATGTAACTCTTAATGATTACTTAGATAAATGTAAAGAAAAGCATGAAAATAAAGTATTCTATGTTACAAATAAAGAGCAACAATCACAGTATATAAAACTATTTAAAGATTATGAACTAGATGCAGTGATATTAGATTCTACAATAGATAATCACTTTATGTCTATGATAGAATTTAAAAATCAAGGTGTAAGATTTAATAGAATAGATGCAGATTTATCTGATGTTTTAAAAGAAAACACAGAAGATAATAAAGAGTCAAAAGAAGTAATAGAAAACTTATTCAAAGAGCACGTAGGAGAAAGAATAAAAACATACTCTGTAGAAAGTTTAAAAACTGAAGATACTTCAGCTATTATATTAGTATCAGAGCAGTCTAGAAGAATGGCTGAAATGAAATCTCAATTTGCTGGAATGGACTTTGGAATGAGCTTTGAAGAGGAAAAAACATTAGTTATAAATGATAATTCTCCTGTAGTTAAGAAATTAGTTACGTTAAAAGAGGATAAAAGTAAGAAGGATCAATTAGACTTAATTTGTAATCAAATAGTAGATATTGCTTTACTTTCTAATAAAGAATTAGATTCTAAACAGTTAGAAGAATTTATAACTAGAAATAACAAACTTATGAATATGATAATATCATTATAAAATGTAGGTTTATTTTATTATAAAATATAGTATAATATAAATATATATAATTAAAAAAAGAAATTACAGTCTAGTGGAATAGAGTGTGGTTTCTATAATAGATAAACTATTTTTTTGTGAACTTAATTTTTATATTAAGCTCAAGACCACTCTTTCTATTGCGACTAGAAGAGTGGTTTTTTATTTTACCAAATATGAAACCACCACTCTCAGACTGTAATTTCTACAGTATTATACCATACAAAAAATAATTTTAACAATATTAATAATAAATATATTGACCCTAACACAATGTTATAGATTACTATAGTTTTAGGAGGTTAGATTATATGTATATGATAAATGAAATCTCAAAGCTAACAGGTGTAAGTGTAAGAATGCTACATCATTATGATAAAATAGAACTTTTAGTGCCAAGCCAAAGAACTAATTCAAACTATAGAGTGTATAGTGATGAAGATGTTGCTAGGCTATATCAAATACTACTTTTTAAAGAATTAGAATTTCCTCTAAAGGAAATCAAATCAATATTAGATGATGAAGAATTTGATAAAGAGGAAGCTCTAAATATACAACGAAAGCTTATACTGGAAAAGAAAAATAGATTAGAAAAAATAATAGAGTCAATAGATGATACAATCACAAATTTAGGAGGTAAAAATATGAGTAAAAAAGACTTCAAAGCATTTAGCTATGATGAAATAAAGAAACACCAAGAAAAATATAAAGAAGAAACTAAAGAAAAGTACGGAAAATCAGATGCATATAAAGAAAGCCAAGAAAAAACATCTAAGTATTCTAAAAGTGACTGGGAAAATATAATGGGAGCAGCGAATGATATCTATGAAGAATTAGCGAAATTAATGGACAAAGATCCTTCAGATGATAAAGTACAAGAGTTAGTCATAAAATGGAGAAATCATATAACAACTAACTTCTATAACTGCACAATAGATATATTTAGAGGATTAGCTCTTATGTATGTTGCAGATGAAAGATTCACAAAGAACATAGATAAGTATGGTGAAGGATTAGCTCAGTTTTTAAGTGATGCTATGAATATATATTGTGATAATAACTCAAAGTAGTCTAGATTACAAAACTGTAAGGCAAATGTAAGCTAGTTAAATGGTTATATCCTTAAGTTGGTTATATAATCAATACATAATCAACTTAAGGAGGATATTAAATGAAGAAATTAAATGCATTTCAAATAAAAGTTTTTGCACTAATACTTATGCTAATGGACCACTTATACTTTGCTTTTCCTAAGGTATTTCCATTATGGTTTCATCCGTTATCAAGAGTAGTATCTCCCATATTTGCATTTTTACTAGTGGAAGGATTTTTCCATACTAGAAATAGAAAAAAATATAATATTAGATTATGGGGTTGGGCAGTATTTATGCAAGTTGGAAATATAGCTATAAATACTATTCTAAAATCAAAAGAAGTTTCAGTTCATAATAATATATTCTTAACTTTAGCATTAGGCCTTACTATAATAAGTATACTTGAATATAGTAAGAAAAAAGTTGGAGCTAATAAATTGATGTTAATAACAGCTGCTATATTATTGTTACCACTAAGCATTTTGACAGAGGGTGGAATAGCAGTTATACCATTTATATTAATAACTTATTTATTTAGAAATAGTAACAATAAAAAGATTATAGGATACGTAATATTATCAGCGTTGTTATTTATTATGAGTTATGCTGCTTATCCGACTATTGAAGAAACTATAAATATGTTAATGTATAATTCAGACTTCTTATTAATTTTAGCAGTTCCATTTATATTAATGTACAATGGTGAAAGAGGAATGAATAATAAATTTAGTAAGTATTTATTCTATGTATTCTACCCACTACATTTATGGGTAATAGCATTAATAGAATTTACATTAAAGTAAAAATATAAATATAATAAACACTATAAAAGGCTATTAGAATACTGATAGCCTTTTATAGTGTTTATTTTTAAGATATAATTAAATTAAAAATAAACCAGTTTTTGGAGGGGAAATAATGAGTAACATATTACTTTTAGAAGATGACAAATCTCTAAATAGGGGAATAAGCTTTAAATTAAAAAAAGAAGGATACAGCGTAAAAACAGCTTTTAATATAAAAGAAGCAAAAGATATATTTGAAAACAATGATTTAGATTTAATAATATCGGATGTAGGATTACCTGATGGAAGTGGATTTGATTTTTGTGAGGAAGTTAGAAATATAAGTGATATACACATAATAATGCTTACTGCCCTAGATCAAGAGGTAGATATAGTTACAGGATATGAAATAGGAGCGGATGATTATATAACAAAACCATTTAGTTTGATAGTACTTATATCTAAAGTAAATGCGGTAATGAAAAGAATTAGCAATACGAGTGTAGCAAATGAGAATATAATATTATGTGATAAGTTAGAGTTTAATTATTTGGATAACAAATTAGTTAAGGAAAATGAAGAGTTACTATTAAGTAAGAATGAAGGTAAATTATTAAGATATCTTATGGAAAATTCAGGACAAACAGTAACTAAAGAACAACTAATAGAAGCACTATGGGATATTGATGGTAACTTTGTAGATGAAAATACCGTAGCGGTAAATATAAGAAGACTTAGGCAAAAGGTAGAATATAATCCATCAAGTCCGGAGTACATAAAAAATATTAGAGGAATAGGATATACTTTTGAAAAGAGGTGTATCAAGAAATGACAAACATAGTAAAGAAAGAACCTATAATAAAAAAATCAATGACTATAATGATGGTGGGTATGATAGTTGTGTTTGCTATATTTACAACACTTCAATATAATAATTTTAAAAATATATATCTAAAACAAGAGAAGATAAACCAAAGTATAGTAGGAGCTTTAGTAGATAAATATCCAGATCAAGAAGTTAACATTATAAACTCTATATATAAGCAAGATAATACTTATTTAGACTCAGGAGCAAAGATTTTAGACAAATATGGATACAATAGCAATTATAAAATGTATGAAAATGTAAATTTTCAACAACACTTGAAATATTTCCTGGTAAATAATTTGATTGTTTTTGTAATGATGATAGCAATAATGTCATTTGTAGTAATGAACTTCATTAAATATATGTACAACAGGATATCAAAGGTAAATGAAGATATAGAAAATATAATAAACAATAAATACATAATAGAAGAAAATCTTAAAGAAGAAGGTGTATTTAATCGAATATATACAGATTTAAATAAACTATCACGAAGTTTAAACCTTAAAATTAATGAACTAAATAAAGAGAAAGAAAGCATAAAAGAGCTAGTCACAGATATATCTCATCAATTAAAAACACCTTTAGCATCTTTGAAATTATATAATTCACTTTTAATAGAAGAAGAGCTTGATGAAGAAGAAAGAATCGAATTTTTAAAAACTAATGAAATGTCTATAAATAAGCTACATAACCTTATAGATTCGTTAGTGAATATATCAAGATTAGAAGCGAGTATGATAAATATTAAAAGAGAAAATAAAAGTATAAAAGAAACAATAATAAGAGCAATAAATAGCACAATACCAAAATCAAATCAAAAGAATATTAATATAAATGTAGATGACTTTGAAGATATACAAATTCCTCATGATTCTAAATGGACAGAGGAGAGTATATTTAATGTACTAGAAAATTCAGTAAAATATACACATAATAATAAAGATATAGACGTAGAAGTTTCAGAAACTATAAATTTTGTCAGAATAGATATTAAGGATAATGGAATTGGGATAGATAAATCAGAGTACAATAATATATTCAAACGATTTTATAGAAGTGAGGAAGTTGAAGAAATAGAAGGATCAGGAGTAGGGCTTTATTTAACTAGAAAAATACTAGAACAACAAGGTGGCAATATTATAGTCTCATCAGAAAAAGGACAAGGTAGTAAATTTTCCCTATTTCTTACAAAAGTGTAAGCCTAGTTGTAAGAGAGTTGAAAGACTTAGGATGTATTATTAAAGTATAAATGATACAGATAAGGAGAAATAAAAAATGAGTATATTAAAGACGGATAATTTAAAGAAGTATTACGGTAATGGAGAAAATTTAGTAAAAGCAATAGATGATACTAATATAGATATAAAAGAGGGAGAATTTGTAGCAATAGTAGGAAAATCAGGGTCAGGTAAAAGTACGTTGCTTCATATGATAGGCGGACTTGATAACCCAACGGATGGTAAGGTGTACATAAATAATAAAGACATATTTGATTTAAAAGAAGAAGAATTAGCGATATTTAGAAGAAGGAATATAGGGTTTATATTTCAACACTTTAACTTAATACCATCACTTAACGTATGGGAAAATATAACACTTCCAATAGGTCTTGATGGGAAGGAAGTGAATAAAGACTTTGTAAACGATATAGTAAAGTCACTTGGCTTAGCAGATAAAGTAGAGTCATTACCTAATACTTTATCTGGTGGTCAGCAGCAAAGAGTTGCTATAGCGCGTGCTTTAGTAGCAAGACCTGCTATAATACTTGCAGATGAACCAACAGGAAACCTAGACTCTAAAACATCTGATGAAGTAATGAGTTTATTAAAAACTATGATAAAAAAATACAGTCAAACATTAGTAATGATAACGCATGATGAAACTATAGCTCAAATGGCAGATAGAGTAATATATATAGAAGATGGTAAAGTAATAAAGGGTGGTGTTATAAATGATTAATGTCACGAAAATAGCTAAAAGTAATATAAAATATAATAAATCAAAAAGTATATTAATAATAGTAACTATACTTTTAGCTACAACTTTACTAGCATCAGTATCAATGGTAGGACTTGATTGGAATGAATTAAATAAACAAAATGTAATTAAGTATAGTGGAACTTATCATGGACTTTATGGAAGAGTTGATGAAACTAAATATGACAAAATAAAAGCCCATGTAGATATAGAAACAACGGGAATAATAAATGGTATTGGTGTTATGGAAGAATTTGAAGATGAAACTAAAATAGCACTAGCTTTTACTGATGAAAATGCATTTAAACTTAATTCATTGGAATTAATAGATGGTAAACTTCCGACTAAGAAAAATGAAGTAGCAATAGACGATTTAGCACTTAAAAAATTAGGGTATGAACAAAAACTAAACCAAACAATAGAAATTAAATATGAAGATTATACAAGAGATGAAATTATAACAGAGAAATTTATAGTAACAGGAATAACAAAAGCTAATGAAACTGCTCAAATAAAGAAGGGCTATAGTATATTAGTATCCCAAAATTATATGAATAGTACTAGAGATATATCTAAGGAAAATTTCAATGTATTCTTTACATTAAAAAATGTAGATAATATGTCTGCTTATGATGTCGAATCTATGGTAGAAGAAATAGGTGAAAACTTTGATATAAAGAAAGTTTATACTAAGGTTAATGAAAACTATATAAATTCAACAAAGCCAGATAGTTTTGTTGTAGGCTCAGTAGTAGTTATAAGTTTAGTTATAATATTATCTAGTATACTTGTAATATATAATATATTCTACTTATCAATAATAACTAAGGTACAAGAATTTGGTAAACTAAGAGCAATAGGAACTACTAAAAAGCAAATTAAAAAGATTATTTTAAAAGAGGGTATGTATTTGTCTTCAATTGCTATACCACTAGGATTATTAGCAGGATATATTATAAGTGAAGTTATAGTAAAGTACTTATTGGGTGGGGAAGTTAGCATATCAAAATGGTTATTAGCTATAATAATAGGATTGATAAGTATACTAACTGTGTATATTTCTTTAATAAAACCTATGAAAGTAGCATCAAAGATATCAATAGTAGAAGCTGTAAAATACAATGGAGAATCTAACTCTAAGAAAAAAACTAGAAAAGGATATGACTATATAAATGTATCAAGACTTACAAAAGCGAATCTAAAGTCTAATAAAAAACGTACTTATGTAACTCTTTTATCACTTACATTAAGTGGAATATTATTTATAGTAGTATCTTGTGCATTAGAGAGTATGGATGCAGAAAAAATGACTAGAGATCATATGCCACATGATATAAATATAAGACTAGACAATTATACTTTTGGAGATGAAGATAGTCCAAATACAGAAATAAATATGCTACAAAAGAAAAATTTATTGAGTGATGAATTTATAGATGAATTAAAGCAAGTTGAAGGTGTAAAAAATATTGAGGTAACAAGTAATACTTTAAAAGCTGAAATTACTAATATAGATATGGAATATAAGTATGATAATCTTACAGGAATAGATGAAAATGATTTAGAATATATGAACTATTATTTAGAAGATGGAGAGATAGATTTAGAAAAATTAAAAACAGGTAAAGAAATTGTTTTTAATCATTCTTATACTGCTGAAATGTACGGAATAAAAGCAGGGGATACTATATCTTTAAAGATATATGATGGTGACAATATTATAAAAAAAGATTTCAAAATTCAAGCTATAACTGATGGACCAGGGGTATACGCAGTTCATAATGATTATATTGAGAAAATAGCAAAAACAAGTCCAAGAAATAGTATTGGTTTAACTGTAGAAAAAAATAAGTATGATGAAGTAAAAGCATATATAGAAACACTTGTAAAAGGAAATGAAAATTTAGATGCTAGTTATATAGATGAATCAATAGCATCAAATGAATTTGCTATAAGGCTTACTAAAGTTATGGGATATAGCTTAGTTACATTAATAGGAGTTATAGGATTTATAAATCTAATAAATTCTATGATAACAAGTATAATAACTAGAAAAAAAGAGCTAGGAATGTTACAAGCAATAGGTCTTACTAACAAACAACTAGTACAGATGTTAAATAAAGAAGCTATGTTTTATACATCATTTATGTTGGTAGGATCATTAACAGTAGGAAATATAATAGGATATGTTGCAGTTGAAGCTCTGAAAAAATCAGGAATGAACTATGCCGTATATGAACTTCCTATTAATCAAATGATAATAATGGTTGTTTGTATAATAGCAGCACAATTACTATTAACTTATTTAATAAGCAAAAACTTCAACAAAGAATCATTAATAGATAGAGTAAGGTACAACGATTAAATCAAAAGAGGAGCTGTCTCAAAATAGAGATAAGCTCCTTTTACAATTTATTAGCAAGTTTTGAAATCTATATGTAAGAATTCGCCTTTAACACTATCAATTTGAACTTCTTCAATCATACAACTTTTAGTATCTCCATTTAAACTTACTTCAATAGTTCCTTTGTGACCGTTAATTTCTAATAATCTTTTAAAATCAGTTTTATAAACTTCAACAGGTATACCTTTTTCTAAACCGTAACCATGAATTATAGCAGGTATATACCCTCTTTTTATAACAGACTTAGTTTTTTCATTTAAATCTCTACTAACTACGTTTAACATATATAGTTATCCCCCTCGTATAAGTAAATGTATTAGGCTTGTTCACCTTTAATAAATAATATTTAAGTAAGTTATAAAATATTCATATAAAATTAAAAATCATATAAAGTTTTGAACTATGTAAATATAAATAGATAACAAATTAAAAATAGAATATATAAAAGTAACTTAGGAAAAATAGTAATAAAAACTAAAAGTATGAGGTGAATAAATGTTTAAGCCTAAACGAATTATATTTGAAAAAGGAACTCTGGAAACTCGATTAGGAAAGCACATATACAATGAATTTAGAACAGATGAGAATGTAGAACTAATAAGGCTTACATCTAATAAAGTAAAAAGTAATATACCAGGAGAAAACTTATATGAACAATATCGCTCGGGAAAAGAAACCTTAGTAGTAGGAAAGAGAACCAGCTTAAAATTTCAAACTTGTAAGCCATCGGCTAATTACCAGTTACCCCTTGTTACTGGATGTATGGGAAGATGTGAATACTGTTATTTAAATACTCAGCTAGGTGACAAACCCTTTGTTAAAGTATTTGTAAATATAGATGACGTGTTAAATCAAGCTAAAAAATACATTGAAGAAAGAAAGCCTGATCTTACTATTTTTGAAGGTGCAGCTACATCTGATCCTGTTCCAGTAGAACCCTACACTCATTCACTAAAAAAGACAATAGAATTTTTTGCAAAAGAAGAGCTAGGTAGATTTAGATTTGTTACTAAGTATAATGATGTAGATAGCTTATTAGATATAGAACACAATAATCATACTGAAATAAGATTTAGTATAAATACTCCAAAGATAATTGACACTTATGAACACCATACAGCTTCAGCTCATAAGAGAATTGAGGCAGCAGCAAAAGTCGCTGCAGCAGGATATAAAATAGGATTTATAATAGCCCCTGTATTTTTATATGATAATTGGAAAGAAGATTACAGAGATTTAATAAAACATATTAAAGAAAAGCTACCTAAAGAAGCTAGTGATCAGGTTTTATTTGAAGTTATATCACATAGATATACAACTAAAGCTAAAAATAGAATTCTAGAAATATTCCCTGAAACAACATTACCTATGGCAGATGAAGATAGAAAATTTAAATATGGTCAATTTGGATATGGAAAATATGTATACACTAAAGAGCAGTTAGCAGAAATGAAAGAATTTTTCCAAAAAGAGATAAAGGAAGTTTTTCCAAATGGAATAATAAAGTATATAATTTAAACATATTCTTTAATAAGAAGCTTTATAGAGTAAGTATTGGGGGAACGTAATATGAAAATGTATTCTAGGAAAAAAGGAAATAAAAAAGGAACGGAAAGTAATATTCCAAATATGTTGGCATTTACATTTATAAGAAATTTCTTAACAGATAAAGGCTATGAAGAAATGAGAAAAGAATACTTTGTAAATAATCTAAATAAAAATCAAGTAAATCAAGCTATGAAAGATATAAAATGGTTATTTAGTGAGTATAAAGGATTAGATGTAATAACTATTGAAAATCAAGATGGTGATGTAAATAAATTTATACTATAGAACTAATATTAAGAGCTTAATCTTTAAAATAAAAATTAAAGATTAAGCTCTTATTTATCTATACGATTGTTTTTCTAGGTTTAGGTGACCTGACTTACGTAATGACTTTCTAAGCACAATAGTAAGAGGCAAAGCTACTAATATACCCATTCCAGAACTCATTAAAGAACTTGGTATGTTTGCCAAAGCTGCTTGATAACTACCTATAACAACTGTCCAAGCTCCTATATAACCTACTAATGTCCATAGAGCAGCAACAAGTAAGGCTATGATATTTAGAGATAATTTATCACCTTTGTTGTTTTTAGAATGAGCAATACTTCCAGCTATAAAACCAGCAATACCTTTTATAAAGAAAGACCAAATTGTATAAGGTGAAAATCCTAGTAATAAATCAAAAAATGCAGAGCCTATGGCACCTGCTGGACCAGCATATTTTCCACCAAATAATATAGCTAGTGTAAATATCATAGCACTTCCTAAGTGAACCATGGCTCCATTTCCAAATGGAACTTTTATAAAAGTAGCTACAGTACATAAGGCAGAAAACATTCCAACATAAACTACATATCCTGTTTTGTTATTCATTTATAATTCCTCCAAATAAATTTATTCTTAACTATTAATGATAAAACCATATAATGATGAGATAATTTTATCATACAATATTTGGTATATGTAATAAGTAAGCTAAAAATAGAGATTGTATGGGTACAATATGATGGAAATGTATATAATTATATGTAAGTTAATTAATAAAGGAGTAGTAGTTATGATAATAGGAATAATATCAGATACACATGGATTACTAAGAGATGAAGTGATAAAACAATTGTATGACTGTAATTTAATAATTCATTGTGGTGATATAGGAAAATTAGATGTGATAGAAAGATTAAAACAAATATCAACAGTAGAATTTATAAGGGGAAATATTGATAAAACTATAGATATAAATATAGCTCCTAAAAATAAAATTATAGAAATAATGAATAAAAGGATATATATAGTACATAACATAAATGAATTAGACATAGATTTAAAATCTGAAAGAATAGATATTGTAATGTATGGACATTCTCATAAAAGTTATATAGGTATAGATGATGATATAATGTATATAAATCCAGGCTCAGTAGGACCAAGAAGATTTAAATTACCTATATCAATGGCAAAATTAGTCATATTAGATTATGATAATAATATGGAGAGTAGTATAATAGAAAATAACATATTTGCGTGGAAGTGCTATGAAGTAAAGCAAATAACAATCGAATTATAAATAATGAGTTAGTATGATAATTAACACAGAGAAAGGATAAATTATGTTTGGTTATGTTAAAGTAAACAAAATGGATTTAACATTTAGAGAATATGAGCATTATAGAGGATACTATTGCGGTCTTTGTAAATGTTTAAAAGATAACCATGGAGAAATTTCTAGATTGTCTTTGAACTATGATATAACTTTTTTAGTATTAATACTAAGTGCAGTATATAGACCAAAGCCTACTATAATAGAAGAAGGGTGTATAACAAATCCATTTAAAAAGAAGAAAAAGATAATAAATGAAGTGACTGAATATGCAGCGAGTATGAATGTACTTTTAACATATTATAAATTAGAAGATAATTTAAAAGATGATAATGGAATAAAAGACAGAATTGCATATAATATATATAAAAGTAAATTAAAACTAGCATATGAAAAGTACCCTAAAAAGGCAGATACTATAAAAGAACAATTAGAAGTATTATATAGTTTAGAACAAGATAAAAATACTAATATTGATATAGTATCAAATACCTTTGGAAATCTTATGTCTGAAATATTTGCATATAAGGAAGATGAATACGAAAAAGAATTAAGGCGTATAGGATTTAATGTAGGAAAGTATATTTATTTACTAGATGCGTATGAAGATTTAGACAAAGATTATGAAAAAGGAAGATACAATCCTTTTATAGAATACATAGACAAAAGAGAAGAACTAAAGGTAAGAGTTGATAAATTAATTAGTTTATCTTTAGGAATGTTAGGTAGTGCGATTGATAATTTAGATTTAAAAATGAACACAGGAATAATAGAAAATATAGTTTATTCAGGTGTATATCTTAGATATCAAAATATCTTAGGAAAGGGATGTGAAACTAATGGGCAGTAATGTATATAATAATGATATGTTTGTCAGCATAAGAGAATTAATGCTAAAAAGTGAATTTGAAAAAGCGTATAACTTACTTAAAAGTATAGGTGAAAAGTGTGCAGAATGGTATCACCTAAATGGAGTATCTGCTATGAACATAGGGTACTACGAAGAAGGTGAAAAATGTATAGAAAAAGCAGTGTCTATGGCCCCTAATAATAACGAATATAAAGAAGCTTTAAACAGTTATAACTTCCATAGAGATGATTATAGACACAGAGCTAATAGATATAATAAAAGAAGGCATAATGATTTAGGTGGATGTTGTTGTTGCTGTTGTGATGACTGCTGTTGTTGCTGTGGAGACGATTGTTGTGAGGACTGTATGAAATTATGGTGCTTAGACTCTTGCTGTGAATGCTGTGGAGGAGATTTAGTAGATTGTTTCTAGGAGGAAATAATGAGTAGAAAAATAGCCTATGGAGGAATGTTATTAGGAATAAATATCATTTTATTATTACTAATAAATATAATACCAATGAATACTTTATTTCTAATGGGGTTAGCATCACTACCAATTTCTATAGTTATAATGGAGAGTGGAACTAAAACAGGAATAGCATTCTATATAGCTTCAGTAGCTTTAGGATTTATTGTAATGAATAGTAAATTTCAGTGGATACTATATAGTTTAACTTTTGGAGTGTATGGTCTTGTAAAATATTTAATAGAGCAGAATAGGCCAATTGTAGTAGAATATATTTTAAAAATTGTATTTGCTAATATTATAATAGTAGTAACGTATTTTATATTAAAACCATTTGTATATATTCCAGTAAATTTATTTACAATAGCTTTATTTGAAGTTACTTTCATAGTTTATGATTGTATATACACGAGGTTTATAGATTATTATGAATTGAAAATAAGAAAGATAATAAAAGATATATAATTAATAAAGAGACTTTTCTTGTATAAGGAATAGTCTCTTTCTAATTTGAATAAAGTTTATTAGTTATATTAAATTAAAGTATAATTTTTGTTCTTCTTTTAATGGTGTATTGCAAGAATCGCAAGCATAATGAGAATGCTTAGAAATAAATGTATTAGATTCTTTGTCGTAAGCTAATTTTTTATTATCTCTTATACCAACATCTCTTAAATCACGTCTGCAATTGCTACAGTTTGTTATACTGCATAGTAATTCTAGTTTTTCTGGAGTAGTATCAAGAATTATAGAATTACAATTACAACACTTAACTGAATCTAATATTTTACTTGAAGTTTCTATTGGTTTATTATGTTCCCTTGAAAATGTATAAGTTTTATTCTCACTAACAATATATCCGTTTTCAAAGATATTACATTTGCAGTTCTGGCATATGAAATAAGGTATTTCATCGCTTGTTAAGTTATCCTCATCGCAGGTTAATACTTGTTCTGCATTATTATCTAAATTCACAAGGTAGTTATAAACTTCGGTACTATTACATTGTTTTGCAGTATGTAGTAAATGCTCATAAATATCTTTAAAGCTATTATTCTTAGATTGAGCTTTTAAATTAATAATTCCGTTATCAATTGCGTAGCTTACAATTGATAGGGCATTATTCTTAGTGGCAAAAAATAATACCATTTCATCGATTATTTCATCGTTAACCTTATCTAAAAAATCTACCCATAAATCAGGAACTTCTAAATATACCTTTTTACTTAAGGATTCTAAATCCTCTTTTATATTAGAATTCACAATGTTACCTCCTATCAAAATAATCAAAGTCCATAAATAATAATTTATGGACTTTTAATTATCAAATTTATATATCAAGTATATTAGTTTTTGATGATAAAGAATAGATAATATCTTTTCTTTCAACTATTATTTCTGCAACATCACTTATTATAGAATCGTTAGCAATATGATTTAACAATTCTTTTGTTGGATTTATTGCAATAGGATTACCAACTCTTCTTAGCATATTTATATCTCCGTTAGTATCACCATATGCATAAGATGTTGATAAATCAATGTCATACATTTGCACAAAGCTATCAATAGCAGTATTTTTACTTTTAGAATCCCACATAGGTATCACTGTTCCATTGAAAGTACCATTTTCAAATAAATAATTGCTTCCTTTAAAATCTGTAACACCATATTTTTTAGCCATTTTTTCAACTAAGAAATCAGGACTACCAGATATGAATATTACTATATGACCATTATCTAAATGCCATTTAATTCTAGAACGAGTATATTTATAAACTCTTTCAGATTTTAGTTTTATAACTTGATCGCTAGTAAAGTCTATACAAGTCTTGTCTAGTCCTATTAAATACTTTACGTATAAATCACAAACTTCATCTAAATAATCATCGTAATTTCCTTGCCTCTTATCCCAGTTCATAAAAGTATCTCGAGCATGTTCTATCCATGCTTTTTGATCAATTATATCGTATTTAATTAATTTTTTAAAATGCTCTACCATAAGGGAATCTCTATAAAGAGTACCGTCTATATCAAAAAAAGCTGCTGTTTTTTTCATAAATATCACCTCAATTAAACCTTTATTATATTATATTATAAAATCTGTATAAGTTGTAAAATTATATAAAATAATTTAAAATTCTTTTATGGATATCATAAAAACTTAAATATGAACTTTATGATTAGTTTATAGTATATTCAAAAACATATGTATATATTAAGAATAGTTATTAAGAAATAATAGGAATATAATATTAAATACACAAGATAAGGATGTGGTTTTATGAAGTTTGGATTTGCCAAAGTTACAAATTCAAGGCTTATGGGAAGTATGGGACTTATAATAAATTGGGAAGAAGAAGAAAATATAATATATCAATATTTTTTGCTTGATGCAGAAGGTTTAGGGATTGCTGATTATGTGCGTTTGAATAATCCTACAAAAGAGGATGCTTATAGGGAAGAAGAAAGACTAATGGGCGGATTAGGTTCAGATAGAATATTATTAAGTGAGGAAGAGGCTTTATTTTTAGTTAAATATTATGGTAATAGAAATTACGAATATGAGAAACCATTGCCAGGAGATACATCGGAGTATATAGATATAATAGAAAATTATAATACTGAAATAAATTCAGAGGACATATACCCTAAAATATGTAAAACTATAACATCAGATGAAGAGTTTATTAACTATATGACTATGAGATTTATAGCTTGGGATAGAGAAAGTCTAAGGTATTTTTCTGATAGTGAAGAAATATCTAATATGCATATTACAAATATAAATGGTACATTATTAAAAAATCAAGTCTTAAATAGAGGTGAAGGTCGATATGTAAGTGAAGCTTTATTTGAAGACAATGATGGATATTATACATGTAAAATTGCGTTTAGTATATTAAAAGAAAATGATAAATATAAGTTAAACTCAATGGTTGCTACAGGAAAAGAACCGATATTTGATTTTGAAGTATTTGATGAAATATCCAAACCTGAATTTGTTAGTATTTATAAAGTTAAAAATAAAGACGAATTTATAGAAAAACTATATATAGATAATCCATTTTTATTAAGAAGTGATATGGACGATGCAACATTTTTTACTAGGTTCAATTTTAATAATGACCATGTTAAAAAAGATGTGTATATAATAAACAATGATATAAAATCTATATACTATCAGATAGATGAAAGCTTTTTTGTAGGAACATACAGTGATAATGAAAGAAAATATATTAATAAGATTTTACAATGTAATTATAAAGAATATATTGAATTACAAGAAGAATTGTATTTTGAAGAAAATGTACTTTATGATTTTGTAGAATCAGGGTCAGATGATTTTGAAGATTTTTTAGATTAACAAAAAATAAATAAAGTCATAAAACCTTGAGTTTTATGACTTTATTTTGTATTTATAATATTGGGGGAATATTATGAGGAATACATTATTATTATGGACAGTATTTATATTTTTATAACATAAATTATAAAAAAAATTACATTTCTTCCTCATCAAACTCCTCCATATTTATTGGAGACATACCGGGCATCATCATATAAGGAAACATACCAGGCATCATACCCTGCATCATCATGCCAGGCATCATCATACCGGGCATCATCATTCCTGGAGGCATCATACCCTGCATATTAGGCATACCTTGCATCATATTTTGAAGGTTAGCCATTTGCTGTTGCATATTTTGATTAACATTAATATCTTCATCCATATCATTTTGAAGGTCATCATCTATTTCGTTAGGTAGATTACCCATATATAGATTACTCATATAAGGATTCATATAAGTCATATAATTTCCAGAATACATACTAGCATCCATAGGCATACCTGGGAAACAGTTACCCCCCATTCCATAAGGATTTATATACATCATAGGATCTATATAAGGTCTAGGGTATATATAATTAGGGTCCATTTCTTCGTTGTGTTTATTTGAAAACATATCATAATTCATATTAAAACATCCCTCCTAAAAATTACTATAAAGAACAATTAAAAATAGCCTTAATAATATATATATTAGAAAAAAACTTAATATGTGTATTTTAAAAGTTTATTTTTAAAATTAACAAAAAATAGGTTGCAAAAATTGGACAGGATTAATATAATTTAATATATGAATAAGTATTCATATATTTGTTTTATGGAGGTTAATAATATGAAAAATGATATAAATGTATGTACTTGCGAAGAGATACATGAAGAAATAGTAAGTGGAGTTAGAGAGGTTATGCCTCAAGAGGAAATGCTTTATGACTTAGCAGAGTTGTTTAAAGTATTTGGAGATACAACAAGAATAAAAATATTATATGCTTTATTTTCAAATGAAATGTGTGTATGTGATATAGCGGATTTATTAGGTATGACTCACTCTGCAATATCTCATCAATTAAGAGTGTTAAAGCAAGCAAGGTTAGTTAAATTTAGAAAAGAAGGTAAGACGGTATATTATTCATTAGATGATAATCATATAAATCAAATTTTTGATTGTGGATTGAGCCATATTCAAGAAACTTATAAAAGATAGGGGGTAAATTATGGAGAGTTATAGTTTAATCAAGAAAGAGATACTTTTAGAAGGACTTAATTGTGCACATTGTGCAGAGGTAATCAATGAAAAAGTTTCTAAACTAGAAGAAATAGATAGCTGTAATTTAAATTTTATAAACAAAAAGCTTACTATAAATATAATAAATGAGTTTAAGGATGAAGAAGTAATAAATAAAGTAATAGATATAGTTAATTCTACAGAACCAGGACTTAATATAGAAGTGTTAGGTAAAAAAACTAACATAAAAAGAGAGATATTTTTAGGAGGACTTAATTGTGCGCATTGTGCAGATGTAATCAATGAAAAAGTATCTAAATTGGATGGAATCGTATCATCTAATTTAAATTTCATAAATAAGAAGCTTAGTATAGAAATAAATAAGTCAATTAATCAAGAACAAATTATTGATGAGGTTATAAACATAATAAATAATACAGAGCCTGGTCTAAATATACAAATAAGTGAGTTAAATGCTAAAAGTACTAAACAAGAAAAAGTTGAAGCTACTCAAGATGTAGATAAAAAAGATTTAGTAAAGTTAATAATAGGAACTATTGTATATATACTTGGTATATATCAAACTGCTACTGGATTTGAAAGTCAATTTAGTTCAGTTATATTTATAATTGCATATATAATAGTTGGAGGAGATGTCCTATTAAAAGCTATAAAAAATGCAGTTAGAGGAAGTGTATTTGATGAAAACTTCTTAATGTCAATAGCAACAGTAGGAGCGTTAGCAATAGGAGAATTACCAGAAGCAGTAGGAGTAATGCTATTTTATAAAATAGGAGAGTATCTACAAGGTATAGCAGTTGGAAAATCAAGAAAATCAATTACTGCTCTTATGGAAATTAGACCAGACTATGCAAATCTAAAAGTAGGGTCGGAATTAAAAGTAGTTTCTCCAGATGAAATAAGTATTGGAGATATAATAGTAGTAAAACCAGGAGAAAAAGTACCTTTAGATGGTATCGTAGTAGATGGTATATCTATGGTAGATACATCAGCACTTACAGGAGAATCTGTTTTTAGAGAGATATCTGTAGGAGAAGATATATTATCAGGATTTATAAATAAAAATGCAGTGTTGACTATAGAAGTAACTAAAGAATTTGGCGAATCTACCGTATCTAAGATATTAGATTTAGTAGAAAATGCAAGCAGTAAAAAATCAAAAACTGAAAACTTTATAACTAAGTTTTCTAAGTATTATACACCAATTGTTGTAATATCAGCTATGGCAATAGCATTTTTACCACCAGTAATAATTCCAGGTGCGCAGTTTAGTGATTGGTTATATAGAGGATTAATATTCTTAGTAGTATCTTGTCCTTGTGCATTAGTTTTATCAATACCACTTAGTTTCTTTAGTGGAATAGGATTCGCATCTAAAAATGGTATTTTAATAAAAGGAAGTAACTACTTAGAGGCACTAAGAAGTGTAGATACTGTAGTATTTGATAAAACAGGTACTTTGACTAAAGGTGTATTTAATGTAACTAAAATAAATGCATTAGGAATGACAGAAGATGAGTTATTAGAATATGCCGCTTTTGCTGAGATAAACTCTAATCATCCTATAGCTAAATCTATATTAACTCATTATAATAAAGATATTGATTTAAATAAGATAAATAACTACGAAGAAATTGCAGCTTATGGAACTAAAATAAACTATGATGGAAAGTATATCTTAGCAGGAAATGAGAAGCTAATGATAAAAGAGAATATATTCTATTCGCCAGCTAAAGAAGTAGGTACTGTAGTTTATATAGCAATAAATGGTATGTATAGAGGGTATATAGTTATATCAGATGAAATAAAAGAAGATAGTATACAAGCGATAAAAAATCTAAAAAAACTTGGAATAAAAGAAATAGTAATGTTAACAGGTGATAATGATAAAGTAGCTAATAAAATAGCTAAAGAACTTTGTGTAGATAAAGTTTACTCTAATTTATTACCTAATGAAAAAGTAGAAAAGTTAGAAGAGATATATGAAAATAAGTCAGAAAAAGAAAAAGTAGTCTTTGTAGGGGATGGAATAAATGATGCACCTGTTTTAGCTCGTGCAGATGTTGGTATCGCTATGGGAGGACTAGGATCAGATGCAGCAATAGAAGCGGCAGATGTTGTTCTTATGACAGATGAACCAAGTAAAATATCAAAAGCTATAGAAATAGCAAGTAAAACCAATAAGATAGTATGGCAAAATATTATATTTGCATTAGGTGTAAAAGTAATAGTTCTAATACTAGGTGCAGGTGGGATAGCTACTATGTGGGAAGCTATATTTGCAGATGTAGGTGTTGCACTAATAGCAGTGTTGAATGCGATGAGAGTTATGAAATAAAAAATATAAAAATAAAGACCGTAAACACATTTTGTGATTACGGTCTTTTAATTATATCACATATAGAAATACACATATAAAATGAGTTAATGTACCTAACATTATAAAAATATGAAATATTTCATGGAAACCGAAGTTTTTAAATTTTAAAAACTTTGGTTTAGTAGCGTATATCACAGCTCCTATTGTATAGAAGATACCACCAAGTACAAGCAATAATAATCCATTTAAAGATAGAGCTTTATATAAAGGTACTATTAAAAAAATTGCTATCCATCCCATACCTACATATATAATAGTTGAAATCCATCTAGGACAATTAAACCAAATTAGTTTAAAGCTTACTCCAGTAATAGCGATTAGAGTTATTAAAGAAAATAAAACCCAACCAATAGAACCATTTAAAGCAATTAAACAGAAAGGAGTATAAGAACCTGCAATTAATATAAATATCATTGCATGATCTAACCTTCTTAAAAAGCTAATTACTTTATCGCTAGATACAACTAAATGATAAGTAGCGGAAGCTGAATATAATAGAATCATACTTAACCCAAAAATTATCACAGCAGTTATAGCTACAGCTGACGGATTTGTTATTGTCGTTTTGATTACTAATGCTAAAAGCCCAATAAATGATAACAATGCACCGATTAGATGTGTAAATCCATTTATTGGTTCTCTAAGGTAACTACCCATAAACACCCTCCCTATAAGTAAACTTAAATTTTATTGTTTAGATAATACTATATTTTATTATTTTAAATATTATCTAAAATTGTTGTATATTAATATATATGATAGCATAAACTCTAAATAATGTTTTAAATTATTAAAAGCAGGGAATTAAAAATATATAACATATTTAATTTATAATATTAGTAATAATATATTTATAAAAATAAATTGAAAAACTTATATAAAAATGCTTGACCAATATAAAACAAGGTGATATAGTATTACTTGTCCTTAAGAAAAAGGAAAACAACTTAGAAAATAAGTTGAAAAATAAAGTTGACAACATCAAAACGATTTGTTAAACTAAGTGAGTCGGTAAAACGGCTTAGAAAAATGAACTTTGAAAATTAAACAGTAGGTTAATTTATATAACATAATTCTTATTAAG
>JBOFYV010000106.1:0-3174 GCA_051654865.1 Peptostreptococcaceae bacterium
GGGAAGAGGAAATCCATATGGTGGATATGTTCCAACAGTTAAAATATCTACAAATAGTGAGTTATATAATAAAAAGAAAAGATGGATAGACTTTGATGCAGGAAGATTGGTATCAGAGGATATAACTATGGATGAGCTATTACACGAGTTTATAGACTACATAGTTGAAGTAATAAATGGGAAAAAAGTAAACAATGAATTAAATAGGTTCCAAGAGATTGCGATATTTAAATCCGGGGTTACTTTATAAAGATTAATCGGAGGCATCAATGAAAAAAATTATTAGTTTCTTAGTTTTAGCACTAACAATATTAACTGGGTGTGGCAAGAGTGAAGGGGGATCTTCAAAAAAATTAAAATTGGCACATGCATTAACAGAGAGTCATCCAGTGCATTTAGCAATGGTTGAATTTGGAAAAGAGGTTAGTGAGAAAACAAACGGAGATATAGAGGTATTAATATTTCCAAATGGACAATTAGGTGGGGAAAGAGAGATAACAGAGCTTATGCAAGCTGGGGCTATTGACATAATAAAAACAAATGCAGGTCCATTAGAAAGTTTTGCACAAGAATACTCGATTTTATCATTACCATATTTGTTTAGAGATATGGATCATCACTTAAGAGTTGTTAAATCTGAAATTGGAGAAGAGATTTTAGCAGCGACTATCGATAGAGGATTTATTGGATTGACATTCTATAACTCTGGAACAAGAAACTTTTATACTAAAAGACCTGTAAAAAATACAGAGGATTTAAAGGGGTTAAAAATAAGAGTTCAAACAAGTAAAACAATGGTAAGAATGACAAATTTATTAGGGGGAAGCCCATCGCCATTGAGCTTTGGAGAGATATATACGGCTTTGCAACAAGGGGTTGTTGATGGAGCTGAAAATAACTTAGTTTCTTATGCAGAATCAAAGCATTATGAAACAGCACCTTACTTTGTATTTGATGAGCATTCGATATCACCAGATGTTTTAGTAATGAATACAAAAGCGTGGGATAAATTAAATGACGAGGAGAGAGCTATTGTAAAGCAAGCAGCACTAAACTCATTCGACTATCAAAATAAAATTTGGTTTGAAACTGAAGATAAATTGGTAGATTCTTTAAAGGAGAATGGAGTACAATTTTTCGAAGTTGATAAAACTGAGTTTATTGAAAAAGTTCAACCTCTATATAACGAAGTTATGACTAATGAATTAGTTAAGAGTTATGTTGAGAAAATAAGAAATTTTGAATAGTGGGAGCAAAAAATGAATAAAATAAGAGATTGTATAAATAAATTTATATTTGTAATTGGGGCAGTATTATTAACAATAATAGTTTTAACAGTATCTTGGCAAGTAGTTTCAAGATATGTATTTAACTCACCAAGTATCTTTACAGATGAGCTTGCGAGATTTTTATTGATGTGGATAGGTATGTTAGGAACAACATATTCATTTGGGGCAAAAGCTCATCTTTCGATGGATTATCTACATACATTTTTACATCCTAGTAAAGTGAAGACAATAAAGATAATACTTCCAATTTTCAGTATCATCTTTATGGGATTTGTTATGGTTTGGGGAGGAACACTGTTAACATTAAACACAATGAAACAGTTCTCACCAGTACTTCATTTACCAATGGGGTTAGTATATTCAATACTACCAATGACAGGGGTAATTAATATATTTTACTTTATAGGATATATAATGGATGAGATAAAGTCAGAAGGAAGTGAGAGATAGTGGGAGTTAGTATAGGAATAGTAGCTGTAGCTTTATTTGCAAGTTTCTTTGTATTCTTAACTTTAGGTTTACAAGTATCAGTAGGAATAGGATTGGCATCATTTATAGCGATATTATTATCATTACCTTTAGATATGACAATAATTGCATCAGCTCAAAAGATGATAACAGGGTTAGATAACTTTGCTTTATTAGCAATTCCATTCTTTATTTTATCTGGAAATATAATGAATAATGGTGGAATAGCAATAAAATTAGTAAACTTCGCTAAGTTAATTGGAGGAAGATTACCAGGTTCGTTAGCACAAGTTAATATTTTAGGGAATATGTTGTTTGGAGCAATTTCTGGATCGGCAGTTGCAGCAGAAGCAGCGATAGGTGGAACTATATATCCACTACAGAAAAAAGAGGGATATGATCCTAAATATTGTGCAGCAGTAAATATAACATCATGTCCAACGGGGCTATTAATTCCTCCGAGTAATGTGCTTATTGTATTTGCATTAGTGAGTGGTGGAACTTCAATAGGAGCTCTATTTATAGCTGGATATCTACCAGGAATGCTTATGGGGCTTGGAATAATGATTTTAGCTTATATATTTGCTAAAAAAAATAACTATCCAGTAGAACCAAAACCAGAGATGGCAACAGTTATAAAAGTTACATTGGATGCATTACCAAGTCTACTACTTATAATAGTAGTAATAGGTGGAATTATAAAAGGTGTTTTTACAGCAACAGAGGGGTCTGGAATAGCTGTAATTTATACACTTGTTCTTTCAATGATATATAAAAACTTAAATAAAGTAGTTATGAAGAAAATAATTGATGAAACTATAAAAATGACTGGAATTATAATGTTCTTAATGGCAGCTTCAAGTATTATGTCTTGGGCATTAGCGTATTCACAAATTCCACAATACATAACAAACTTACTATTAGGAATATCAGATAATAAATATATAATACTGTTGATAATAAATGCTTTGCTATTAGTTGTAGGAACATTTATGGATATGACACCAGCGGTATTAATTTTCACACCGATATTTTTACCAGTGGTGACAGCATTAGGAATGCATCCAGTTCACTTTGGAATTTTAATGGTTTATAATTTATGTATAGGACTTTGTACACCACCAGTAGGAAATGCCTTATTCTTAGGTTGTGCAATAGCAGATTTAAAAATAGAGCAGATTATAAAAACAATCTTACCTTACTTTATTGTAATGTTGATAGGTTTATTACTAGTTACATATGTACCAGCAATAAGTTTATTCTTACCGAAGATATTCGGATTAATTTAAAATGGGAGATGGAAAAATATGAAACAATTTATGTGTGAAGATTTTTTATTAACTAATGATATAGCTAAAACGTTATATCATGACTATGCAAAAGATATGCCAATTTATGATTATCACTGTCATTTAAA
>JBOFYV010000107.1:0-1912 GCA_051654865.1 Peptostreptococcaceae bacterium
TTCTCCATCTTTTAACTCATTTAGGTTTTTTAGGTTTTTCATATCATTACCACCTTTCATTTATTAATTAAATTATACTATTATTGTTCACCATAGTCAACAGTATTATACATTTATTATTTGCTTTTACTAAATATTATTTCCCAAGTTAATTTGTTGCGATAACCGAATTTATGGGTAGTCGGAAAGAACGTGTATTTTTCAACGTTTTTATTATTCTAAATTCAATTTTACGATAACCTAATTTGTGGGTAGTCTATAGCGTGGGTAGTCTATAGAATAGGTCAATACTATTAACATCTTTTACTATTAACATCTTTTACTATTAATTTATTATTATTTATTATTTATTTAACTTTACTATTGCAAAATGAAATCATTGTGATATAATAATATTAAGAAAAGCTTTTATGGAGGTTTAATATGAAAACTAAGCAGATACCAGTAAGATTAGATATTGACTTGTATGAGCAAATGCAAGAAAGAATAAAGGAACTTGATAGAAGTTTTAATAGTTACGTGAAGCAATTAATAAAAGAAGATTTAAAGAAGGGTGGTAATAAGTAATGGCAAAGCTAATAGACTTTAACAGAATAGAAGGAGATGAAATATTATTCGAGAGCAATTCGTTGCAATCTTACGGATATGGGATAATATCTCAATATATAACAAAGAATCCTAATATATCTCTACAGGCGAAGGGGGTGTACTCTTACCTTGTATCTTGTGCAGGTAATGATTTTCAAACATATCCAAACCAAACTACAATATGTAGCCATCTAGGGATAAAGAAAGTAGATACGCTTAGAAAATACTTAAAGGAATTACAAGTAGAAGGACTTATAAGGATCATAAAGACAACTAAGAAGAGTTTATTTTACAAGAATGTGTATGTAATAGCAACTGATACAAGAACTATTGAAATATGGAAAACGCAATTTGAGAATGGGATTGAATTCGATGAAGAAGAAGTTTTACCTAATATAAGCAAAGAAAAAGCACCTACTTCGCCAAAAGCAGATGCGGATAATAAAACTATTGATAATAATATTATATGCGAAAATAAAGAAAATATGCCTAGTGAATTAATGGAAAATAATATAGATGATGTAGAAGCTAAGAATAAAGCGTTAATGGAGCAAGAGAGAAAGTTTGTGCCTAGCTTTGACTGGAGGAATGAATAGATGGAAAGATTAGAGAACTTTGAAGTTTGTTACAATGGAAGAGAAAACTTAGATTGGTTGATTTGGGATGCTAAAACGATAATAGATAGGATAAATAAATTCGCAGAATGTAATAAGATTGAGAATTTTGGGAAGATGATAATAGTGCTAGAGGAAGGAGATGTATGGATAGCTAAGCTTGTTGATGGAAAGCTTATTAGGCATATAAATATAGCAGGATGCAAAGATGGCTCGGTATTGCTTCATAATTGTATAAAACTTGTAACTAGGTCAAGTATGAATGATGGAAAAATATTATTTACTTGCGATGTTGAAATTTTTAGTGGCGGTAAAAAGTATGTTGAAAATATTATTGCATTGGAATTGGGCAGCTATGGAGATTATTTAAAATCTGATAAGTGGAATAAATTCAGAAAGAAAGTTAGGAGAATGTATGGAAATAAGTGTATGATGTGCAATTGTAATGACAAGGAGTTGCACGTACATCACAATAACTATGATAACTTATACAATGAATCATTGATTGATGTTACTCTTCTTTGTAAAGATTGCCACGAAAAGTTTCACGACATAGATAAGGGGGATAAATAATGGAGTTTGCAGTAGCAGTATTTATAATATTAAGTGTGTTTGAAGTTGTTAGAACAAAATAGGAGGGTGTAAGATGAAATACTTTTTATTAAGACAAGGATGCGGAAAAGAGAAATGTTTTAAGCTTCTAGAGTTGA
>JBOFYV010000108.1:0-1722 GCA_051654865.1 Peptostreptococcaceae bacterium
CAATTATGCTTATAGTTTATGGAGTTGGATTTATATTAGTTGAAAGCAGAAATAAAAAACCTAATATAAATAGCTTTAAGGAATTAAGCTATAAAACAGCTATAATAATTGGTTTATTCCAGGTATTAGCTTTAATACCGGGTACATCAAGATCTGGAGCAACTATATTAGGAGCGATATTAATAGGAACATCAAGATATGTAGCAGCAGAGTTTTCATTTTTCTTAGCAGTACCAACAATGCTTGGAGCTAGTGCATTAAAGCTAGTAAAAGCAGGATTTGCTTTTACAGGATTTGAGTGGACAGTATTAGCAACAGGTTGTATAGTTGCATTTGTAGTTTCAATAATAGCAATTAAGTTCCTTATGGATTATATAAAGAAGCATGACTTTAAGTTCTTTGGATATTATAGAATTATCCTAGGTATATTAGTTTTAATGTATTTCTATATAATATTATAAAAAAAGACTTGCAATTTAATAAATGATATGTTAATATAAGTGAGTAGCAAAAAGCTAACAAAAAAAGTTTCATTTAGGTAGATAGTTTCTCGAAAATTAGAGATTATTATATCGATTTAGATTCTTTAATTTTAGGAGGAATATATTATGACAGATAAGACTTTAAAATGCAGAGATTGCGGTACAGATTTCGTATTCACAGTAGGAGAACAAGAATTCTACAAAGAAAAAGGATTCGATAACGAGCCAACAAGATGCGTAGCTTGCAGAAGAGCTAAGAAAGAACAAAACAGAAGATAATTTTAGATTATTATAGGTTGTAGTTTTAAACTACAACCTTTTTTGTTATATAAAAATAAACTTAATTTATTTTTAAGGCTAAATTTATAAAATCTTAATAAATAAATTAAGTAGGTATTATATAATAGTGTAAAATATATAATAGTATTTAATCATAGACTATATGAATACATTAGAAATATATTTTTAGGGATAAGATATAGGAGGATATAATGTCATTTATAGATAAAGTTAAAAAGAATTATAAAAAAGCAAAGGCTACTACAAAATCATATATTAGAAAAGCAAAGGATACAGTAGAGTTTACTAAAGATAGTGTTAATACCATAAAGGAAGCAAAAAAGTTATATGATCAGGTTAATGGTAAAAATAAATATTCTAATATAAATCAAGATATGGGGAGAAATACAAGAAAATATAATTCTCAAAAAGAAAATAATACAGAGCAAGTTATAGATGTAGACTTTGAAGAAATATAATAAAAATAGCATTATTTTAATATAAGTTTGGGATTGTAATATTAAAAAGTTAAAGATAGAAAATTGTTAAGATAGGTGAAGGTATATCTTATTAATTATATTAATATAAGGGCAATGACTTATGAAAGGGGAATGGGAATGGAGGAGTATATTGAAATACAAGAAAAAAAATATAAGTATGTGTCTAGATATAGAAACAATGAAGAACTTAGACAGAGCTTTAATGAGTTAGCAAAAAAGACATTTGGTATTGATTTTGAACAATGGTATAAAGATGGGTATTGGAGTGACAGGTATATGCCATATTCTCTATTGGATAAAGAAAAAGTTGTAGCTAATGTTTCCATAAGTATTGTAGATATTTTAATTGATGGAAATAAGAAAAAGTATATGCAAATAGGGACTGTTATGGTAGATGAAGATTATAGGGGAATTGGCCTAAGTAAGGTTCTTATGGAAAAGGTATTAAGTGAATGGGAAAG
>JBOFYV010000109.1:0-4632 GCA_051654865.1 Peptostreptococcaceae bacterium
TAGAACAACCAGAGAATGTAAGAAATAACCCGAATGCTTATATGCCAAAAGAGATAATGGATAGATGTGAATTCTATACTGATTTCCCAATGGATGTTAAAAAAATATATGATGAAGCTTGGACACAAATTAAATCAAGCAATTAAATATATAATAATTATTTATATTAGAATAAGCCATATCATAAATTATGATGTGGCTTATTTTAAATTTTATAATATTGACATAAGATTATACCTAATCTATATTTATATATAAACTATATTGAAAGTTAAAAAGGGGGAATTTTATAGTGATTACAATATTAACGTTTAATCCAGCTATAGACAAATTATATAGGGTAAACAACATAGACATAGGAGAAGTACAAAGGGTTATAGGAGTAAATTCTACTCCAGGAGGAAAGGGCATAAATGTTACTAAAGTGTGTAAAATATTAGGAGAACAACCTTTAGCAATGGGTTTTTTAGGTGGATTTAACGGAGAATACATAAAAGATAGACTTACAAAATTAGGGATAAAAACAAAATTTACAAAAACAAATCAAGAAACAAGATGCTGTCTAAATATAATTGAAAATGACTTAACAAGTACTGAGTTTTTAGAAAAAGGACCAGTTATAAGCGCTAATGATTTAATAAATTTTGAATCAGATTTAGAGGAAATACTAGACGAAACAACTATACTAGTTGCATCAGGGAGCTATTGCCAAAATATGCCTTTAGATTATTATAAAAAAATAGGAGATATATGTGAAAAACATAGTATAAAATTTATTTTAGATACTTCAGGAGAGGCATTAAAAGTTGCATTAGAATCAAAACCATATTTGATAAAACCTAACTCAGATGAAATAAAACAGTTATTAGATATAAACATAGATTCTAAAGAAGAAATAATAGATGCAGCTAGAGAGTTACTTAATATGGGAGCTAAAAATGTTTGCATATCATTGGGAAAAGATGGGATGTTATTTTTAAATAATGAAAATATATACGAGGTAAATATACCGACAGTAGATGCTATAAACACTGTGGGGAGTGGAGATAGCACTATAGCAGGATTTAGTGTAGGAATATTAAGAGAATATAACATCATAGATACATTAAAACTTGCAAATGCTTGTGGAATAAGCAATGCTTTAAACGTAGAAACAGGATTTATTAAATTAGAGGAAGTAGAAAAATATTCAAAGCTAGTAAAAGTAACAAAAGTATAAAACTATAAAATACATTTTTTTATAAAATATAATATATTAATGCATCAAAAGAGTAATGTTTAGTGTGAAACATTACTCTTTTTGATTTTAATTGACTAAATATGTGATAATATATAAAAATTATCCTAGTCTTTGACTCTAATATATTTTTGTTATAAAATTTAAATGCTACAAATAAAGTAATATAAATTTGGAAAATAATGTTTTATTTTATATTGACAAAATAAAAAATATTAACTATATTAAAAGTGTGGTAGTAACCACTTGGAGAGGATTGAAATTTTATGATAAACAGAAACGATAAAAGACCTATATACGATCAACTCGTTGAAATATTAAGGCAAAAGATTGAAAACGAAATGACTCCTAATGAAAAAATGCTATCTGAAAGAGGTATTTGTGATCAATATGGTGTAAGTCGTACTACTGTTAGGCTAGCTATGGCGGAATTAGAACATATGGGATATATATATAAAAGACATGGAAAAGGAACTTTCGTAGCAGCAATTAATAAAAACTCACAGAATTTAATGGATAGCTATAGTTTTACTGACCACATGAAACAGTTAAATAAAGAACCAAGTACAAAAGTATTATCTTTTGAAGTTGTAGAAAGTACAAATTATTTCGCTGAAAATCTAGGTATAACACCTGGAGAAAAAATGATAAAAATAAGACGTTTAAGATTAGCAGATGGATTGCCTATGATGTTAGAAAGAACGTATCTTCCAATGAGAGAATTTACAGGATTAACAGAAGAAGAGGTAGCTGAAAACCCACTATATGAAATATTTAGAGATAAATACGGTGAAGTAATCAAAGTGGCCGATGAGGAGTTTTCAGCGAGTATTTTATCTGAAGAAGAAGCTAATTTACTAGAAGTACCATTAGATTCAGCCTGCTTAAAGTTACTTAGAACAACTTACAATGATGATAATCGAGTAATAGAGTTTACTTTAAGTGTTGCAAGAAGTGATAAGTTTGTTTATAAAATAAGGCATATAAGATAAGCCTTTGATATATGAGAATAATAGAGTCTTTAAAAAGATTCTTTTATTTTACATTAACTGGTTATAACCTCATTACCAATAAAAAATAAAATAAGGGGAGAGTAGAGATGTTTAATTTTGAAGATAAAAAATTACAGGGTTTAGGTGCAATAATAACAACAAAAGAAATAAAGCAACAACCACAATTATGGGAAGAAGCATATCAAATATACAAAAATAATAAAGAACAAATAAGTTTATTTATAGAAAATATTTCGAAAAAACATGGCCAATTTAGAGTTATATTTACAGGCGCTGGTACATCAGCTTATGTAGGAAACACTATACTTCCGTATCTTAAGAAAAAAGCAGATATAAGAAAATGTATATTAGAATCAATAGCTACTACAAATTTAGTATCTAATCCATACGATTTCTTCACAGAAGATGTACCAACTTTATTAGTATCATTTGCAAGAAGTGGTAATAGTCCAGAAAGTATAGCTGCAGTAAACTTAGGAAAACAAATAGTTAAAGATTTCTATCATTTAGCGATAACTTGTGCACCAGAAGGAAAGCTTGCACAAATGACTCAAACTGATGAGAATAATTATTTATTATTAATGCCAAGTGGATCAAATGATCAAGGATTTGCAATGACAGGAAGTTTCACGTGTATGATGCTATCTGCAATACTAATATTTGATGACTTAGATGAAGAAACAGAAAAAACATATGTAGATGCAATAGTAGAAATGGGTCAAAGCGTTATAAGTCGTGAAGATGAAATAAAAGAGCTGATAAGTACTGAATTTGATAGGGTTGTATACTTAGGATCAGGAAGTCTTTGTGGATTAACTCAAGAAGCACAACTAAAATTATTGGAATTAACAGCTGGAAAAATAGCAACTGGATATGACTCACCAATGGGGTTCAGACATGGTCCTAAGTCATTTATAAATGAAAATACTCTAATATTTGTATTTGTATCAAATGATGAGTATACAAGAAAATATGATTTAGATGTATTAGAAGAAATATATGGTGATAAAATAGCAAAATCAACTTATGCAATATCTGTTGATAAAGAAGAAAACTTCTCAGGAACAACATTTGGATTTGATGTTAAAAATAATAATTTACCTGATTTATACTTAGCATTCCCATATATATTATTTGCTCAAGCTATATCATTGTTTACAGCAGTAAAAGTAGGCAATACACCAGATACTCCATCTCCATCAGGAACAGTGAATAGGGTAGTAAAAGGGGTAATAATACATCAATATCAAGAAGAATATAAAATATACTAATTTATAAATAGGGGGATAAACGAATGGCGTTAGTAACAACAACTGAGATGCTTAAAAAAGCACAAGAAGGTAATTATGCAGTAGGGGCATTTAATGTAGAAAATATGGAAATGGTAATGGCTGTTATATCAGCTGCGGAAGAGTTACAATCTCCAGTAATATTACAAACTACACCATCAACGGTTAAGTATGCAGGACTTGACTATTACTTAGCGAATGCAAAGGTAGCAGCAGAAAGAGCATCTATTCCAGTAGCAATGCACTTAGATCATGGATCTAGTTTTGAACTTGCGATGCAAGCTTTAAGAAGTGGATATACATCAATAATGATAGATGGATCTCATGAAAGTTTTGAAGATAACATAGTGGTATCTAAAGCAGTAGTAAATGCATGTAAACCATCAAATATACCAGTAGAAGCAGAGCTTGGAAAAGTTGGTGGAAAAGAAGATGATTTAGATGGTGGAGAAGGTAGTGCATATACTGATCCAATACAAGCAAAAGAATTTGTTGAAAAAACGGGAGTATCTTCATTAGCTATAGCTATAGGAACAGCACATGGATTATATAGTGGAGAGCCAAAGTTAGATTTAGATAGATTATCAAAGATACGTGAAGTAGTTTCAGTTCCACTAGTATTACATGGTGGTTCTGGAGTACCAGAAGATACAGTGATAGAATCAATAAAAAGAGGTATATGTAAGGTGAACTATGCTACAGAATTACGTATAGCTTATAGTGATGGTGTTAAAAAAGTTCTAAATGAAAATCCTGAGACGATAGATCCTAAAAAGTACGGAGCGGTAGGTTTACAATTTGTAAAAGAATTTGTAAAAGAAAAAATGGTAGTATGTGGATCTAACGGTAAAGCTAAAAAAGAGTTAGCATATAATGCATTAGCATAGAATAAATATAGAAAGCTATCTCTGAATATAGGAGATAGCTTTTTGAATAAAGCAAATCTTTAGTGTTAATATATTATATTTACGTGGTTATAATAAGTATAGAAAAGAAATGTTTATACCCAAAGTTTGTATAACTCTGCAAAAATATGATATGATATACTTCGATAAAAAATTACAAATTATAATCAATGGAGGAAATACGACAA
>JBOFYV010000110.1:0-38754 GCA_051654865.1 Peptostreptococcaceae bacterium
TTAGAAAAAGATAAGGAAGCTTTGGACAGCTATATAAAAGAATATATAAATCCAAGGCTAAAAGTATTTAAAGATATAGAAGAAAAATTAAGTTACTTAGTTAATAATAGCTATTATTCTAAAGAAGTAATAGATAAATATAAATCAGAGTTTATAAATAAATTATACAACCATATAAAAGAGTTTGATTTTAAGTTTCAATCATATATGAGTGCAAATAAATTTTATCAAAACTACGCACTAAAAAGTAATGATGGGAAAGAAATACTAGAAAGCTATAATGATAAAGTTCTTATAGTTTCTTTAGCATTAGCAGATGGAAATGAAGAATTGGCAGTTAAACTAGCAGAAAAATTAGTAAAACAAGAGTTCCAACCAGCTACACCAACGTTTTTAAATGCAGGAAGAGAAAGAGCTGGAGAAATGGTATCTTGTTTTCTTTTATCAGTAGAAGATAGTACAGAAGGAATATCATATGCAGTAGCATCATCTAATCATTTATCTAAAATTGGTGGTGGAGTAGCATTAAATCTAACCAAGCTTAGAGCAGCAGGAGAAGCAATAAAAGACATTGAAGGAGTAGCGGGTGGAGTGATTGGCGTGGCAAAAATGTTAGAACAGTCATTTAGCTACTTTAATCAAATGGGAGCAAGGCAAGGTTCGGGTGCAGTATACTTATCAGTTTTTCATCCTGACTTTGAAAATTTCTTAGATACTAAAAAAATAAATGCAGATGAAAAAATTAGACTAGCTAACTTATCACTAGGAGCTATAGTACCTGATAAATTTATGGAAATAGCAGAGAAGAATGAAATTGGATATGCGTTTTATCCACATTCAGTATATAAAAAGTATGGAGTTCATTTAGATGAAATAAATATGGACGAATGGTACTTTAAATTAGCTGAAGATAAAGATATAAAAAAGAAAGAAATTAACCCTAGAACTTTATTAACAAAAATAGCACAAATGCAACAAGAAAGTGGATACCCTTATGTCTTATTTATAGATACAGCAAACAAAGAACATACATTAAAGGACATAGGAAATATTAAAATGTCTAATTTATGTTGTGAAATTCTACAGTATCAAACGCCATCTCAAATAGAAGGGTATGATGGTATAAATAACTGGGGACAAGATATAAGCTGTAATTTAGGGTCGCTAAATATTGCTAATGTTATGGATAATAAAGATATAGAAAATACAGTAGATACCGCAATTAGAGCACTTTCTTTTGTTTCGGATAAAACGAATATAAAAGAAGTACCTACAGTTAAAAATGGGAATGAAAAATCTCACTCAATAGGACTAGGGGCAATGAATTTACATGGGTATTTAGTAAGAGAAGACATACTATACACATCAGAAGAAGCTATAGAGTTTTGTAATGTATTCTTCGCTATGATTAGATACTACGCAATTAAAACATCTATGAAGCTAGCTATAGAAAAAAATAAAGCCTTTGATGGATTTGAAAAGTCAGAGTATGCTAAGGGAATAGAAAGTAGTGTATTATCAAAATATTATACAGAATCATATTTACCAAAATGTGAGAAGGTAAAAAGTTTGTTTAAAGGAGTATATATACCTACAAATAAGGACTGGTCTAAACTATTAGATGAAGTAAAAGAAAATGGTATATATAATGCATATTTAACAGCGATAGCACCAACTCAAAGTATTAGTTATGTTCAAAATGCAACATCGAGTATAATGCCAATAACAGAAGTAGTAGAAGTTAGAACTTATGGAGATTCAACTACAATATACCCAATGCCATTTTTAACTAACGAAAATATGTTATACTACCAATCTGCCTATAGGATGGATATGAGAAAAGTAATAGACATAGTTGCAACAGTACAACAACATGTAGATCAAGGTATATCAACTACTTTATTTGTAACAGATGATAAAACAACTAGAGATATAGCTAGATACTATATTTATGCATACAAAAAGGGCGTAAAAAGTTTATATTATACAAGGACAAAACTTACTAGAGAAGATAATGAATGTTTAGTATGTTCAGTGTAGGAGGAGTAGGATATGACATTTAAATTAAATAAAATACACAAAGCAGTAAATTGGAATAAGGAAGATGATAATTTTACACAAGCATTCTGGGAACAAAATGTAAAACAATTTTGGTTGCCAGAAGAAATATCTGTATCGAAAGATATTAAGGTATGGAGTGAATTAAGTGATAAAGAAAGAGAGTTATACAAAAAAGTATTGGCAGGTTTAACGTTATTAGATACTAAACAGGGGAATGAAGGTATACCATCAATGATGTCTTTAACAGACAACTTCCAAAGAAAAGCTGTACTTTCATTTATGGGAACTATGGAAGAAATTCATGCAAAAAGTTACTCTTCTATATTTATGACACTGCTTTCAAATCAAGAAATAGATGAGTTATTTGAATGGATAGAAGAAGAGCCAACATTACAGAAAAAGGCTGAACTAGTGTTAGCTCAATATGAAAATACTACAGATTCAAAAAGTTTATATTTATCGATGGTTACAAGTGTATTTTTAGAGAGTTTCTTATTCTACTCAGGGTTCTTTTATCCTCTATACTTAGCAGGTCAAGGAAAAATGGTTGCTAGTGGAGAAATAATATCTCTTATACTTAGAGATGAGTCATTACATGGTAAATATATTGGACTTTTAGCTCAAGAAATATATAACTCATTTGATAATAATGTGAAATTAGAACTTAAAAATAAGATGTACAGTATATTAGCAAGTCTTATGGATAATGAAATAAATTATACAAGAAGTATATATGATGGAAGTGGGCTAGAAGAAGAAGTAATAAAGTTCTTACAGTATAATGCAAATACAGCACTTGAAAATCTTGGATTTGAGCATTTTTATAATACTAAAGAAATAAATCCAATAGTATTGAATGGACTAAGTACTGAAACAAAAACTCATGACTTTTTCTCAACTAAAGGCAATGGATATCAAAAAGGTGTTTATGAAGAATTACAAGATGAAGACTTTATAATTTAATATATAACAAAAAAACTCCCTATTGGGAGTTTTTTGTTATATATTAACTGATGGTTTATATGATTTTACAAAATATGAATTTAGTTTAGATTTTATCTTGCTTTGATTTAAAATTGTAAAAAGTCCGCAACAAACTAATAAGAAATAATATACAAATACTCCATATAGAAGTACAGAGTATCCTAATAGTGTTTTAGGGAATACTCCTGCAAATATAGTGAAGAATGCAATCTCATTAGCACCCACATTTCCAGGCGTTGGCATAGAAGAAACTGCCATATATAGAAATACTTGTAATGATAAAATATAAAGGTACGAGCTACCAGTTAAATTAAGCGCTTTGCTTATACAGTAAGCGACACTAAAATATACAGTAAGTTGTACAAAGGTAAAAAATAAAGATTTGTTTAAAGTTTTCTTATCTTTTATAAATAACTTAACCGAATAATTGTATTCATCGATAAAGTTATATATATCTTTCCTATTACTATCCAAAAACTGTAAGTACTTAAACCTAGTCAAAAGATTTAATATATTAGTTACTATATTTTTAGTTATTACAGGATTATAAACTATAAAAAATCCAAAACTAAGCATAATAATATTCATCACCATACCTAATACAATAAATAAAAATACAGATTTTAATTGAGTTTGTAAAATATCTATATTAAATATCATTAAAATTGCACAGTATAAAGTTACAGTAACTTGAAAGACAATTGTTTTATTAACTACAACAGCACTACCTTTGCTTACAGGAACTTTAGATTTTGATAATTCGTAAATTTGCATTGGCTGGCTTCCAGAAGCCATAGGTGTAACCAAATTATAGAATAATCCAATTATACCAATTTTGTAGCCAAGAGATTTTTTTGTACTTCCAGATATAGACTTAATTATTAAATTAGTAGTATGTCCTTCTAACGCAATATATAAAATCATTAACCCAAAGCCAAGAACAATGTATTTATAATCAATAATTTTAATTACTTGAGACAATAAGTTAATATCTAACGAGTTAAAAACTAAATAAGTAGTCATAACTACTAGAGATATTAAAAATATGACTTGTAATATATTTTTCTTAGTACTATTTATGTTTATCATGAGTTACCCCCTTATGAAAATGCATTTAAAATAATTACATATATTAATACGAAATAAATATATGTAATCTATCAAAATAGAAAAGTAATAAATGGTAATTATATTATAAATAAAAAATCTTAAGAAAAAATTAAATTAAAACTTAATTTTTTCTTAAGATTTTTTATTTGTGAATACAAAACGATATTTAGAGCGTAATGTATTCAATTATATATCAAATTAGATTAAATGTATATATTCTATCATAAGTAATTTTTATACGTAAATAATAGCATACGATATGATAAAAATCAAATATTTTGTACGCTTATCAAATGAATTATAAAAAAATAAAATAGAATTAAGTTTGTATTTATATGTAAAATGTACTATGTTTATACTTTATATTTCGATGTTATGTGTATGAATATAATAAAATATTAAATAAAATTCAAAATACTAATATTTTTTGTATTGAAAAATTTGACAATTTAAAATAATAGGAGTAAAATCTCTCAATGATATATTAAGGTACTATTAGGAAAGTAATAGGGAGAGGGGAATTTATATGAAAAATAGTTTTAAAAAAATAATCAAGTCAGAGGTGTTTACCAGGCGTATTGCTCATAGTTTCAACAATTATATCATTAATAATTGCGAATAGTAATTACGGAGAGGTTTACCATAAGCTTTTAAATAGTATAAACATAATAGGGCATTTTAATATACATATGTTAATAAATGATTTCTTAATGGCAATATTTTTTCTATATGTAGGACTTGAAATAAAACATGAGATATTGTATGGAAATTTATCGAGCTTTAAGAAAGCATCATTTCCAATAATAGCAGCTGTTGGTGGTGTATTGGTACCGGCTATTATATATTTAGTGGTTAATTCAAATACTAAGTTTTCAAATGGAATAGGAGTTCCTATCTCAACAGATATTGCTTTTGCAGTAGGAATATTTATGATATTGAAAAATAAGTTAAATCCATTACTTAAGATATTTCTATTATCATTAGCTGTTGTAGATGATTTAATATCTATTTTAGTTATAGGTATTTTATATTCTTCAGGTATTAAAGTAGAATTTTTATTATTATCAGCTATTACATTTGGAATATTACTTACTATGAATAGAAAAAAAGTAGGAAATGTACTTCCTTATATGGTAGTAGGTTTGTTATTATGGTTCTTTGTGTACAGTAGTGGTGTACATGCTACTATAAGTGGAGTATTAGTTGCAATATCTATACCATCAAGTAAATTTATAAATTCGCAAGAATCAATGTTAAACCTATTAGAACATAAATTATCTCCTTTATGCAATTTGATAATACTTCCTTTATTTGCATTAGTTAATACGGCAATAAATTTAAATATGAATATAGATTATACATCGGCTACAACTTTAATCCAGGGTATAATGATAGGGTTAGTAGTAGGTAAACCATTAGGAATAATGTTATTCACGTGGATAGGAACAAAATTACATATTACTGAAAAGCCAGATGGAGTAGATTGGTTATCGGTATTTTGTGTTTCGCTATTAGCAGGTATAGGATTTACAATGTCTATATTTGTGGCTGAGATAGCATTTGAAAGTAATGTAGATATTGTTAATATATCAAAAGTATCTATATTATCAGCATCAGTAATTTCTATATTCTTAACTTATATTATAGTAAATGTAAGTTATAGCATAAGAGGTAGATATCAAAGATCTACTGATGGTAAAAGGTATAAAAAAGGAATATTTTATAACGTAGAAATTTAAAATAGCTAACATCCATATTAAAATAAATCATAGAAAACGCATAATAAAAACTATATTGCTAAATTAGGCAATATAGTTTTTATTATGTAAAAATATTTATCTATTATAAATTTCTTCATTTAAGTTATTTTCTGACTTAGATACATAGACTGCAGTTGCTGCATCACCTACAACATTAAGTGAAGTAACAAGCATTTCTATTGGTCTATTTATAGCAAGTATTAATGAATATGCAAGTACTGCAGCATCATTGTTGTATCCCATACCTGTTAAAACAGTGAATAGTATTATTGCGCCAGCACCAGGTGCAGCAGGTGTACCTATTGAAGCTATCAAAGCAAGTAAAGCTATTATTATTATGTTTGGTACAGTTACATCGTATCCGGCACTAGCAGCTATAAATATTGCTGCGATAACTTGCATTATAGCAGTTCCATTCATATTTATAGTCATACCTAGTGGTAATGTGAATGATGCTATTTCTTTGTTTACTCCTAATTCTTCAACAACAGTTTTAGTATTTAAAGGTAATGTTGCTGCAGATGAAGATGTAGAAAATCCAAATAATGCAACCTTACTTATTTTTTTCACAAATATTAATGGATTTAAACCAGTAGTAAAGTATATGAATAGAGCATAACCAACTGTTAAGAATGCCATTAATGCTAGTGTAGCTACAATTACATATGCAAGAGCTGGCTTTAAGTGTTCAACTCCATATATTGCAAATGTTCTTGTGATTAAAACGAATATTGCAATTGGTCCAAATTTAGTTATTACAAACGATAAGAAAGTAGTTATTATCTTGTTTATATCTTGTAACAAATTCTTTAATACTAAAATTTCATCACCTAGAGTGTTTATACATATTCCAGTTACACTAGCTAAGAATACTATAGATAAAACACGTCCGTTATCACTAAATACAGAAGTTATGTTATTCGGTATAGCTTGTACAAATACTAGTAAAGGATTGCTTCCGACACTACCTTCACTAGAAGCTATATCATTTATACTTACATTGAATAAACCTAATTTATAAGCAGTCATTCCGAATATTCCAGCAAGTACCAATGCAAATATTGATGCACCTAAAAATCCTAAAATTGTTTTATAAGATATACGACCTAATTTTCTAGTATCACTTATATTACACATTGCAAGTGTTATAGATGTAAATACCATAGGAACTATTACTAATTGTAATGAATTGATAAATAGTTGACCAACTATATAAAAGATTCCGATTGCTCCATTTCCTTCAGGTTTACTGATATCTTGGAATAATAAGTTATTTATTGTATTCCAAGTATTTACATTTCCGTTTGAAAGTAGATTTTCTCTTAAGAAAATAAATGATATACCTGCAGCTAATCCTAATGTTAGTGCAATTGCCATTTTGATAGCTAAATTATTGGCATTGTTTTTAGAAATTTGAGTTTTGTTCATTAGTATCCTCCATAAATTGTTTGTTTTAGGACACCAAAAAAGCCTTAATACCATCAAGATATTAAGGCTAAATACACTTATTCCGTACATTTCCTTATTAGTCTCACGGGACTATCTTAAAGGTATCCTATTAATTCTTAATATACCTTATGGAAAAATGAGTGTCAACAAGATTTTACAAAATACTACAAAATAAAATTTAAATAATAGGAAAACTGAAAGAAATGATTTTAGTGTGAAATGTTTATGATAATATTAATATAAAAAGAAGGTGATTGCTATATAATATAGAAGTCAATATTAATAGCAAATCAGAAAGTTGCAAGTAATGGAGGTATAATAACGTGAATTATAATTTTGATGAAGTGATTGATAGGAGTAGCAATTTTTCAGTTAAATGGTCAGAAATGGATAAAAAATATGGATCTAATGATCTTTTACCAATGTGGGTAGCAGATATGGATTTTAAAACTGCACCTTGTATAATGGAAGCTCTTAAAAATAGATTAGAGCAAGGTATTTTTGGATATACAACTAGGCCAGAATCATATAATAAATCTATAGTAAATTGGGTTAATCGAAGATTTGGATGGAGTATAGAATCAGAGTGGTTAATGTTTAGCCCTGGGGTAGTTCCAACTCTAAGTTTAATAGTTCAAGAGATGACTAAAGAAAATGACAAGATAATGATACAAGAGCCTGTATATGGTCCGTTTAATAGTGTAGTAAAACAAAACAAAAGAGAACTTGTAATAAGTCCTCTAATGAAGCTAGAAGATGGTAATTATATAATGGATTATGATGATATAGAATCAAAAATAAAGGATGTAAAGATATTTATACTTTGCAATCCTCATAATCCTGTAGGTAGAGTATGGACAAAAGAAGAACTAATAAAGCTAGGTAATATTTGCTTAAAACACAATGTACTAGTAGTATCTGATGAAATACATAGTGATATTATAATGAAAAACCACAAACATACTCCATTTGCTTCAATAAATAAGGAATTTGAACAAAATAGTATAACTTGTATGGCACCAACTAAAACATTTAATATAGCTGGACTTCAAATGTCTCAAGTAATAGTACCTAATGAGAAACACTATAAAATATTAGATGAAGCATTTACTAGACTGGATATAAAAAGAAATAACGCATTTAGCTTAGTGGCTACAGAAGCTGCATATAATGAAGGCGAGGAGTGGCTAGAAGAATATCTTGAATATATAGAAGGAAATATAGATTTTGCTATAGATTATATAAAAGAAAATATACCGACACTAAAAGCTAGAAAACCAGAAGGTACTTACTTATTATGGGTAGATTTTAGTGGAACTGGATTAAGTGATGATGAAATCTCTAAGATATTAGTTGAAAAAGGAAAAGTAGCACTAAACAGTGGAATTGCATTTGGTACTGGAGGAGAAGGATATCAAAGAATAAACTTAGCTTGTCCAAGGTCGATGGTAGAAGAAGGATTAAATAGAATAAAAAAAGCAATAAGTTAAAAGTTAGAAAATTCAAAAAATAAGTTGACAATTATATATTAAATAAATACTATATATCATATAAAACTAAATAAAATCTTATCAAGAGTGGTGGAGGGATCTGGCCCTATGAAACCCAGCAACCAGTATATTTAATATACATTGGTGCTAAATCCAGCAGCATAATGCTGAAAGATGAGTATAATAAAGCTTATTTAGGCCTAAGTATTATACTTAGGCCTTTTATAATGAAAAAATAGAGATTCAGGGGGAGTTAATATGAGTAAAAAAGAAACTATATGTATACAAGGAAACTATAATCCAGTGAATGGGGAACCTAGAGTTTTACCGTTATACCAAAGTACTACATTTAAATATTCTAGTGTAGATGAATTAGCGGACTTATTTGATTTAAAAACTTCAGGTCATATATATTCAAGAATAAGTAATCCAACAGTTCAAGCATTTGAAGAGAAAATAAATTTGTTAGAAGGTGGAGTAGGAGCAGTTGCGTTATCTTCGGGTCAAGCGGCTAATATGACGGCAGTACTTAATATTTGTAAATCGGGAGATAGTATTCTTTGTTCAACTAAGGTGTATGGAGGTACATTTAATTTATTAGGAACGAGCTTGAGAAATTTTGGAATAAAGCTAATATCATTTGATCCTGATTTTAGCATTGAAGAAATAAAATCTCTAGCAGATGAAAATACAAAACTACTATTTGCAGAAACAATATCAAATCCTAGTTTAGATGTGCTTGATTTTGATAAAATATCAAAAGTAGCTAAAGAACTAGATATTCCTCTTATAGTAGACAATACATTAGCATCACCTTATCTTTGTAATCCTCTAGAGCTTGGAGCAAATATAGTAACTCATTCTACATCTAAATATATAGATGGTCATGCTACTTGCTTAGGTGGGATAATAATAGATGGTGGTAATTTTAATTGGAATAATGGAAAATTTGAATGTTTAGTTGAAAACGATCCATCTTATCATGGAATAAGCTATGCAGAATACTTTAAAGAAGCTGCATATATAAGCAAAGCTAGAGTACAGTTATTAAGAGATTATGGAAATTGTATGAGTCCTTTCAATGCATATCTTTCTAACTTATTATCAGAAACATTACATTTAAGAATGGAAAGACATTGTGACAATGCACTTAAAATAGCTAGATTTTTAGAAAAACATAAAAATATTGAGTGGATCAATTATCCAGGCCTTGAAAGTAGCAAGTATTACGAGGTTGCTACAAAATATTTACCTAAAGGATGCAGTGGAGTACTATCTTTCGGAATTAAAGGAGGATTAGATAGTGCCAAAGAGTTTATATCAAAGCTTAAAATAGCAGCATTAGTAACACATGTTGCAGATAATAGAACTTGTGTAATTCATCCAGCATCAACAACTCATAGGCAACTAAATGAGAAAGAACAAATAGAAGCAGGTGTGTTACCTTCATTAATAAGATTATCTGTTGGCATAGAGAATGTAGATGATTTAATAGAAGATTTAAACCAAGCATTAGAAATATAAAAAGGGAGATGTTATGAATGACATTAATTTTACAAAAAGGTCTACCTGTAATAGATAAGTTATTAAAAGAAGGTGTTGATGTAAACTGTATAGAGTATAATGAAAAAAATAATATCAATGTAAGAATCGCAATCGTAAACTTAATGCCTTTAAAGTTAGATGCGGAGCTTGATTTATTAAGACGTTTATCTAAAGCAAACTATAATATATTTGTAGAATTCATAAAGACAACATCAAGAGAGAGTAAAAGAGAGTGCAATGAATATACACAAAAATATTATAAAACAATAGATAAAATACAAAATGATTATTTTGATGGAGTAATAATAACTGGTGCACCTGTAGAGCAGATGGAATTTGAAGAGGTTGATTATTGGGATGAACTAAAAGATATTATGGAATACTCTAGAACAAAAACAAAATCTACATTCCATATTTGCTGGGCTGCACAAGCTGGATTATACAACTTTTATAATATAAATAAAAGGAAACTTGATGAAAAGTGCTTTGGGGTATTTGAGCACAAAGTTAATAAGGATAGCAAGATAGTTAGAGAGTTTAAAGAGAGTTTTTTTGCTCCACATTCAAGGCATACAACTGTAGATATTAATGAAATAACACAAAAGAATGACTTGAAAGTTGTTAGCTATTCAGAAGATGCAGGGGCATATATTATTGAAGATAATAGAGATATTTTTGTTATGGGACATAGTGAATACAATAAATATACATTAGATAATGAGTATAAAAGAGATTTAAATAGAGGCTTAAATATAGATTTACCTAGAAACTATTATGAAAATGATGATTATAAAAAAGAACCCATACCTAAATGGATAGAACATTCAGAGTTACTATTTAAAAATTGGGTTGAATATTACTTGATATAAGATAAACACATATATATATGAAAATAACTCTGGTGAAAGAGTCTCACTGGAGTTATTTTTATGTAAAATAAGTTGACAAAACAAGATTACAATCGTAAGATTTAGATAAGATTACAACTGTAGTTTAAAGGAGGGATAAAATTGAATCAAATAACAGAATCAGAATTAGAAATAATGAAGGTGCTCTGGAAACTAAACAGTGCAACTAGCTCTCAAATTATAGAAAATTTAGAAGGAGAGAGTGATTGGAAGCCAAAAACTATTCAGACTCTAATAACTAGATTAGTAGCTAAGGAAGCTATAGAGGTAGATAAGAGTAACAAAAAGTCATATATTTATTATCCAAAAGTAAGTGAAGAACAGTATAAATCATATGCAAATGACTCTTTTTTAAAAAAATTATACAACGGATCAATAAATTTAATGTTATCTAGTTTTATAAAGGATAAGAAATTATCACAAGACGAGATTAATGACTTAAGGAAACTCTTAGATGATGAATAATATAAAAATGATAAAAAAGGGGTAAGTATGAGTATAAGACATTTAAGAATATTTATCATGGTGGCGGATTATGGGAAAATGAGTTTAGCTGCAGAAAAATTATTTATTACTCAGCCATCTGTTAGCCAAGCTATAAAAGAAATAGAAGAATATTATGGAGTTAAGCTATTTGAAAGACTTTCAAAAAAACTATTCATTACAGAAAGTGGAGAGATGTTATTAAAATATGCTAGACACATAGTACAATCTTTTGATGAAATGGAAATGGGACTAAAAAATAAAGGTCAGAAAGTTTGTCTGCGTATAGGTGCTACAATTACAGTTGGTAGTTGTATGATAAATGATATTATAAATAAAATAGAAAAAGAAAATGATGAAATATCTACTAAAATAACAATAAACAACACAGAAGTTATTCAAAGAATGCTACTAAATAGTGAGCTAGATGTAGCAATAATTGAAGGTATTGTTACTAATAAAGACTTAGTAAAAAGATGTGTTCATACAGATAAATTAATAGTAGTAGTTGGAAATAATCATAAATTTTATAATAGAGATAAAATAAGTATACAGGAATTAAGCGGAGAAGACGTTATAGCAAGAGAAGAAGGTAGTGGAGGTAGACAAATATTTGAGAATATATTAAAAGATAATAATATAGACATAAATATAAAATATAGTAGTACTGATACTGAGGCAATAAAAAATGCAGTTATTAATGGGAGAGGATTAGCTGTACTATCTAGTATGATTGTTCAAAAAGAAATTAAAGAAGGTACACTACATAAGATATCTCTAAAAGAAGTGAATATGTTTAGAGAGATTTCGGTAGTATACCATAAAAATAAGTTTATATCTGAGTATCTACAAACGTTCCTAGATATTCTCTAAGATACAATTAAAATGCCATATAAGCAAAAGTTCCTATTATTCCTGAACCGAATATAACTAATATAGGACTTAACTTGAATTTTCTAAGTGCTATCATAGCACCAACGAATAATGAAAACTCAACTATACGGAAGTTTGATAAGATGATATCTTGTTTTTCTGCTTGGAATAAAGCTAATGTTAGTATAGATAATCCAGCGGAACTTATAAGTGCAACAACTGCAGGACGAAGACTAGCAAGTACTGTTTGTACACCTGTAAAACCACGATATTTATAGTAAAAATGAGCTAGAGTTAAGCAAATTATAAATGAAGGTATTATAACACCTAAAGTACAGATAATTGCACCAGGTAGTCCTGCAAGTCTAGTCCCAACGAATGTTGAAGAATTTATAGATATAGGTCCTGGAGTCATTTCAGCAATAGTTACTAAATCTGCAAATTCTGGTAGAGTCATTAAACCTGTTACATTAACTATTTGATTCTGAATTAATGGTATAGCAGCATATCCACCACCAACACTGAATAATCCTACTTGTATAAAACTAAAGAATAATTGCCAAATCATATTATAATCTTACCTCCATCTCAGATTCTTTTTTTGTTCTTTTAATGTCTATTAAAAGATTAACTATACCTACAGCTAAGCATAGTAAAATTACTGTAATAGCACTAATTCCAAACACATAAGTCATAATAAATGTTATTATCATTAATGCAATATATAAAGAGTTTCCTGTTGTAATAACATTCTTAGCAAGTTTTATTACGACATCACATATAACAGCAGCAACACCAGCTCTCATAACAATTAAAGCTGTTGCAATTATTTCACTTTCTCTAAATTGAGTGTAGAATACAGATATTATTGAAATAATAACCATTGGTGGTATAGATGTTCCAAGTATAGCGATTATAGAACCTAAAACACCTTGCATTCTATAGCCTAATATAACCGATGCATTTATAGGTATCGGACCAGGAGATGATTGAGCTATTGCAGTTATATCAAGCATTTCACTTTCTTCCAACCAACCTAACTCTTCAACGAATTTTTTCTTCATAAGAGATACTATTACAAAACCGCCACCGAAAGTAGAAGCACTAAGTATAAATGTAGATTTAAATAATTCCCATAAGATTTTCCAATCTCTTTTATAATTTCTATTTTCCATTATAAGTTCTCCTTGTTAAATTTTTTTATTGTTACCAATATTAGTATATGTTCAAAGGTTATATAAGTAAAATAAATAGTTATTATCAAAAGTATAGGTAAATACCTATATAAGTAAAATAAAAAAATATTGTTAAAAATTTACATTTATTATATAATTAGAAAAAAATATAGAAACCTGTATAAATTCAGCGATAAGGGTTGAAAGTTTCTACAAGGCTACCGTAAATGGCCTAGCTACAGGAGTTATATACTACGTATTAAAATAGAAGTAAGGTGTATTTTAATATATAAGCTCCTGTCAAATTAATTGATAGGAGCTTTTTTATAATTAAGGGATCTATAAATATGAAATAATTAGGGGAGTAAAATGATGAAAGAGTTGCTTACACTAAAAGAATGGACAAAGAGAATTATTATAAACTTGGTAGGTTTATTTATATTAAGTTTTGGAGCTACACTAGGGATAATATGTGGACTAGGGGCAAGTCCATTTGATGTTTTACAAGTTGGGATGACAAACTATCTACCAATAACAATAGGACAAGCATCGCAGATAATAGCGTTAGTATTTCTTATATATACGTGGAGTAAAGGTGTTACGCCGGGAATAGGTACTATTATGAATGTTATATTTGTTGGAGGATTTATAGATTTAATATTTAGTTTTGGAATACAGACACCAAAGTCTTTATTATTTAAATTTATTATGTTAGCATTAAGTATAGTATTTGCGGGATTTGGAATAGTACTATCTTTAAAAGCTAAGATAGGAGTTGGAACAAGAGATTCATTTATGGAGTATCTAGTTACAGCAACAAATCAAAATGTAAATAAGATAAGATCAATAATTGAAATTTGTGTATTTTTCTTAGGTATGATGCTAGGTGGCCCTGTTGGAGTTGGAAGTATTATAACTGCCTTGACCCTAGGTCACATTATTACATATTGTGCAAAACTACTAAAATATGACTTTGATGTAAATAATCATTACACATTTAGTGATATTATAAAAACGAATAAAAATAAAATTATATCTGAATAAATAAAAGGGAGATAAATTTACAATTAAATTATCTCCCTTTTATTTATATTAATTTGAAGTTGTATACTTATTTATGAAGTTATAAACCGCTGTCCAATATGCTTTGGGATTAACTTCAGATCCTTTAGCGTGACCAGCATTTTCTATTGTTAACATTTCTTTTTCAGAGCTTGTAGCATTATATAGTTCATCCATCATATAGTAGGGAACGAAATCATCTTTATCTCCGTGAATATATAATATAGGCGTTTTAGATTTACATACTTGCTCAATAGGAGCAGCATCTTTTATTGAGTATCCAGCTCTTATTTGTCCAACTAATGAAGAAACATGAAGTATAGGGAATTCAGGTAATGAGAACAAGTCATCTAATTGATATGCAAATTGGTCCCATACAGATGAATAACCACAATCGGCTATTATAGATTTAACATTAGAAGGTAAAGTTTCACCTGAAACCATTAATACTGTAGCTGCACCCATAGAAATACCATGTAGCACTATTTCGGAATTTTTATTTTTATTAGTTAAATAATCTATCCAAGATACTATATCAAGTCTATCATCTAGACCCATTCCTATATAGTCTCCTTCACTTGAGGCATGGCCTCTTAAATCTGGTATTAATACATTATAGCCCATGTCATAGTATTTTTTAGCATAAGAACTCATCTTTATACCTTCGCTTGTATATCCATGAACAGTAATGACCCACTTATTTGAAGGCTTTTCGTTAAGTACTTTATATCCATGAAGTTTCAGACCATCAAAAGAAGTAATATGTTCATCGGTATAGTTTGATTTATTTAATAGCCAATCTACATCAGAATCAAGTACTTGGCCACTTGTCGCTTCTTGATCTTCAGGTGTACCGAATATAATATCTTTTGGTGTATCTGGATTTAAAGCTAGATTGTAAAAATAATTTCCTATAAATCCTAGTCCAACAGTAGTTAAAATTAGAAGGATAGATAAAACTATTATTAAGATTTTCTTTGTTTTCATTTTTAGCTCCTTTTTAATGTGGAAATATAAATATTGTCGAATTATTGTGAAAATAGTTCAGATTAATCATATTTTAACATGGCTTAATAATAGAAACAAGATTACCATAAATAATTTATGGTATATACTAAGTAAATAATAAAATTGGAGATGATTAATATGTATATAAATATAGATAAAACAAAATTAAACAAAATGCTAAATAGTAAAGACGATGTACTACTTTTGGATATAAGAACTAAAGAAGAGTTTGAAGAAAAGTCTATACCCGAAGCTATAAATATGCCTTTATCAACGCTATTATTTAATATATCAGAAATAGAAGAATATAAGAATAAAATTGTAATTATATATTGTAGAAGTGGGCATAGAAGTATAACTGCATGTTCACTATTAAGTATGGAAGGCTTTGAAAAGTTGTATAATTTAGAAAAGGGAATTTTAGAATATTAATACTAAAATTAAAAGATTTGAAATCTTATGATAAGATAAAACTATTTACTTAATAATATGAAATGGTTAATATTATATAGTATAAAGTAACACAAGCAGTCAATAAAAGACATTTATATATAAATTAATATTATAACAGGGGGGGCGTATGTTAAATATACTAGACGTTTTAGAGGATTATATAGTCATACTACATAAGAATTACCAAATCAAATTTTGCAACAAAAAAGTATTATCAAAACTTAGATTAAAACAAAGCGAAATAAGTAAGATTAAAATTGATATAGAAAAACAAAATCTTAATATAGGGGAAAGAATTAGAGTTTCATTATTATCTGAAGATAGTAGAGAAACTTTAACTATGTATAGTCAAATAGTATTAGATGAATTTAAGGGAGAAGAATCGATATTTTTAGTGGGAAGAGATATTTGTGAAAAGTCATATAAGAGAGAAGACTTAGAAAAGATTTTAGAAAATATACCTATAAATTGCTGGTTAAAGAATATGAATGGTGAATATGTGTATGTTAATGAATCATATGCCAAAGAATTAGGTGATGAACAATTAAATATACTAGGAAAGCACACTAGAGAATATTGGGATGAGTATATGAGCAACAACTTCACTCAGATGGATAAAGAAGTAGTTGAAAGTAAAAAATTTCAACTGACAGAAAGTTATACTAAGCAACAAGGATCAGAGCTATGGGTTGAAATATATAAGGCACCAATATTAGATGAAAAAAATAATGTTGAATATATACTAGGATATACAAAGGATATAACACTAAATAAAAAACTTGAAACTGAAATGTTGATAAACAATAAAGAAATGAATAATTTAAATAATATATTAATTAATACTAATAGCAAAAATAACATCAATGAACTCCTAAAAGGTATTGGAGAAAATGTAAAAGAACATTTTAGATGTGATTCTGTTTCAATATTTCTCTTAGACAAAGAATCCAGTAGATTAAATCAAGTAATGTATTGTGGAAAAGAGGCTAAATGCAAATATTATGAACAAATGCTTCAGGTTGATATAGAAAATCTAGATAAAATGGTTTTAGAAGAAAATTTAAATAATATAAAGAATATAAAAGATGTGAAAAATGAAGTTGTAAAAAAATATATGATTAATAATGATATTGAAAATGTAGGAGTATATATTATTTCTTTTAATGAGGAAATTATTGGTTTTTTAACACTAAAGTACTTAAAAAATAATACATTAAGATTTAATAGATTTGATTATCTAAAAACAATATCATCTAACATTGCAACAATGATAAAAAGTCATACATTATCTGAACAAGTTAAAGAAGAATTTGAAAAAAGAAGAATAATAGAAAAACAATTAGAATTATTTTTAGATATATCTGTAGATTTAATTGCAACTGGAAGTTTAGATGGAAATATAAAATATATAAATAATAATTGGTCAAAAACCTTAGGGTGGAGTGAAAATGAATTATTAAAAATGAACATAAATGAGATTATTGAAGGTGATTTTAGAAATGAATTTGAAAATATAGCTAATGACCCTATTAATAACACAGGTTTTTCTGTATATAAAATAAGATGTAAAAACAATACTTTCAAATGGATAGAGATAAACTACAAAGTATTAAAAGATGAAGATAAGTTTTTAATTACTGCAAAAGATGTAACAGAACAAAAAATACAAGAAGAAGAAAGAAAAAATTTAAAAGAAGCCGTACAAATGGAAACTTTAAAAAATGAATTTTTCGCTAATATATCTCATGAATTTAGAACTCCGTTAAATATCATTCTTGGAACTATGCAACTTATGCAACGAAATGTTGAAAATGGTAAAATAAGCTGGAATGAAAAGTTGAACTTAGAGTCACATATAAATTATATAAAGCAAAATTCATATAGATTATTAAGATTAGTTAATAACTTAATTGATATTACAAGTATTGAATCAGGATACTATCAGCTACAATTAGGTAATTATAATATAGTAGATATAGTAGAAAATATTACATTATCAGTTGCTCAATACACGAAAGAACAGGGGATAAACTTAATATTTGACACAAACTGTGAAGAAAAAATAATAGCATGTGATCCTGAGAAAATTGAAAGAGTAGTTTTAAATTTATTATCAAATGCTACAAAATATACAGATAAAAACGGATGTATATATGTAGATTTAATTGTAGAGGATAATATTATAAAGGTATCGGTTAAAGATGATGGTGTTGGTATATCTGAGGATAAGCTAGATATAATATTTGATAGATTTAAAAAAATAGATAATAGTTTAAATAGAAAATGTGAAGGTAGTGGAATTGGACTATCATTGGTTAAATCTCTAGTAGAGCTTCAAAATGGAAATATATATGTGGAAAGTAAACTAGGAGAAGGATCTAAATTTACATTTGAATTACCAACAAAATTAATTGATGAAAGTTTACAAGTGACTTTAAATCGAGAAATATCTAAAAGTAGTCAAATCGAAAAATGCAATATCGAATTTTCGGATATATATTCCTAGAAATATTCAGAAGGCTATAGTAAAACTAAGTGAAAATTAGTGTTACTATAGCCTTCTATTTCGTAAAAAAGTAATAAAAATGGTTTAATTTAACTTATATGGAAAAATAAATTATTAATAAAATAAAAATACTCAAAAAAAAACGAAAAATAGCGAAAAATGTTGAAAAATTATTCAGAAATGATATAATTATTACGGTAGTCGAACTAAAAATAAAAGGCAAAATTTAATGTTCGAATAGAGGTGTATCATGAATAATAAAGTTTTAAACACAATAGAGTCAATAAAAGAAGAAATGATTAATTTAAGTGAAGAGATATTTAAAAATCCAGAGTTAGGATTTAAAGAATATGAAACAAATAAATTAATATGCAACATATTAGATAAATATAGCTTGGAATATCAGTCTGACATAGCTATAACGGGAATAAAATCAACATTAGATTCTAAAAAAGAGGGTCCTCATATAGCATTAGTTTGCGAATTGGACTCAGTACCTAGCACAGAACATAAATACCTAGGTAAAGTGGATAACTGTGCTCATTCTTGTGGTCATTATGCTCAAGTCGGTGTAATGTTAGGAACATATATTGTATTAAAAGAATCTGGCATCTTAGAAACAATGGGTGGAAAAATATCTTTTATAGCAACACCAGCAGAAGAATATTGTGATTTTGATTATCGTGAGAAATTAGTAAAGGATAAAAAACTTTCTTACATATCAGGAAAGCAACAAATGGTAAAAGAGAAAGCTTTTGATGATATTGATTTAGTAATTTCATGTCACTCAATGCCACCAACAGATAAATATTACTCAGAAGTAAATTCAAGTCTAAATGGTTTCTTAGGGAAGAAAATTACATTTAAAGGTGTTTCAGCTCATGCAGGACTTAACCCTTGCGATGGAGTGAATGCTTTAAATGCAGCAAATGTAGCATTAAGTGCATTAGCATATATAAGAGAAACATTTAAGGAAGAAGATGCAATTAGACTTCACTACGTAATAAGTGAAGGTGGAACTAGCGTAAATAGTGTACCAGATAAAGTAGTTATAGATATGTATATAAGAGCAAAAACTCTAGACGCTATCATGGAAGTAAATACTAAAGTTGATAGAGCATTAAGAGGTGGAGCTTTATCTATAGGTGCTGATGTAGAGATAACTAATACTGGAGGATATTTACCTCTTACACAAGATACGTATCTTACTGAAACGATAAAAGAAAGTATGCTAAAGTTTATGGATGAAGATAAAATCCTTAGAGATTGTCATTCATTTGCAAGTGGAGATATAGGAGATTTATCTTATATACTACCTACAGTTCAAATAGGTATAGCAGGATTTGCGGGACGAATTCATGGAAATGATTTTAGAACTGAAGATAAAAATCTAGCTTACGAATTACCAATTAAATACTTTACAGAATCAGTGATAGATTTATTACAAGATGACTGTAAAAAAGCTAAGAATATAGTATCAAATTATAAGAAAGATCTTACTTTTGATGATTATATAAATTTATTAAACAACATAAACAAAACTAATACGTACAAAGCGGAGGATTAATTATGTTTAAGAAAAAAATAATGGCGACTCTTTTAGCAATGGGTCTAAGTGCAAGTGTTTTAGTTGGGTGTTCTTCAGGTTCAGAAGAAGCAAAAGGAACAAACGGCGATAAAGTAAGTGTTAAATTATTAGTTACAGGAGCGTTAGGTGATAAAGCAATAAACGACTCAGCTAATGAAGGTATAAAGAAAATAGAAAAACAATTTGGAGATAAAGTAGACGTTGAAGTTGTAGAAATGGGATTTGATCAAACAAAATTCGAACCATCATTAATAGATGCTTCAGAATCTGATGCAGATGTTATAATAACTGGTGGTTGGGACATGAAAGAACATGTTGAAAACACAGCGGAACTTTACAAAGATAAGAAATATTTAATATACGATACAGATGTAAATTATGATGAGTATGATTTAGACAATGTATACTCAATGACATATAAGCAAAATGAAGCTGGATTCTTAGCTGGAGCTTTAGCTGCTTTAGTAACAAACAGTGACATGGAACTTGCAAACGAAGAAAAAGTAATAGGATTCGTTGGAGCAAGAGATACATCAGCAGTTATAAATGACTCTTTAGTAGGATATATAGAAGGAGCTAAATTTATAGACAAAGATGTTAAAGTTGAAGTAGCTTACATTGGATCATTTACAGATACAGCAAAAGCTAAGGAATTAACATTAGCTCAATACTCAAATGGAGCAGACGTAGTATTTACAGCTGCTGGACCAGCATCAGCAGGATCAGTTGAAGCAGCAAAAGATGCTAAAAAGTATGTTGTAGGTGTAGATAGTGACCAAGCTTTAGCTTACGAAGGTAAAGACGAGCAAAAATATATAATATCTTCTGCTCTTAAGAATATAGATATATCATTAGTTGGTGCAATGGATAAATACTTAAAGGATTCAGTAGAATTCAATACTCATAGTGTATTAGGTATAAAAGAAAATGCAGTAGGACTTGCTGAAAATGATGTATATACTTCTACAGTAAGTGAAGAAATAAGAAATAAAGTAAATGGAGTTTCTGAAGACTTAAAAGCTGATAAAATAAAAGTTTCAACAGCTATAGGTATGGATGAAAAAACATTAAAAGATATAATAAAAAACGCAAAATAATACAGAAAGCAGGGTGGGTTAAATGAACAAAGAAATACTAAAAGTAAGTAATTTAACTAAAGTTTACCCTGGAGGTGTAGTGGCTAACTACAATGTAAATATTTCTATAAATGAGGGAGAAGTACATGCACTTATAGGTGAAAATGGTGCAGGAAAATCTACTCTTATGAAAATGCTATTTGGAATGATACCACCAACGAGTGGTGATATATATGTCGATGGAGAAAAGGTAAACTTTTATTCATCGAAACAAGCCTTAGAAAAAGGTATAGGAATGGTGCATCAGCATTTTATGCTGGTGCCTTCTTTAAGTGTAGCTGAAAACTTAATTTTAGGTCATGAAACATCAAAAGGTGGATTTATAAACTTAGAAGAAGCAGTTAAGCAAACTGAAGAAATATCTAAAAAATACAACTTAAAAGTTGATGCAAGAGCAAAAGTAAAAGACATTTCAATAGCAATGAAACAAAAACTAGAAATATTAAAAGCCCTATATAGAGGAGCTAAGATACTTATATTAGATGAGCCAACAGCAGTACTTACACCACAGGAGATAGAAGAGTTATTTAAACAATTAAAACTATTAAAAGAAGATGGATACACAATAATATTTATATCTCATAAACTTCACGAGATAAAAGAACTTTGTGATAGATTAACAGTATTAAGAGATGGTCAAACTATGGGAACTTACTCTGTAAGTGAACTTTCTGAACAAGAAATATCAAAGTTAATGGTTGGTCGTGATGTTAACCTAGAGATAGAAAAAACAGAAAAAGACTTTAAAGATGTAGTTTTAAGTGTAAATAATTTAACTGTAAAGAATTCATTTAAAAACGTAGTTGTAAATGATATAAGGTTTACAGTGAGAGAAGGTCAAATACTAGGAATCGCAGGTATAGAGGGTAATGGACAGTCAGAACTTGTAAATGCAATTATAGGAACGGATGCTATAACTAAAGGTAAGATAGCTTTAAATAACACAGACATTACTAACTACTCAATACTAAAAAGACAAGAAATGGGTATATCTCATGTTTCTGAAGATAGACTAGCGTATGGTAGTGCACCAAATCTTTCAATAGAAGATAATGCAATATCTAAAATATATGCATCGAAAGAGTTAAATAATAAAGGATTATTAAATTTAACTAGAGTTAAGGAATTTACAACAAACTTAGTTAAGGAATTTATAGTAAAGCATGACAATACAAAGCAATCTATAAAGGACTTATCTGGAGGTAACATACAAAAAGTTATAGTAGGTCGTGAATTCTTATATGACCCTAAACTGCTAATAGTAAATCAACCAACTCGTGGAATAGACGTTGGAGCAATAGAATTTATAAGACATAAAATACTTGATATGAGAGATCAAAAGAAAGCAATACTTCTTATATCATCTGACTTAGGTGAAGTTTTATCTTTAAGTGATAGCATAATAGTTATGCATGAAGGTAAGATAGTAGGTTATATAGAAGATGCTAAAAAAGTAACAGAAGAAGAATTAGGACTTTATATGCTAGGGGTTAAGCATGACGAGGATGACGTAATTGGAGGTGCTTATTATGAGCAAAAGCAAACAATCTAATTCACTAAAATATTTCGGATTTTTAAGACTACTAGTAGCAGTAGGTATAGCACTAGCAATTACTACAGGGATAATATTCTTAGTAAGTGAAAATCCAACAAAGGCATTATCTACATTATTAACAGGACCAATAAGTTCAAAAAGATACTTCTTCAATGTTCTTGAAATGATGGTTCCTTTAATATTCACAGGTTTATCATTAAGTTTAGTTTTCAAATCAGGGAACTTCTCGATGATAACAGATGCATCATTTTATATGGGGGCAGTAATAGCATCAGCAGTAGCGATAATGTTACCACTTCCAGCTGGAATACATCCAATGGTTGCAATAGCAATAGCAGGTACTATAGGTGGTATCATAGGTTCATTACCAGCACTATTTAAGGTTAAGTACAAGGCTAATGAATTAGTTACTTCACTTATGCTTAACTATGTATTCTTCTATACTGGATTATATATAGTTAATAAGTTTTTAGCGGATAGACAAGCAAGCAACTTTGCTTCTCTTAAGTTCTTAAAAACAGCAGGTTTAGGAACAATTGTTGAAGGTACTAGACTTCACTTTGGATTTATAATAGCAATATTAGCATGTATATTATTATATGTATTCTTAACTCGTACAAAATGGGGTTATGAAATAAGAATAGTAGGATCTAACCCAGAGTTTGCTAGATTCTCAGGAATAAATACCAAGAAAGTTATATTATATACATCATTTATATCTGGATTTTTAGCAGCAATAGGTGGAGCGATAGAGAAATTAGGAATGTATAAGCGTTTCCAATGGTCAATGGCACCTACTTATGCTTGGGATGGAGTTATAATATCAATACTTTCATCTAACAATCCAATATTTATACCAATAGCAGCATTCTTCTTATCGTATTTACGTGTTGGTGCTGATATAATGTCAAGACAAACAGACGTGCAAAATGAAATAGTAGCACTTATACAAGGTGTAATAATACTTTTAGTAACAGCTGAAAGATTCTTATACTTCATAAAGCAAAGAAAAGAAAGCCAAATGGCTTTAGCAAACAATGAAAACAAAGGAGGCGATAAGTAATGGAAGCCTTATTTGAAATTTTATTAAAAGAAGAGTTTTGGTTTGCAGTTATAAGATCTACAACTCCAATACTTCTAACAACACTAGGTGCTATGATAGCAGCTCGTGCAGGTGCTAGAAATATAGCATTAGAAGGTACTATGCTTACGGCAGCGTTTGTTGGGGTAGCAGGTAGTCACTTTACTCAAAGTGCATTTTTAGGATTAGTATTTGCAGTTTTAGCAGGGATAATAATGAGTAATATAATTGCTTATTTCGCTCTAAAACTAAAATCGAACATAATAATATCAGGTATAGCATTAAACTTAGTTGCATCGGGTATGACAGTATTTGGACTGTACGTACTTACAGGAGATAAGGGAGCATCAACATCTCTTAACTCACTAGCACTACCAACTATAGATATACCTGTAATAGAAAACATACCAGTAGTAGGAACGATATTATCAGGACATAATGTATTAACATATGTAGGATTACTATTAGTATTATTAGTATGGATAATGTTTAAATACACTAAACTAGGCCTTAGAATAAAAGCAGTTGGAGAAAGTCCAGAAGCTGCAGAATCAGTAGGAATAAACGTAAACCAAGTTAAATATATAGCACTTACAATGAGTGGAGCATTAGCAGCACTTGGAGGGGCATTCTTATCAATGGGATACGTAACACTATTCTCAGCAGGAATGACATCAGGTAGAGGGTATATAGCACTAGCAACACAAGCAATGGCAGGGGCTAACCCAATAGTAGGATTACTAACATCTAGTCTATTTGGATTTACAGAAAGTATGAGTAACTACTTACAAGGAATAAACCTTCCGATAGAGTTTATACAAATGCTACCATACCTTGCAATAGTAGTTATATATGTAGTTTACTGTGCAAATAAAACTAAAAAAGAATTAAATTAAATAACCAAAAGACAGCGAGGATGAATGACATGATAAACAAAATAGCAAAAGTAACAATTTATGTAAACGATCAAGATGAAGCATTAAAGTTCTGGACAGAAAAATTAAACTTCGTAACTAAAATAGATGCAACAGAAGGTCCATTAAGATGGATAGAAATAGCACCTAAAGAAAGCGAATGGGTAACTATAGTATTATACGATAGAAAGCTTATGGAAAAAGAATGTCCAGCAGTTGATACTGAATACAAGAAGGTAATATTAAGTACTGAAGACTTAGAAGCAGCTTACAATGAAATGAAAGCTAAAGGTATAGAAGTAACTGATATAGTACAAATGGAATATGCTAAATTATTTACATTCAAAGATCAAGACGGTAATGAATACTTATTACGTGAAGATAAGTTTTAATAGAGAATCACTCTGTATATGCAAAATTATACAGAGTGTTTTTTTGTTTTATACAAAACTCGAAATATGACGTTTTATGTTAAAAAAATATCTAGATTTAAATTTGAAAATAAAATTAAAATTGTGAAAAAAAGGTCAATAGTTGAAAAAATATGAAATTAAACGTTTTCTTATTGAACAATATGTTAAATGATGGTATTATTTAGTTGTATTCATACAATACATATCAGAATGAGGGGGAAGAAAACGTGAAAAGTTTGTTAAAAAAATGGAATGATATTAGTTTAGTTAAAAGAATTATCACAGGTCTTATAGTAGGTATTATATTAGCGTTAGTGATTCCACAAGCTACACCGATAGCAATGCTAGGGTCACTATTCGTAGGAGCGTTAAAAGGAGTTGCTCCATTACTAGTGTTCTTCTTAGTTATGGCTGCATTATCTCAGCATAAAGAAGGTAAGAAGACTAATATGAAGTCAATTGTTAGTTTATATCTTTTAGGAACATTCTTAGCTGCAATAGTAGCAGTGGTTGCAAGTTTTGTATTCCCAATGGAATTAAATTTAGCAGGAGCGGGTTCTGCAGGAGATTTAACACCTCCAGGTGGAGTAGGCGAAGTTCTGAAAACGTTATTATTAAATATAGTTAAAAACCCAGTAGAATCACTTGCTACAGCAAATTACATAGGTATATTAGCTTGGGCATTATTATTTGGTCTTGCTCTTAAAAATGCAAGCGAATCTACTAAAAATATAGTATCTAACATATCAGATGCAGTATCTCAAGTAGTTAGATGGGTAATAAGCTTTGCGCCATTTGGTATAATGGGTCTAGTATTTGATACTATAGCTACAGCAGGTATAGAATCATTATTAAGTTATGGACAATTAATAGTATTATTAGTTGGAAGTATGGCATTTGTTGCATTAGTAGTAAATCCAATAGTAGCATTCGTATTAATGAGAAGAAATCCTTATCCGTTAGTACTAAAGTGTTTAAGAGACAGTGGATTGACAGCATTCTTCACTCGTAGTTCAGCAGCAAATATACCAGTTAATATGGGATTATGTAAAGAATTAGGATTAGATGAAGATACTTATTCAGTTTCTATACCATTAGGTGCAACTATAAACATGGGTGGAGCTGCTATAACAATAACAATATTAACACTTGCAGCAGCAAACACTGTAGGTGTAAGTGTAGATATACCAACTGCAATAATATTAAGTGTATTAGCATCAGTTAGTGCTTGTGGAGCTTCAGGAGTTGCTGGAGGATCATTATTATTAATACCACTTGCTTGTAGTTTATTCGGTATACCAAGTGAAATAGCTATGCAAGTTGTTGGTGTAGGATTTATAGTAGGAGTGATACAAGATTCATGTGAAACTGCACTTAATTCATCAACTGATGTTCTTTTTACAGCTATAGCTGAATACGGAAAACAAAGAAAAGAAAAGCAACAAAAAGTTGCTAGTTAATAGATAATATTTTTACACAAAAAAGAAGAGGATTGTAATTCCTCTTCTTTTTTTGTGTAAAAATAGTAATAAGTTATATAAAAGTTAAATTTTGATATAATTATTATAAAATAAAATGCAAAAGCTAAATAATCAAAGTAATAATAAGTAAAATGATAATGTTAATTTAAAGAGGAAGAGCTTATGGAAAATGATAAACGAAAAATAATAATAGATTTTGAGGTATTATCTAAAAGTGGTTTTTGGATGTGTTGTATGAAGGATTACAAAACGAAGACTGAGCACACAATTGTGAATAATCCAGAAGAACTAATGCGAGTATATAACAAAAACAAAGATTCTATATGGGTAGGTTATAATATAAAAGGATATGATCAATGGATATTAAAAGCTATTATAGCAGGAATTGATCCCTGTTCTGTATCAGAAAAGCTTGTAGAGTTAAAAATATCTCCTTGGAGAATCGATAGAAAACTAAATAGTATACAATTATTTGTATTTGATATAGGAACCAGTTATAGAAGTTTAAAAGAATTAGAGCTATTTATGGGAGAAGACATAAAAGAAAGCAGTGTGCCATTTGACTTAGATAGATACCCGACAAATGAAGAGATAAAAGAATTAACTAAGTATTGTATGCATGATGTTAGAATGACGTATAAAGTATTTGAACATTTATATTATAAGTATGAAGCTCAACAAGGATTAATAAAATATTTTAATTTGGATGAAAGTATGTTCAATAAAACAGAAGCTCAATTGAGTGCATATATATTAGGAGCTAAAAAACCTAACTATGATAGAAATGATACCTCTGAGTTTGAAATAATAAATTCATTAAAACTAAGTAAGTATAAAAATATAAAAGAGTGGTATGAAGATTATAATAATAGAGATTTGAAAAAATATTTGAAAACTGAAATATATGGAGTTGAAACTGACTTTGGATGGGGAGGACTTCACTCAGCGCGTAAAAAATATGAAGCAAAAGAATTTATAGTAAATTCAGATGTAAGCTCTTTTTATCCATCCATTATGATCGAATACGGATTATTAAGTAGGAATGTAAAGAATCCATCTAAATTTAAGGAAATAAGAAACACTAGATTTAAATTGAAAAGAGAAGATAATCAGATAGAAAAGTCATTAAAACTAGTACTAAATAGCACATATGGTGCTTGTTTAGATTCAAATAATGAACTATATGATCCTAGGCAAGGTATAGCTATTTGTGTAAATGGTCAGCTACTTTTACTGGATTTAATTGAAAAAGTAGAATTAGAATTTGGAAATAATGCTGAATTTATTCAAGGGAATACTGATGGTGTTATGTTTAAATTTAATTCAAAAGAATCAGTGCAAAAGTATATAGAGGTATGTGACAAGTGGTGTTCTAGGACTAAAATGGAGCTAGAGCATGATTTTATTGATAAGATAATACAAAAAGATGTTAATAATTATGTATATGTAAAGAAAAATGGAGACATAAAAAGTAAGGGTGCATATGTAAAAGAGTTGAGTATAATAGATAATGACCTACCAATAATAAATAAAGCTCTAAAGGAAAAGTTAATAAACGATGTAGATATAGAAACTACAATAAATGATGCGAAGGATTTAATTGATTTTCAAAAATGTGTAAAAATAACAGGTAAATACAGTCATGCACTTCATGGCACACAAAATTTAAATGTAAAAGTATTAAGAGTATTTGCAAGTGTTATAAATACAGATCCTGCTCTTTATAAAATTAAACTAGATAACAAGCTAGAAAAGATAAGCTATACACCAGATAGAGTATTTATAGATAATGAAAATATACTAGAGAAGAATATACCATCATACTTAGATCGAGAATGGTACATATCTATAGCTAAAGAGAGACTTGATAGTTTTGTAAAAGAAAACAACTATACTTTATTTGACTATCTAGATACATTATAAAAATTATATTAAATAATTTATCTAAAAACAGTTTGAATTAATTTTGTATATGTAATAATATAAAGTAAGCAAAATTAATCAAACTAAAGATAAGGTGTGTCTAAAATGGAAGATTTAAGAAAAGCAATTGACGAAATATTAAAAGAAGAGATTATAAAAATTGTAATAAGTAATAAAATGAATAAAGATGTTGAGTTTAATAAAATAAACTTTACATTAAAAGAAAGTAAGAATAAACAATACTATCAGATAGAAAAATACACAGAAAAACAAGTTTTTCATGAAAATATAGAAGTAGAAGAGTTAAAAGATAAATTAATTGGATATCTGTCAGGCAGTTATAAACAAGTAGGAGCTTGGTCAAATGAAACTACATTTGATTTAAAAATATCTAAAAAAGGAAAAGTGTTTTTAGGTAAGAAAAAAAGTAACAATCAAGATCTTGCAAATAAAAGCCATAACAAAGAGAAAAACTACATATTAAAAGAAGGAATGATAATACAGCCTTTAATAGATTTAGGTGTATTTACGAAAGAAGGAAAAGTTATAAATTCTAAGTATGACAAATATAAGCAAATAAATAGATTTATAGAAATGATAGATGATGAAATAAAAAAATATGATGAACAAGAACTTACTATACTAGATTTTGGTTGTGGAAAATCTTATTTAACTTTTGTTCTTTATTATTACTTTGTAGAAATAAAGAAAATAAACGTAAAAATGATAGGTTTAGACTTAAAGGCAGATGTTATAAAGAAATGTAACGAGATAGCTAAAAGATATAATTATGAGAACCTAAAATTTGAACTTGGAGACATAAATGGTTATAAATATAATAATAAAGTTGATATGGTAATAACATTACATGCTTGTGATACTGCCACTGATTATGCATTATATAATGCAATAAAATGGAATAGTAAAATGATATTTTCTGTTCCATGTTGTCAGCATGAGTTTAATCATCAAATGAATACAGATTCATTAGGTATATTAACAAAGTATGGGATTGTTAAAGAAAGGGTAGCTGCACTAATGACGGATGCAGCAAGAGCTAACTTACTGGAATGCTTAGGTTATAAAACACAATTATTAGAGTTTATAGATATATCTCATTCACCTAAGAATATTCTTATAAGAGCGTCAAAAACAAATATATCAAAAGATAAAAAAGAAAAATCTTTAAAAGAAGTAGAAACTTTAATGGAACAATTTAATTTTAGCCCAACATTATATAAATTATTGAAAGAAGATAACCTAATATAAAAAAGATGTTAGCAATAGCTAACATCTTTTTTATATTAGGTTATCACATAAAAAATATAAATTGAGTACCTACATAAAGTGCTGAAAGTCCAACTAAACCGTATACTACTCGACTAATTGTACTTATATTTCCAAAGTTACCTCCACCAGCAAGTAAAGATGCGACTAAATCAAATTTAAATAAAGAGACTAGTCCCCAATTAAGTGCTCCTATTAAGACTAATATCATTGCAATATTATATATTATATTCATAAGTATACCTCCGTAATAAAATATATCCATATTATGACTATAAGGAGGGAGATGTATACTTACAAATGGAAATAAAGTATATTTATATATAAGTTAAATAATTAGTATCTGCATACCCGATTTTACTTTTATATTTAATCTTACTCCAACCATTACTTACATGATAGACAACCTCAACTTTATCATTTTTATTTATTCTATAGATAACATTTTCATAAGGTGAAGGTCCATCTAATATATTCAAGCAATCAATTGTAGGAACCATCAACTTAGAATTATTAATTGAAGTTATTGGTAAGGATTGAGTATAACTTAATGAACTTAACTTAACATATCCATATTTTTTGTTAAAATGTATTCTAGCCCAATTATTAACGTCGTATAAAACTTCTACTGTATCACCTTTTGTTAAACTACCTAAAACCTTTTCATGGTTATTAGGTCCGAAGTATATATGTAAAATATCAACATCACACTTCATAAATTTAGATTCTTTGTAAGTATACGAGCTTTGCTTAGTAGTAGCATTTTTTTTAGTGAATTTGATATTTAAAAAATTGCTAGGTATATAGCCTTTTTCATTTAAATACTGTATTTTAGACCATTCCGTACCAGATTCTAAAATTTTTATTGAACTTCCTTTTTTTATATTTAAAAGAACTGGATAGTTAGTGCTAGGGCCACTTCTTAAATTAAGATCACTTATAACTTCTGCAATAATCATTTGAGCTGAACTTTGATTAATATTACCTAAAGTGAAAAGTGAAGTAGCTAGAGTTAACAAAGATGCTTTCTTTATATCTTTTTTATTTTTCATTATTACCACCTTATTATATTTAAAATTTAGATATTAAATAGAGTATATTTGGTTTACTTAACAAAATATTTTTTTAGATGCTTGTCACAATATACACAATTACGACAAAATTTTTAAAAATAAAGTTTTTATTAATATATCATATTATTAAAAAATAGTATTAAATATGGAATTATTACCATAATTTACATATAAACTATTCATATTGGATTTTATGTTTATTGCAGGTATATATGTTCAAATAAAATGTATAATAAATTTTTTTATGGATATAATTCTAAAAATAAATTTTAAGGGGAAATTTTATGATTACATTAAATAGAGAGAATATAATTGAAGGATTGATTGAATTAAGAAAAGAAGAAGAAGATGAAACTAAAAGTATAATTGAAAATATAAAAATAATTATAACTAAAAATGGAATAAGTGATGTAGAAAAATTAAAATTAATTAACAATGAAATGGGAAAAAGGTTGATAATCTAATTATTATTAATAATATATATATTTTACAAAAAATGTAAAAGTGTTGATAAGTCTAATAAGTATGTTAATAAAATAAAGTATAAAAAACATAGCTAACTAAAGGAGTGTTTTCTTTCAGTTTATAATAACTAAGTTAATTTTATGTTTGACTTAATAATGAAAGGTAGTATTATGAAAATACTGCTTTTTACTATGTTTTAATGTATAACGGGGGTTAGGGGTAAAAGTATAAAATTAAATTATTTTATACACTATACTATGTGGATATTGTGGATATTTTCAGACTATTTTAAATAATAAAATTAAAATAAAATACTAGATGCTAAAAATGGAAATAAAATGTTAAAATATATTATAATTACTAGGTAATATATTTTAATAGGGGGAATGAATAAATGAAATTTAAATTTTGCCACAATAACTTTAATGTATTAAATCTTGAAAAAAGTTTAGAGTTTTATGAGAAATCTTTAGGACTAGTTGAAACAAAAAGAAAAGAATCTGAAGATGGAAGTTTTATATTAATTTTTCTAGGAGATGGAGAAACAACACATAATTTAGAATTAACTTGGCTTAGAGATTGGGATAGACCATATAACTTAGGAGACAATGAATTCCATCTAGCATTAAGAGTAGATGATTTCGATGCTGCATATAAGTTACATAAGGAAATGGGATGTATATGCTATGAAAATAAAGAAATGGGAATATACTTTATATCAGATCCTGATAATTATTGGATAGAAATATTACCTGCAAATAGATAGTAAACTAAGACCATTCTTTATTTATAAAGGGTGGCCTTTTTACATATAAGCGAAGTGAATTTTTGTTTAGAAGACATTAAAAATATTGAAAAAGATAATAATTAGTATAGAAAGATGCAGATTAAATATATATAATTATAATTTGTACTAAATAATAAATTGATAGGAAGGTAATAAATATGAATAGAAGTATCGTAGTTGTATGTGATAATCATAATTGCGTTGATGTTTTAATATCAGCAGGAAAAGAATTAGGTATAGATGTGAAGTGTGAGATACAATCTGGTGTTAATATAGAAAATGAACTTTCTGAAAGTCAAATAAAGGAAGCGAATGCAATCTTATTTGCAGTTGATTGTGAAATTGAAGAAATTGAGAATATAGAAAGATTTATAGATTGTGAATACTATGAAGTAGAATCTAAATTTGTTTTAAAAGATGCAAAGAATGTTATAGTAGAGATATTAAGCGATCTGAACTAAATATAAATCTATAATTAAATATTCATAGTAATCACAATATGTATTCCTCTTGAATAATGTATTTTAGGAGGGATATATATAATGAGAATAGATAAAAATAGATTTTCAATAGTTTCTAATTTATTTGGCAGTGTTAGAAAAATAATTGCAATATCATTAACTCTTGTATTTTGTTACTTGGGTGTTTCAGGAAAAATAAGTGGAGAGCAATTTACTCCTATATTTACTATGGTGATAGGTTATTATTTTGGAAAGTCTACAGCTTTAGATGTACCAGGTAAGAATGATGAGAATATAAATAATTAAAAACGCTACAATTTTATGTAGCGTTTTTTTTATGGCTAATCTTCAGTTCTAATTGATTCTAAAACTTCTAATAGCGTAGTAAGAGAAAAATCTAACTTAACAAGTTGATCGTTAGAAACAGTAGAAAGTTTATTTCTAAAAGTAGATTTGAGGTTTTGGAATCGATCAGAAAGTAAATCATTACCTTTTTGTGTTAAATCTATATTTATTATTCTCCTGTCTTTTTTATCTGGAAATCTCTCAACTAGTTCTTCATCTATTAACTTATTAAGCAACTTAGTCATATTGGGCGTAGATATTAAAAGTCTTTTTGCTACATCTGAAATAGGAGATTTTCCACGCTCCTTAAGTATGACCATTATTTGTAAATGAGAATGTGTTAAATTTTGTTTATTGTCACAACACTGAGGTCTTAGTAACTTTTTTTGAAATAAAGGCATAGCTTTTATAAATTTTTCAATTATTAAATCTATATTGTCATCATTCATTTATTTATTTTCGCCTCCGATACAATTTTTACTTTATATAATTTATCATTAATTGTCTATATAAAACAAGGTTAATAATAGGTTAATATTATTGACATTTAAAGGAAAACTAATATAATTAAAAAGTATAATAGTTAAAAAGTATAACTATTGAAAAATATAACTACTATTATTATATATCAAAAAGATTGAAAAGGTATAAAAATATAATTTTAAAATATTGAAATTATATGTAAATAGGAGATTAAAAGGAGGCAGAGGTTGAGAAATGTTCAAAATTTTTAAGTATTTAAAACCATTCGTAATATCTATTGTTACGGTATTTGCATTATTAGTTGTGCAGGCAGTATGTGATTTATCACTACCAGATTATACTTCTAATATTGTAAATGTAGGAATTCAGCAAGGGGGAATTGAAAATGCTGTTCCTAATGTAATTCGAAAAAGTGAATTTGATAAATTAGTGATATTTATGACTGACAAGGAAAAAGATACAGTAAAAGAAAGCTATAATTTATTAGAAAAAAGTAAGTTAAGTAGTAGTGAGTATGATAAAAAGCTAAAACAGTATCCTGAGTTAAAAAATAATTCACTATATGAATTAAATACGAAAGATCAAGAAATAATAGATAGCCTTAATACTATCTTAAGTAAATCGATAATGAGAGTTGAGAGTATTGGAATAGCTCAAAAACAAGGAGCGATACCAAACATACCTACCAATATGGATATTTGGGCAGTACTACCTAAATTACCAGAAACTCAATTAAATGAAATGAAGAAACAAATTGATGAAAAGTTAAAAGACGTAGATACAAATATAATGACTCAAGCGGCTATACATTATGTAAAGGGTGAATATGAAAAAATAGGAATAGATACAGAGAAGTTACAAACTAACTATATATTTAAATCAGGAGCTATAATGTTAGGTATAGCATTAATTAGTATGGTAGCAACGGTAACAGTTGGATTTTTAGCTGCCAAGATAGCGGCTGGTATGGGGAAGAATCTTCGTAAAGATGTATTTAGAAAAGTAGTAGGTTTCTCGAATGTAGAATTTGATAAATTCTCAACAGCATCGTTAATTACTCGTAGCACCAATGATATACAACAAATTCAAATGCTTATGGTGATGTTTGTAAGAATGGTTTTCTATGCACCGATACTAGGAGCAGGTGGAGTAATAAAGGTATTAGATACAGATACATCTATGGCATGGATAATAGGTATTGCAGTAACTGTTATATTAACATTTGTCAGTATACTATTTGGATTAGCAATTCCGAGATTTAAATTAGTTCAGAAATTGGTGGATAAATTAAATCTTGTAACACGTGAATCATTAACAGGGATGTTAGTTATACGTGCATTTGGTACACAAAATATAGAAGAAGAAAAGTTCGATGAAACTAATGCTTTGCTTAGAAAAACAAATACATTTGTTAACAGGGTAATGGCGATTATGATGCCGATTATGATGTTAATTATGAATCTTGTAACTGTATTCATAGTATGGGTAGGTGCAGGGCAGATAGATAAAGGTATAATGCAAGTTGGAGATATGATGGCATTTATACAGTACTCAATGCAGATAATAATGGCATTTTTAATGATATCAATGTTATCGGTAATATTACCAAGAGCATCAGTATCAGCTACTCGTATTAGTGAAGTATTAAAGACAGATGTGTCTATAAAAGATAATACAAAAACTAAATCATTTGATAATGATAAAAAAGGATACATAGAATTTAAAAACGTATCATTTAAGTATCCGGATGCAGAAGGTGATATATTAAGTAATATTAACTTTGTGGCAAAACCAGGTCAAACTACTGCATTTATAGGAAGTACAGGTAGTGGTAAATCAACATTAATAAATCTAATACCACGTTTCTTTGATGCTACAGAAGGTCAAGTATTAGTAAATGGAGTTGATATAAAAGAGGTAAGCCAATATGAACTTAGAGAGAATATTGGCTATGTGCCTCAAAAGGGAGTACTATTCTCTGGTACTATAGAAAGTAATATTAAATATGGAGCTGAAAAGATTTCTTTAGATGAAATGGAAAAGGCAGCAAAAATAGCGCAAGCTAAAGAATTTATAATGAATAAAGAAGAAGGTTATGAATCTTCTATATCTCAAGGTGGAACAAATGTATCAGGAGGTCAAAAGCAGAGGCTTTCTATTGCAAGAGCAATAGCTAAAAATGCACCGATTTATATATTTGATGATAGTTTTTCAGCGCTAGACTTAAAAACTGATGCAGCTCTTCGTAAGGAGTTGAAATCTGAAATTAAAGATGCAACAGTTCTTATTGTTGCTCAAAGAATAAGTACTATCATGCAGGCAGAACAAATAATTGTTTTAGATGAAGGAAATGTGGTAGGAATTGGTACACACAATGAATTAATGAAAAAATGTGAAGTATATAATCAAATAGCTCTATCTCAGTTATCAAAGGAGGAGTTAGCACATGAGTAAACAAAATAATCATAAAAGAAAAAAAATGCCTATGGGTGGAGGACCTATGAGTGGAGCAATGTCTACTGAAAAAGCAAAAGACTTCAAAGGAACAATGAAAAAATTATTCCAACATCTTAAACCTTACACTATAGCAATGTCATTAGTTGTAATATTTGCAGTAGGAAGTGCATCCTTTAATATAGTTGGTCCTAAAATACTGGGTAATGCAACTACAGAAATATTCAATGGTTTAGTAAATAAAGTTAGTGGTAGTGGTAGTGGGATAGATTTTGATAATATATCAAAAACATTAACTATGTTAGTTGGTTTATATGTAATAAGTGCAGTATTCTCATTTGTTCAAACCTTTATAACATCAGACATCGCTCAAAAAGTTTCGTATAATTTGAGAAAAGAAATATCTCAAAAGATAAATAAATTACCATTAAAATACTTTGATAAAACAACTCACGGTGAAGTTTTATCACGAGTTACTAATGATGTAGATGCAATTAGTCAAAATTTAAACCAAATATTATCTCAAATGATAACATCAGCAACTACTCTTATAGGAGTTTTAATAATGATGCTATCAATAAGTGTAAGTATGACAATTGTTAGTTTAATAGTGGTACCTCTATCATTAATATTTATAATGGTAGTAGTTAAGAAATCTCAAAAGTATTATCAAAAACAGCAAGAATACTTAGGTCATACTAATGGTCATGTAGAAGAAATATATAGTGGTCATAATATAATGAAGGCATTTAATGGAGAAGAAAAAGCAATAGAAGAATTTGATAAACTAAATGAAACATTATATGGAACAGCATGGAAATCTCAATTTTTATCTGGTATGATGATGCCGATAATGACATTTATAGGTAATATAGGATATGTGGTTGTTGCTATAATGGGAGGATTCTTTACGATAAAGAAAACTATCGAAGTTGGGGATATACTATCATTCATTCAATATACTAGATCATTTATGCAACCAATAACTCAAACTGCACAAATTGCTAATGTAATGCAGGCTACAGCAGCAGCTGCAGAAAGAGTTTTTGAGTTTTTAGGTGAAGTAGAGGAAGAAGCTGATACACAAAGTCCAGTTTCTAGTGAAAATGTTAAAGGTGAAGTTGAATTTAAAAATGTAAACTTTGGATATAATGAAGATAAGATAATAATAAATGATTTCTCTGTAAAAATTAAACAAGGTCAAAAAATAGCAATAGTAGGACCGACGGGTGCTGGTAAGACAACGATAGTGAAATTGCTTATGAGATTCTATGAATTAAACAGTGGTAATATACTAATAGATGGCTATGACTCAAAAGGATTTACACGTGATGATTTAAGAAGTATGTTTGGGATGGTATTACAAGATACTTGGCTATTTAATGGAAGCATAATGGAAAATATACGTTATGGTAAATTAGAGGCAAGTGATGAACAAGTAATAGATGCAGCTAAACATGCACATGCTCATCACTTTATAAAGACATTATCAGAAGGGTATAAGACTGAAATAAATGAAGAAGCAAATAATATATCACAAGGTCAAAAACAATTATTAACTATAGCTAGAGCAATACTATCAGATCCAAAGATTTTAATATTGGATGAAGCTACAAGCTCTGTGGATACACGTACTGAGGTTTTAATTCAACAAGCGATGGAAAATCTTATGGAAGGTAGAACGAGCTTTATAATTGCTCATAGATTATCTACTATAAGGAATGCAGATTTAATATTAGTAATGAAGGATGGAGATATAGTAGAACAAGGTAATCATGAAGATTTACTAGAGGCTAATGGATTCTATGCAGATTTATATAATAGCCAATTCGAAGAAGAAGAAGTTTGTTAATGGAATAAGCTTTATATGACATATTGTTACTATATATAGCCCGCGGTATTGTTAATTGTATAAGTTTTCCTCCAGGCTAACGCAATGTCGGTGCAACTCATACAATTAACAATACCGCTCATGAACTATATATAGTTCAAATGTCATATAAGCTTATTTCTATGTAAAGAAGTGGTAGATATAGTAAATCTAGCTTAAAGTTGTAGAGTGATAAATATTAAAAATATAAACATTTATAATGATCAAAAGATAAGAATAAGTGGTTGCTAAAATAGTTATTTTAGTAGCCACTTATTTTGTTATTAAAATTAGATTAAATAATAAATAAAAAAATATTAAAAAAAGTATTGACGATATTAAAATAAGATGATAAAGTATTACTTGTCCTTAAGAAAAGGGCAGATAGATAAATGAACTTTGAAAATTAAACAGTAGGTTAATTTATATAACATAATTCTTTATAGAATTAAACACAAACAACCAAGCCAGATATTCAGATAATGATTAGCTGAGCGATGGACAACTTTTATTTGAGAGTTTGATCCTGGCTCAGGATGAACGCTGGCGGCGTGCCTAACACATGCAAGTC
>JBOFYV010000111.1:0-19326 GCA_051654865.1 Peptostreptococcaceae bacterium
GTATACGGATATCTGGCAGAATGTTATGCAAAAGAAGGCAATTATACAAATTATAAAATGTATAGAGATAAATGTATAGAACTAGCAAACAAAATAGATGATGTTAAGAGTCAAGTATGGATATATTCAACTAGTGCAGGTTTAGAGTTAGAGTTTTCAAACTTAGATACAGCTAAAGTATATTTAAATAAAGCTCAGTCTATGTATGATAAAAGTGAAGAATATATATATTCACAAAACACTGATGTAGTATTAAATTTTGTGAAATCAAAAATCGATTATTTTGAACATAAAAATTATACTGAAACCCTAAGTAAATATATAGATAACTTAGACGTACTAGACAGTAGAGGTGTTAAGTCAGATATATACAGTGTAATAACAAATGAGATTTTAAATATATCATTAGAAAATGATGACTTAAAAACGTATAAGAAATATTCTGTAAATATAAATTATGATGAAAAAAAACTATCTCAAGCATATATCGATAGTATGTATACAGAATTAAACAATAATATAAAAGAGAAGCAGTTATTTAAGGAAAAAATTAAAACACATGTATTACTTATATTATCTATAGTTAGTATATACGACCTTATAAATAATAAGAAAAAAAATAAAAAAATAAACAAATTAAATACAAAGCTTAGAGAAATGAATGTTTTAGATCCATTAACTAATCTCTATAATAGAGGTTATCTAATAGAGACATTTGGAGAAATACAAAATAGAGAAGATACAATAACTTTTATAATGATAGACATAGATTATTTTAAATTATATAACGATAATTATGGACATATAAAAGGAGATCAAGTATTAATTCGAGTTTCAGAAATTATAAAATCTGTGTTTAAAGATGATATGGTATTTAGATACGGAGGAGAAGAGTTTTCAATAATATCAACTAAAAAATTAGAAGATATAATTAAATATTTGGATGAACTGAAAAGTAAATTACACAATGAAAATATAATACATGAATATTCTGAAGTAAGCGACAGAGTGACTTTGAGTATAGGTTTAACATCAAATAAAGTATGTACAGAAAATGATGCGATACAGATTACCAAGTTGGCAGATGAAAATTTATACAAATCAAAGAAAAAAGGTAGAGATAGATACACATACTAATTATTAATAATTAGCTAAATAAAATTGGATTCTAGGAAGTATACTCTAAAAATGGGTACTTTGAGTATATGGAGATATTAGTACAACCGGCTGAAATAATGTTTAGACAAATACATTATTAGGAGAGAAAGAATATGAATAAACTATATAAAAATAGCGATAGATATAAATTTATTGAAATATTAGAATATAGAGATGAATACTATTTAGTATCTATAGATATTATTAATTTTAAGAGTATAAATGATATGTTTGGATTTTATAATGGAGATATTTTGTTGTATCAGATAATAGAATATATAGAAAGTCTGTCAAATGATAAGTTTAAGTTAAATGTATGTAGATATGAGAGTGATATAATAATGGTAATGATTGATTCTATTTATGAGGATGATGTATTTGAAATTGTAAATAAAATCATCTACCATACTTATAAATATGATGTGGATTTTAGAGTTGGATACAAAGAAATGGATTCTAATAGTAACTTAAATCGTTTTTTAGAAAGTATAACATATGTTATAAAAGACAAAAAGTATACTGTAGATAAACCATTTGATAAAAGCTTTAGACTAAATGATGATATAAAGAAATACTTTGCTATAAAGCAAGATATTATGTTTAATAATAGTAGTAACTTCAAATTAGTATATCAACCTAAAATATCAAATAAATATAAGGTAATAAACTCCTGTGAAGTTTTAAGTAGATGGAGTAATCCCAAAGTAGGACAAAGTCCTCCAAATGAATTTTTATCTATTATTAAACATTTAGATAAAGAAGTAGAGTTTGATTTAATGATATTTGAAAAAGCTTGTATAGAATTAAGTGGAGAAGAGGAAATAATAAATAAGTTTTCAATAAATGTTTCCATAAAATCTATTGTTAATAATAATTTTCTAAACGAAATTGATAAGTTACTTAGAAAATATAACATCAACTCTAAAAATGTAACACTAGAAATACTAGAGGATATATGTGACTATAATCATATTGAAATTTCTAAAAATATAGATAGGTTAGTAAATTTAGGATTTAGTATTTCTATTGATGACTTTGGAACCGGATACTCATCTTATAGTAGGTTAGCGGGTCTAAATTTCTCCGAAGTTAAGATACCGAGGGAGTTTTTGATATTAGAGAGTAAATCAGTTGTTAATAGAAATAAAAAAATCTTATCGGGTATAGTTAGTATGTGCAGATCATTAAATTGCGAAATTGTAATTGAGGGCGTAGAAACTGAAGAAGATATTAAATTAGCACAGATGTTAAATATAGACTATATACAAGGATATTACTACTCTAAACCACTAAGTAAATTAGACTATATAGAGTTTGTAAATGAATACGAAAATAAAAGATTACAGTGTGGTTGATTTAGTAAAAGTGGTATATTATTATACAAAAAAATAGGGGCAGAGATATATATCCTAAATTTGGGCGCTTTGGATATATTGAGCCAGTAGCGCAACCGACGACTATAGAAAATATATTAATTTTACATATATTATGTAAAATTAATATAAAGGATATAGTTTTTTTTATGCAAAAAATTAATTATAGAAATACATTTATACAAAAGAATAGGGGCAAAGATATATATCCTGAATTTGGGCGCTTTGGATATATTGAGCCAGTAGCGCAACCGACGACTATAGTAAATATTTTAATTCTTACATAATATATGTAAAAATTAATACAAATAATATAGTCTTTTTTATTGCAAAAATTGAATGCTACAACTTTAAATCATATAAAAATAAGTATAAAAGGAGAAAAACAATGGACAAGAGTTTAAAAAAAATTAAAAGGGCTGAATTATTAGAATTATTATTAGCAGTTTCACAAGAGAATGAAAAACTTAAAGAAAAAATATCAAAACTAGAAAATCAAATTGAAGAACAAACTTTAATAGTTTCAGAAAAAGGAATCATTGGTGAAGTAACGATTAAAATAAATGGAATGTTAGAAGATATTGAAAAGATTGCACAAATAAGAAAATTTACTGAAAATGCGAATAAGGAATTATTTGTATAATGTCTACTGTTTAATCTAAGTTAAGGAGAATTATGGTTAAATGAGTATAAAGATTGAAAAAAAACCAAGCTGTATAGAAATTGAAGCAGAATTAAATCGTGTTAAAAAACAAGATGAATATAATAAAACACTAAAAAGTACGATATATATTTTAATAATAGTGGCATCAATAGCAGTATTAGTCTCAGTACTTTATTTACCAGTGTTGTCAGTTCAAGGTGGGAGTATGTCACCTGCATTAGATAATGGTCAGGTCTTAATAGCAACTAGGAGCAAAAACATAAAAAGGGGAGATATAATAGCATTTAATTATAACAATAAAGTTTTACTAAAGAGAGTTATAGCAACTCAAGGAGAAGTAGTAAATATCAAGGAAGATGGAACTGTATATGTAAATGGAGAAATGCTAGAAGAAGAATATATAGCAAAAAAGAGTTTGGGAGAAGTTACTATTGATTTGCCATATCAAGTTGAAGACGGTAAATTTTTTGTAATGGGTGATCATAGAGAGACATCTATAGACAGTAGATCTAATTCAATTGGCACTATAAATAAAGAACAGATTTTGGGGAAGGTGTTTTTTAGAATTTGGCCGATGAATCAGATAGGTAAAATTGATTAAGGTGGGAGGTGATTAGGTTGAATGGAAATATAAAAGATTATCTTAATGAAATTATAAATAAATACAAAAAACAAAAAAGAAAGAACACAAAAATAAGTATACTATCAGTCGTGGTTGTATTTACAATATTTACGATTTTAAGTGTTCCAGCAATTACGATGGAAAAACAAGAAAGTCTTGAGGAAATAAAAGAAGGTATAGTAGCTTTACCTGAAAATGAAATTATCGATGAAAATATTACAAGTGAAGATAGTGAAGATGAAGAAATACCTCAAGATAGTGAAAATGAAACAACAGAAACACCCGATATAAGTGAAGATGAAATAAATCAATCTGAGGATGATGCAAGTAATGTTCAGAAAGAAGGTACTGGTAACTTCCGTGTAGTAATAGATGAGTTACCTGAAGGACTTAAAACTGATGTTAGAATTATGCTTACGCCAAGTAATGAATACGAGTATCAAGAGGATTATGATTATGAAATTAAAGATTTAAATGGCAATATAAAATCAAAAGGAAAAGCTACTTTTAATATTGGAACATATGCAGAGAATAGTGAAGGATATTTATTTACAGGGGTAGAGCTTGGAGATGTAATAACTATATTAAATGTAGAAGAAACAAAAAAGTTATCTTCTGAAGAGGAGGCTATTACAGCTAAGGTAGAGGTAGTTCCACCAACTGATGAATATACAATAATTTATGACAAAGGTAATGTGTTACCAATAAAAAAATCAGAAACTCAAACAATAAAAGTTAAGATAGAAAAACAAAGTTTTGAGACAAAAGATGTATTTAATAATGGGAATTATAGTTTAGAATACATTTTAGGAAATTACAATGTGTTTTCTTTTAATGATGTTCAAGCTAATCATATAGTGGGGCCAATAGTAGCTAAAAATGAGGCGTATGCAACTGCAAATTATGCTGGTGCAATATTATATACCTCAGATTACTCTAGAGGAATATCTTCATATGTTGGAAATGTTTCAGCTGTAAGCTCAAATTCACCAGACCCACAAGCTACGTTTGCTCTAAATTATGATTATGATAAATATGAAAATGCAGATCAACCACCTACTTTTTACACTAAATTAAGTGGAAAGAAAGTAAAGAGTGAAGGCACTGAATGGTACTCAAAATATTATTTTTATCCTGATGGTAATAAGCCTAGATTTGTATCTCCAAATAGATCTGGAGAATCAAAAGTGCTTCAAAGTGATAACTATATAGATTTTAATAGTGCAAGAGCATCTATAATGAATCAAAGTAAAAATTTATTAGAAGATCAAAGTAATATAAAAGTATCTCCAGATGGAAGTGGAACTTTAAAGCTTGATGTAGGAAAAAAATATATTATAGAAAATGCATCTAATTTAAAAGAAGTAGATTTTATTTATCCTAATGGGTATGATCCATTTAATAATCCTTACCCACATAGCACAATTATAAATATAGCATCAGATACACTTTTTAAAGGTAAAATTGCTGGTAATGACTATCATCTATTTCCTAAAATAATGGTAAATGGTCAAATATTTGATGGAGCTAAGCAAGGTGAAAATGGTGAATATGGAAGTGCAAATAATATATTATGGAACTTACCTAATATAAAGAGTGATAAAGTTGCAATACAAATTAATGCAGATATATTAGGTCATATTGTAGCTCCAAATGCCAAATTTTGGGCTTATGATGAAACTGGAAACTGGCATGGTGGAAATATGAATGGTTGTGCAATAGTTGACTCTTGGCATGGAGGCGACATTGAAAGTCACATATGGCCATATGACCCTACTCCAGCACCAGTAGACCCAGTAGATATATTATTAAAAGGACATAAAAATCTTATTGGTAGACCATTAAAAGATAGTGAATTTAACTTCACACTAAATACAGTTGATGGTAGTAAACCAGATGGAGTTCAAAATATTCCTCAAACAGTATCTGTCAAGGAAAATGGTGAGATTGAATTTTTACCAATTACATTTACAAAACCAGGAACATATGAATTTATTATAAAAGAAGTAATACCACAAACGCCTGAAGAAAATATGAAATATGACAAAAGTGAATATAAAGTAATTGTATCGGTAATAGAAAATAACAATAAACTTGAAGCAAGTTATAAAGTGTACAAAATTGTAGATTCAGAGGTAAATAAACTAGAACCTCAAGAAGAAGTAAAAGATATTATCTTTACAAACGAATATGGACAAGTAAACACAACAGACCTTTCATTTACAAAAGCTGACTCAAGTAATACAGAAATAGTATTACCGGGAGCTGAATTTGAATTAGTTGAAGTTGATACAAATGGCAATACAATTGAAAATTCAAATAAGTATACAGCGATAAGTAATGAACAAGGAACTGTTGAATTTACAGGAATACCTTCAGGTAAAAAATATAAAATGACTGAAGTAAAAGCACCAGATGGCTATATAGAACCAAATGGCTACTGGATAGTAGAAATTTCAGCAAATGGAGAAATAAAGATAGATTCATTTGGCGATGCACCACAAATTGGTAGTGATAATATTATTACCAATGAACCTTACGATTATATATTGCCTGATACTGGGGGTAATGGAACTTTAAATTATATCTTAATTGGTATGTTTATGATTACTACAGCAGTGGCAATTTCAATAATAAGAATACAATAAAAGAAAGAATGGGAGAAGATTATGAAGAAGATATTAAAAAGTTTTTTTGCTATGATGATGGTACTATGTCTAGGAACAACATCATTTGCACAACCAACTAAAAGTGCAGGAACAATTACAATACAAAATGATTCAAAAGCAACAGGTATATCTATGGTAGGACATACTTATAGTGTATACAATGTATTTAATGCAACAATTTCAGACGGTGGAGATAAATACTCGTATTCAGTTAGTGATGAATTTAAAGCGTATTTTGAAGCTAAAGCAACAGAAGCTAAGGCTGATATAAGTACACTTTCAAAATTTAATAAATTTGCAGTTGAGTATGTAGATAGCTTCAAAGATAATATGCAAGAATTAACTAAAGATTTAAGAAATTATGTTATAGAACAAAATACAAAACCACTACAAACAAGTGAAAAAGCAACAGAAGAAAAAGTGGTTATTTCAGGTTTACCATTAGGATATTACTTAATATTAGATAATGGTAATGGAAGTACAACTTCAGAAAGTAATCCAATAGCAGCAGCAGCACTAGGTACTACAAGTAATGAGCTTGTAATAAACTTAAAAGGATCAGCACCAACTATAGATAAAGAAATAAAACATAATGAAAATGGTGACTGGGGAAATGTAGGAGATAATCAAATAGGAGATACAGTAGAATATAGACTGACAGCTACTATTCCAAGTGATTTAACTGGATATGAAAATTACACTTATATAATTCATGATACATTAAGTAAAGGACTTACTTTCAATGATGATATAGAAATATATGTTGGAGAAAAAGACAATGGTGGAAAAAAATTAGAGAGTGACTATACAGTAATAAATCCAACAACAGACAATCATACATTTGATATAAATGTAGATATACTTAATGGAATAAAAACTGGAAAATTTGAAGAAGGAAATAAACTATATATATACTACAGTGCAGTATTAAATGAAGATGCATTAATAGCAGGAGATAGCAACGACAATACAGTTGATTTAGAATATAGCAACAACCCATATGATGAAGATAGTAAAGATAAAACACCAGAAGTAACAGTTAAAGATTATACATTCAAAATAAATGCATTAAAAACAAAAGAAGATGGAAAAACAGCACTTGAGGGAGCAGAGTTCGAATTAAGTACAAAAGATGGTGAGTCGATATACTTTAATTTAACTATTACAGGAGATGGAACAAGTAAATATGTAGTTTGTGCAGATAAACATACTCATTCAGATGCTGAAAATAAATGTATAAAAACAATAATATCACCAGAAAATGGTAAGTTTGAAATGGTAGGTTTAGATGATGCAGTAGAGTATACATTAACAGAAACAAAAGCACCAGATGGATATAACCCAATAGACCCAATTAAATTTATAATAACAGCAACTTATGATGAAAAAGGTAATATAACAGGAATAGAAACAAATGTTGATGGAATTAATAAAGTTAATGGTACCTTTGAATTAGGAACTACAATAATAAATACTACTGGAGACAAACTACCAGAAACAGGGGGAATAGGAACTACAATATTCAAAGTAGCAGGTATTTCTCTAATGGCAGTAGCAGCAGTGCTTTTAATAACAAGATATAGATTAAACTAAAACAAAAGTAAACTATGGGAAAAATAAAAAAATCCCATAGTTTAACTATTATGGAGATTAAATATGAAGAAAAAATTAACCACAATATTCTTAATCGTGACATTTATAGTAGGATTCTTAGTGTTGATGTATCCATCTATAAGCAATTACTACAATGAAAAGGTTGGTTCATATGCAATATCCAGCTACGAAAAAAGCGTATCAGATACATCACAACAAGATATAGATTCAATATTAGAAAAAGCTGAAGAATACAACAAAGAACTCGCTGAAAATCAAATACCATTTAAAAATGGAAAATCAGAAGATAAAAATTATATGTCTCAACTCAAACTATTTGAAGAAGAAAGTATAATGGGATATATAACAATAGAAAAAATAAATCTAAAGCTACCTATATACCACACAACGGATGAGCCAATACTTCAAACAGCTGTAGGTCATCTAGAAGGATCTTCTTTGCCAATAGGTGGAGAAGGAACACATAGTGTATTAACAGGCCATAGAGGTCTTCCTAGCGCAAAGCTATTTACAGATTTAGATAAGTTAGAAAAAGGCGATTTAATTGAAATAAAAGTACTAAATAAAACAATAACATACAAAGTAAGAGATACTAGTATTATAGAACCTCAACAGGTGGATTCTCTTAAAATAGAAGAGGGAAAAGATTTACTAACACTTATAACATGTACTCCTTATGGTGTGAATTCACATAGGCTTTTGATACATGGGGAGAGAACAGATAATGTAATAAGTGATGAAGTTTTTGTGACAAATGATGCGATGGTTATAGATTCAATATTTATAGCTCCATTAATAGCAGCACCTATTTTGGTTATACTATTTATTGCATCAACAGTATCTAAAAAGAAAAGAAAAAATAAATAGACTGGAGGTGTATATCATGGGAAAATTCGTTTTTAAAAAATTTATGGGTATAATCCTAACTGTATTTTTAATAATTCAACCTAGCATAGTAAAAGCAATCACCGACAATAATGATTGCTCATTAAGTATAACTCATAAACATAAGGAGAAAATATTAGATAATGTTGAATTTAGATTATTTAAAGTTGCTAATTTATCATTTGATAATAAATTTATTGTAGATGATAAATTTGAAAATTACCCAATTGATCTAAGTAAAATCAATGATAATTCTCAATGGAATGCACTAGCAGATACATTAGAAAGTTATATAAAAGTAGATAAAATAAAAGAAGATTATAAATCAATAACAAATAATGATGGAGTAGTCACTTTTTCAAATTTAAACAAAGGATTATATCTTGTGATAGGTAAGCATAGTAGTACGGATAATACTATAATTAAAACGAAACCATTTTTAGTATCACTTCCAAGTAAAGATCCAATAACTAATGAATACATTTATAATGTCAGCTCAATAACTAAAAATGATCTATTTGAATATATAGAAGCAGATGTTACAGTTCAAAAAGTATGGAAAAATGAAAAAGATATAACACAAAGGCCAAAAGCTATTACAGTAAAATTGTATAAGGATGACGTTATTTTTGATACAGTTGAACTTAGTGAAGAGAATCAATGGAAATATGTTTGGAGCAATTTAAATAAAAACCATGATTGGATAGCTATAGAATCTGATGTAGACGATGATTATAACGTAATTTATGAAAAATACGATGGAAAAATAATAATAACAAATACCCATAAAGAATCAGTATTATCATCAGACGATGATAATAAACTAGACGATGATAGTCAAGTAGATAAATTACCTCAAACAGGAGTACTATGGTGGCCAGTTCCTATTTTGGCACTATTAGGTATGTCATTAATATTTATAGGAAATTTAGGAACTAGAAAAAATGATGACTAAAATGAAGAATACAAGAAGCAAAATATTTATATATAGTGGTATAGTTTGTATTTTAATATCACTAGGTTTAACGATGTTTAATATATATCAAGACAAAAAAGCTCGGATATCATCAGATAAAGCATTACAAGAAGTTAAAAATCAAATTCCAGAACTATCAGAACTAGAAAAAATGAAAGCATTAATTAGTATGAATGATGAAATAGGTATGCCTGTTATAAATATAGATGGAAAAGAATATATAGGTATACTTAAAATTCCAGCTTTATCTTTAGAATTACCAATACAAAGTAATTGGGACTATAAGCTTTTACGTAGTTCTCCATGCAGATATCAAGGATCTATATATGACAATTCAATGATTGTTATGGCTCATAACTATAAAACTCATTTTGGATCTATATATCGTTTAAAATCAGGGGATGAAATATTATTTACAGATGTAAATGGAATTACGTACTCATATTCAGTATTAGGTTTGGAAAAAATACATGGAAAGAATGTAGATGAAATGGTTAACAACGATTATGATTTTACTTTATTCACATGTACGTATGGAGGAGAATATCGTATAGCAGTACGATGTAAAAGTAATGATTAATATATAATCAGAAAAAGGCTAGTAGGCACTATGTGCTTACTAGCCTTTAATAATAAAAATACTATATGAAATAATATTAAAATATGGATTTATTTGAATAGTTAGTCAGTTTACAGAGATGTTTTAAGAATGATATAAAACTTGATTTATTTAATTAAAAACTTATCTTTGAAATTGAAATGAAATACGAGATCATTGCTATAATAATATATACAATATATACCTGTTTCTTTATTATATTTATTGATGTATAATCTACCATTGCTATAATTAAAGATTTATAGAGAGTAGACAGCATAAGGAGATTATATATGGAAGCAGTAAAAAGTATAGATGAAAATAGGGATAAAAAAAATGATAAATATATTACCGTAAGTACAAAGTTTAATATAGCTTTGATATTATCAATTTGTTGGGTTATATTTTCTGTATATTTATCTAGGTCATGGATAGTTGATTTAAGTGAAGTTACTAATATATTTATTGCTTTGTTTATAATAGGCGGGGTTGCATATGTACCAGGGTTTATGAATGCATTCTTAGTGTCTAGTTTATTATTAGATAAACAGCCTAAAGTAAAAGAAGAAAGTCCTAAAGATGAAGTAACAATTTTAGTTGCAGCATATAATGAAGAAGATGGTATTTATGAAACATTAAAATATATTAAAAATCAAGATTACAAAGGCAAAATTAATACAATTGTAATGAACAATAATTCAAATGACAACACCGTGAGAGAAGTTTATAGAGCTAAAAAAGAGTTGAATATGAACTTAATATGTATAGATGAGAGTAATCCAGGAAAATTCAATGCTTTAAATACAGGGCTTAAATATACTAAAACAGAGTATGTATTAACATTAGACGCAGATACATTATTACATCCACAAGCAATAAGAAGACTTGTAGCTAGAATGAACAGTGCTCCTAATGAAATATCTGCAGTTGCAGGAAGTGTTTTAGTGAGAAATAGTAGAGATAATTTATTATCTAAACTACAAGAGTGGGACTATTTTTTAAGTATATCTTCAATAAAAAGAATGCAAGGGATGTTTCAAGGTACACTAGTTGCTCAGGGGGCTTTTAGTATATACAAAACGGATATTGTAAAAGATGTTGGTGGTTGGTCTGATGCTATAGGTGAAGATATAGTACTGACATGGGATATGTTAGCAAAGAATTATAAGGTATACTTTGAGCCGTTAGCAGTAGCTTTTACTGATGCACCTACTAATTTAGTACATTTTATACGCCAGCGTTCAAGATGGGCTAGAGGTATGATAGAAGGATTAAGATCGATTAAGCCGTGGCAACAACCTAATAAATATTATAAGTTCTTAACAGGTATTGATTTATTGATACCATATATGGATTTTTCATATACATTTTTCTTTATACCAGGATGTATATTAGCATTGTTTGGACATTTTTATATAGTAGGACCAATGTTGATACTTGTAATACCAGTAACTATAGCAAGTTTCTTAGTATTATTTTTCTATCAAAAGAAAAGAGTATTTGATGTGCTAAATTTAAAAGTGAGAAATCATTATTTATCATTTATAGTGTTTTTATTAGGATATCAGTTAATAATGTCTCCAGTTTCATTATATGGATACATTCAGGAATTATTAAATATGAAGAGAGTATGGAAATAGTAAATTGCACCTATATAAAATCGTATAGGTGCTTTTGTTTTGTTATAATATAAATATTAATTTAGAAAATATTGTTAATTAACTGAAAAAATGATAAATTATAAATATAAACCGAATATTAAAATAAAAATAATAAGGGGATGTTCGAGTGAAACTAATAAAATCACAAGAAATAACAGCATTAGTAAAAGAAATGTGCATAGAGGCGAATATTCATTTAGGAGACGATGTGGTAAATAGTTTAAATCACAACCTACAAAAAGAAGAAAGTCCATTAGGTAAGAATATATTAAATATATTAATAGAAAACACTAAAATCGCAAAAGAAAAAAATATACCAATATGCCAAGATACTGGTATGGCTGTTTTCTTTGTTAAAATAGGTCAAGATGTAATAGTAGAGGGAGATACTACTACTGATGCTATAAACGAGGGAGTAAGACAAGGATATACAGAAGGATATTTGAGAAAATCAGTAGTAGATCCAATCTCAAGAATAAATACACAAGACAACACTCCAGCAATTATTCATTATGAAATGGTAAAGGGAGAAGAACTTACTATAGAATTTGCGCCAAAGGGATTTGGTAGTGAAAATATGAGTAAGTTAAAAATGCTAAAACCATCTGATGGAATCGAAGGAATAAAACAATTTGTAATAGACACAGTGAGTGAAGCAGGTCCAAATCCATGCCCTCCAATAGTGGTGGGAGTAGGAATAGGTGGAACAGTTGATAAATGTGCTCAGATAGCTAAAAAAGCACTTCTTAGGGATATAGGTGCTCATCACAAAAATAATGAAATTGCAGAATTAGAAAAAGAGTTATTAATAAGAATAAATAACTTAGGAATAGGACCTCAAGGATTAGGTGGAAACACTACTGCATTATCTGTAAATATAGAAACTTTTCCAACTCATATAGCAGGTCTACCAGTGGTAGTTAATATAAATTGTCACGCATCAAGACACAAGAAAGTTACTATGTAGGGGGAGCGTTATGATAGAATTAAAAATGCCAATAACTGAAGAAACTGCAAGAAAACTAACTTGTGGTGATGTAGTAAGTATAAGCGGAACGATTTATACAGGAAGAGATGCAGCTCACAAGAGATTGATTGAATGTATAAATAATGGAGATAAATTGCCATTTGATGTTGATGGTCAAGCTATTTACTATGTAGGACCAACACCAAGTAAACCGGGTGAAGTAATAGGCTCAGCAGGACCAACTACAAGTTATAGAATGGATGATTTAACAGTGCCATTACTTTCACGTGGACTTAGAATGATGATAGGTAAAGGAAAAAGAAACAAAGAAGTAATAGAAGGTATGGAAAAATACGGAGCTGTATATTTAGCCGCAATAGGTGGAGCTGGTGCTTACATATCAAACTCAATTACTAAATGTGAAATAATAGCTTATGATGATTTAGGGGCAGAGGCGATTAGAAAATTAGAAGTAAAAGATTTGCAATTAATAGTAGCTATAGATAGTTATGGAAACAACATATATGAAAAAGGGAGAGAACAATATGCAAAATAAAAATTACTCAGAGTTAGCATTAACAATGCACGAAGAAAACAAAGGGAAGATAAGTGTAGAAAGTAAGGTAAGAGTAAAAACTAGAGATGATTTATCTACTGCTTATACTCCAGGTGTTGCAGAGCCTTGTAGAGAGATACATAAAGACGTAAATAACGTATATAAATACACTTCAAAGTCAAATATGGTAGCAGTAGTAAGTGATGGTAGTGCAGTACTTGGACTTGGAAATATAGGAGCGGAAGCATCTATACCAGTTATGGAAGGTAAAGCATTATTATTCAAAGAGTTTGCTAATGTTGATGCATTTCCAATCTGTTTAAAAACTCAAGAAGTAGATGAAATAGTAAATGCAGTTAAATTAATGGAACCAGTATTTGGGGGAATAAACTTAGAAGATATAAGTTCACCAAGATGTTTTGAAATAGAAGAAAAGCTTAAGAAGGAATTAGATATACCAGTGTTTCACGATGACCAACATGGTACTGCTATAGTTGTAGCAGCTGCAGTTATAAATTATGTGAAATTAGCTAATAAAAATATAGAAGATTTAGAAATAGTAATAAATGGACCAGGTGCAGCAGGTATGGCTATAGGTAAGATTCTTCTTAGTATGAAGGTTAAGAATGTAATTTTCTGTAATAGAAAAGGTGCGTTAAGCGAAAAAATGGATGACTTAAACTGGGCGCAAAAAGAAATGATGGATGTAACAAATATAAGAAATGAAGAAGGTATGCTAGTTGAGATTATAAAAGGAAAAGACATATTTATAGGAGTATCAGGACCTGGAGCTATGACTCGTGAAATGGTAGAAACTATGAATGAAAAATCTATGGTATTAGCAATGGCTAATCCGACACCTGAAATAATGCCAGAGGAAGCTAAAGCAGGTGGAGCATTGGTAGTAGGTACAGGAAGAAGTGATTTTCCTAATCAGGTAAATAATGTTCTTGCATTTCCTGGTGTGTTTAGAGGATCTCTAGATGTTAGAGCTAGTGATATAAATGAAGAAATGAAAATTGCTGCGGCTTATGCAATAGCAAATACTATAGGTGATGATGAGATTTCACCAGAGTATATATTACCAGGTGCTTTTGATGAGAATGTAGCTAATAATGTGGCTAAGGCAGTTATGAATGCAGCTATAGAAACAAATGTAAATAGAATATAGAGTGATGTTTAAGATTAAAATAGTGAACTGTATCGATAAGTAATGATTATGGTTTAAAATAAAAAGAGAGGTGAAATACGGATGAATATCTATAAAACGGATTACTTAAAAGATGTGATAAGCTTCTAGCAAAAACTGCATCAATATCTATTTTGTTAGAAGCTAAAGTGAAAATAGGAAGCTCAGAAAAGTAGTTTTGTGTAGTTTTTGCTTTAATATTTACAAATTTATAGTAGATAGGAGCAAAAAATGAAATATAAAAAAGCACAAGACATACTACCACAGGATTTAGTTATTAAACTTCAAGATTTTTTTGATGGTGGATATATATATATACCTAAAAAAGAAGATAATAAAAAAACTTGGGGAGATAATACTGATACTAAGAAAAATCTAAAAGAAAGAAATAAAAGAATATATAATGATTTTGATAGTGGTATGACTATAAGAGAATTATCTAATAAATATTATTTAGTTGAGAATAGTATAAGAAGAATTTTAAAAGAGTATAAAAAAACATATAAATAAAAGCAAAAAGATATTTGTATTTAAGCAAATATCTTTTTTTAAAATAAACATAAATTATACAGATACAACTAGGAGAATATGAGTATATAAAAATAATGTTATTATTAAAGGTATATCAATAGTTGAAAGTGATGGTGATAATTTATGATATGCAATAAATATGATGATGAGAAATTTTTTTGTGAGTATAGTAAAATGCCAAGATCAACATATGGACTAGAAAGTGCGGGAGAATGGGAAACCTTAGAAAAAATGTTACCTAATTTAGAAAATAAAATAGTACTGGATTTAGGTTGTGGATTTGGATGGCATTGCAAATATGCTATAGATAATAAAGCAAAAGAAGTTATAGGCGTAGACTCATCAGAAAAAATGTTAGACAAGGCTAAAAAAATCAATGGAGATAATGCTATAAAATATATAAAATCAACAATAGAAGAAATAGAAACGAGAGAAGATTACTTTGATGTTGTAATAAGCTCCCTTGCATTACATTATGTTGAAGAATTTCATAAAGTGTGTAAAAAAGTATATGATACATTAAAATACAATGGAGATTTTATATTTTCAGTTGAACATCCTATATTTACAGCTTATGGAAATCAACAATGGCAGACTAATGAATCTAAAGAAAAATTACATTGGCCGGTAGACAATTATTTCTATGAAGGAAAAAGAATAAGTAACTTTTTAGGTGAAGATGTAGTTAAGTATCATAAGACATTAACTACATATATAAATGATTTATTAAAATGTGGATTTGAAATAAAAGAAGTTATTGAGCCAATACCTCCAAAAAAAATGTTAGATGATTATGAAGATATGAAAGATGAATTACGTAGACCAATGATGCTATTAATATCAGCAAAGAAAAAAAGCTGTATCAAATAAATTAAATATTGCATTGCTAACAATTTTTAGGTAATAATAAGAAAAATATAAGGTTATTGAGGTCCTATAAATATGGAAGATAATGTTTTTGAAATCCCAATTAAAATTGAAAAATATGAGGATTTTTTTAATGAATTTGATTACAGAGATATAAAAAATAGAGAACTTAATGAAGATATAGATGATTTAATAGATAAAATTATTCTGACTTCAAATAGGAAAATAAAGAATCAAAAACTAGAGCTAATTATTTACATACCAAAAGACAAAGAAAATCATAAAGTAGAGAAAGATGTTGAAGAAGGAATTATTAATTATTATAAATCTTATTTTAATTATAAAAAGAAGATTAATATAATGGGTATGAAAAGGATTGTATACTACATTGTTTATGCTCTTATATTACTTAGTTTATGGAATTTTATCTATAAGTATAAAGGTGAGAACTTCATTGGGGCACTGCTTAATGCAGGAGGTACAGTACTTTTATGGGAAATAATGAGTATGATTCTTATTGAGAGAAAAAATCTCAAGGATAGAATAATAATAAAAAGAAAGATGCTTAATATGAATATAATTTTTAAATATATATAAGATATTAAAGTTATGTTGACTTTAAAGTGTAACCTCTATGAAATAATGAAGAGGTTACTTCTTGTGCTTAAATAATAGTGCAACTATAAGTTGTCAAAACTGTTAGGTTTGATTGGTAGATAGCTAAAAAATCTACATATGCTAGTAGTGGTAAAAAGCAGTATGGATAGAAGACAAACCATATTGGGCTATAAATTATTCGGGTAGAGTGCTAGCTGAGCCTTTTTCAGGAAAGTTTCTAAAAGAAGTATTATCAGCCGAAACTAAAGAATATCCATACAGAGGGCCATTGGTGTATCAAAATGGAGATTATAAGTATCATTGTATTGTTAATAGTGAATTTGAATGGTTTAATGGTTATGAAGAGATATATTTTAATGACAAAAAGATATATGAGTGTAGATTTCATGGAGGGATTGTTATTTAAAATATGTAAGTTGTGAATATTTTATATAATTTAGTATTGACTTTAACCTAAGGCGAAAGTTTAGAATCTTAGTATATTAAGTATTAAGGGGGAGTAGATATGATAAAAGAATATACTATTAGTGAGATAGCTGAAATATTTAAGATTAGTACTAATAAGATTAGGTTTTATGAAAAAAAGGGATTATTAACACCAATAAGGCAGTTTGATAACCAATACCGAAGATTTAACGAAGAAGATATTATTACATTACAATTTATATTACTTTATAGGTCAATTGGATTGAGCATTGAAGTTATACAGAATATATTAAAAAATAGTGAGAAGGAAAATTATTTAACTCATTTTCATAATCAATGGAAAATAGTTAATGATGAAATTCATAAGCTTAATACAATAAGATCATCTTTAGAAATAGTAATAGACAAAATTTATGAAGAAACAGACAATTTAAAAATAAAAGAGGATTTGTTAGATATAATAAATGAAAGCAATGAATCAAATAACATAAAAGATAAATGGGAAGATAAGTGGAATTTTAATAATTGGGCCAAATCTTACGATGACGACGTTAAAAAAGATATTGGTGAATTAAAAATATATAGAAATTATGAATTAATATTACAAAGTGTATATGACTCAGTAGAATCATTAAATAAAAATAAATCTAGAATACTTGAAATAGGTGTAGGTACTGGAAATTTAGCTAGTAAGTTTTTAAATAGTGATTATGAGATAATAGGAATAGACCAGTCTAGAGAGATGTTATCAGTTGCAAAAGAAAAATATCCGAATTTAAAAGTTAGGCTGGGTGAATTTTTAAAAATACCTTATGATAATAATTCATTTGATATTATTATTTCAACATATGCATTTCATCATTTAAATGAAAAAGAAAAATACATTGCAATAAAAGAGATGATGAGAGTATTAGCAGATAATGGGACTATAATCATTGGAGATTTAATGTTTGAGAGCGAAGAGTCAGAAAAGCAAATCTTAAAACATTTATCAAAACAACAGATAGGCGAGATAAAGGATGAGTATTATTCATATATTGATTTGTTAAGTAAAGCGTTTGATAAATACAATAAAAGTATAGAGTATAACAAAATAGATGAGTTTAATTATATTGTAAAAATTCAATAATCAAAATGTTCTTGTACCAATAGACTATAAAATTTTATAATAGAAAAGAAGAGTTTATTTAAGGGGGATCAAATATGCAATTAGAAGAAATTAAAGAGAGACAATATAATCAAAAATTATACTACTGTAATAATGAAGAATTAGTACAAGAACAATTAGTGTGTCAGGAACTATTATATGATTTTAATCAAACACGTCCATCAGAACAAGATAAAAGAAATGAATTATTAAAAGAGATGTTTGCAGAAATAGGAGAAGAGTGTTATATAGAACCTCCTCTTAGAGCAAATTGGGGTGGCAAAAATGTTCATTTTGGAAAAGGAGTATATGCTAATTTCAATCTTACCTTAGTAGATGATGCAGAAATCTTTGTAGGTGACAACGTTATGTTTGCTCCAAATGTTGTTATTTCAGCAGGAACTCATCCTGTACATCCAGAATTAAGAAGAAAGCAGGCTCAATACAATCTGCCAATACATATAGGAAACAATGTATGGATAGGTGCAGGTGCGATAGTTCTTCCTGGTGTAAAAATAGGAGACAATTCAATTATAGGTGCAGGAAGTGTAGTTACAAAGGATATTCCAGCTAATGTAGTAGCTGTAGGAAACCCTTGTAAGGTCATGAGAGAAATAAATGAAAATGATATGAAATACTATTACAAAGATATGAAAATTGATATAGAATAATATAATTTCTCAATATAAGGAAAGAGGCTAAATGGGATTAGTCTCTTTTCTTATATTAATAGTAATAAAGTGAGGAATAAAATGATACAAATAACCGTACAAATAGCAGAAAAAGCTATAAATTAAGGGGATGA
>JBOFYV010000112.1:0-6354 GCA_051654865.1 Peptostreptococcaceae bacterium
CAGGAGAATCTGAAGATTCTACAATAGCTGACTTAGCAGTAGCTGTAAACGCTGGTCAAATAAAGACTGGTGCTCCATCAAGAACTGATAGAGTTGCTAAGTACAACCAATTATTAAGAATAGAAGATACTATAGGTGATACAGCTAGATACTGTGGAATGAACTCTTTCTATAACTTAAAGAAATAAATTATTAAATAAATATAGTTTATACACAAAAGCCTTGAGGTGAATAAAATCATCTCAAGGCTTTTTTATAAATTTTAAATTTATAAAAAAAACCTTTGTTAAAAACAAAATAATGTATTACAATAGATATTTGTGATATACAATTAGAAAACTAATTGTTAGATTACTTTGCAAAGTGGTTTGCGATACAGACAAAGCAAATATTATATGAATGTGTATATGTGAATTTGGAATAATATTAGCAAAAGGAGTAGATAATATGAAAATTGTAATTTCGATAGATTCGTTAAAGGGAAGTTTGACTTCTATAGAAGCTGCAAAGGCTATCAAGGATGGTATCCTAAAAGTTTATGATGATGCAATTGTGAAAATTATGCCATTAGCTGATGGTGGTGAGGGTACCGTTGAAGCTTTGGTTCAAGGGATGAATGGTGAAGAGCAATCTTTGGATGTCACAGGTCCCATTATAAATAAGGTAAACGCTACATATGGAATATTAAAAGATAGTAATACTGCAATAATAGAAATGGCTCAAGCATCTGGATTGCCACTAGTACCAAGGGAACTTAGAAATCCATTGAATACTACTACTTATGGAGTAGGTGAAATAATAAAAGAATCTATAAGTAGAGGATGTAGAAATTTCATAGTAGGTATAGGTGGAAGTGCTACTAATGATGCAGGGGTTGGTATGCTTCAAGCTTTAGGATTTGAATTTTATGATGAAAATGATGAATTAGTAGGACTAGGCGGAAAAGTATTAAAAAAAATAAAAAAAATAAGAACAGATAATAGATTAAAAGAATTAGATGAATGTAATTTCAAAATTGCTTGTGATGTAAATAATCCATTATATGGAACTAATGGAGCTGCTTATATATATGGTCCTCAAAAAGGAGCTACTAAAGAAATAGTAGAAGAGTTAGATAATGGTCTTAGAAATTTTGCTGATGTAGTTAAGTCTGATTTAGACAAAGATATAGCAAACGTAGAGGGTGTAGGTGCAGCTGGAGGACTTGGATTTGCATTTTTAGCATTCTTAAATTCAAAGCTAGAATCAGGTATAAAAATAATATTAGACGAAATAAAATTAGAAGATGAAATAAAAGATGCTGATTTCGTAATTACAGGTGAAGGTAGACTAGACAACCAAACAGCTATGGGAAAAGCTCCTATAGGAGTGGCTAAGTTAGCTAAAAAACATGGTGTAAAAGTAATTGGACTAGCAGGTTCAACTACGGATGATGCCATAAAATGTAATGAAGAAGGAATGGATGCATATTTCTCAATAGTAAATGGAGCTATGACTATAGAAGAAGCAATGAATAAAGAAACAGCTATGAAGAATATGACATCTACAACAACACAAGTTTTCAATCTTATAAAGGTATTACAAAAATAAAATAAATAGTAAATGACAATAAGTAAAAGAGGTAGACACTATGGAAGTACAAATAACAACATTTGGAGCCTTATTAGGCTTAGCAGTAGCAATTATACTGATTATAAAAAAAGTACAACCTGCTTACAGTTTGATACTAGGAGCAGTAGTTGGAGGATTAGTAGGTGGAGCAGGGCTTACATCTACAGTAGATATAATGATAGGTGGGGCAAAAGATATAATGCCAGCTATACTACGTATAGTAACATCTGGGGTACTTGCAGGAGTACTAATTCAAACAGGTGCTGCAGCTAAAATAGCAGACCAAATAATAAATGCCCTAGGTGAAAAAAGAGCATTATTTGCTTTATCACTATCTACAATGATACTAACCGCAGTAGGAGTATTTGTAGACGTAGCAGTAATAACAGTAGCACCTATAGCAATAGCAGTAGGTAGAAAACTTAGCTACTCACCAATAGTTTTATTATTAGCTATGACAGGTGGAGGTAAATGTGGAAATGTAATATCTCCAAATCCAAATACAATATCAGGTGCAGAAAACTTTGGAGTAGAGTTATCATCATTAATGATGGCAAACATAATACCAGCAATATTTGGATTAATAGTTACAGTAATAATAACTTCGATATTAGCAAAAAAGCTAAAGCATGAAGTTACAGAGTATGAAGCTGAAACAGAGGTAAATACTGATTTGCCACAATTTTTCGCAGCAATAATTGGTCCTATAGTTGCAATAGCACTACTTGCACTTAGACCTTTAATAGGTGTAACAGTAGACCCATTAATAGCGTTACCAGTGGGAGGAATCATAGGGGTTATAGCTATGGGAAAAGCTAAAAACTTAAATGATTATATAGTATTTGGATTATCAAAGATGATGCCGGTTGCAATATTATTAATAGGAACAGGTACAGTAGCAGGAATAATAAAAGCATCAGGATTACAAGCTACAACAATATCATTACTTAGCTCGATGAATATGCCTGAATTTTTACTAGCACCAATATCAGGTATACTAATGTCTGCAGCAACAGCATCGACTACAGCAGGTACAACAATAGCTTCAGCTACATTTGCACCAGCAATATTAGCAGTAGGTATATCTCCGTTAGCAGGAGGAGCAATGGTACATGCAGGAGCTACAGTACTAGACCATTTACCACATGGATCATTCTTCCATGCTACAGCAGGATCGGTAAATATGAGTATAAGTGATAGATTAAAATTAATACCATATGAATCAATGATAGGATTAACTATAACTATTGTTTCTACATTAATGTGGGGCGTTATACTATAGTCCTGACTATGCAAACACCTTGAAAATTCAAGGTGTTTGTGATATATTAAAATGTGAAGTAATATTATGACAATAAACAAAAGATAGGAGGGGTCGCTATGGATATAAGAATGATACTAATGGGAGTACAAGTAGTATTAGCTATAGTTCTTATAGGAAGTATAATGCCTCAAGATACTAAAAGTGCAGTTCCTTCACAATTCGGTGGAGAAGGAACACAAAGCTACTTCAAGCCAAAAGGTAAAGAAGCTTTCTTAGGTAGAGTAACAAAAACAACAGCAGTTCTATTCTTCTTAAATGCACTAGCTATGCTATTAATTAAGTAATTGGCCATTATTTAATTAGCTATTTAAGATAACATTTTAAAAATTAAATTTAATTTTTAAAAAACAACTACGCAAAAGCGTAGTTGTTTTTATTTTATAAAATTTAGTAAATGATAATCATTAGACTTTTTTAAGTTTAGTTTAAGGTAGGGTTGTTATTATATTCTTAGAACAAATATAAAAATAGAGAGGTAAGATTTTCTGGAGGGTTAACTATGAATAAAAGATTAATAGCAACGTTATGCATACTTTCATTAACTGTAAGTGTAACAGGATGCTCAGTGAAAAATAACAATACTACACCTACAACTACAACTAATAATACAACAACAACTCAAGTTATAGATACAACAAAAAGTGAAGAAATAAAAGAAGTAGACACCTATATAGAACTTGGGGACAGTATAAATATAAAAGGAGAAGGTGCCACTGCTGAAAATAATATAGTAAAAATAACATCAGCAGGTACTTATAGTATTAGCGGTGAACTAAAAGATGGACAAATAATAGTTGAAGCAACTAAGGAAGATAAAGTTCAAATACAATTAAATAATGCAACACTAACATGCTCAAACAGTGCCCCAATACATTTTAAAACCGCTAAAGAAGCTGTAGTAGCACTAGTAGAAGGAAGTAAAAATACAATAACAGATGGATCGGAATATATATTTGAAGATGATACAATAGATGAACCGAATGCAGCAATCTATAGTAAAGACGACCTTACTATAATAGGAGCAGGTTCATTAGTAGTAAATGCAAATTACAATAATGGTATAACTAGTAAAGATGACTTAAAAATAGAAGGTGGGGAGATAGCTGTAAATGCAGTAGGTGATGGATTAAGAGGTAAGGATTCTATTACAATACTAGATGGGAATCTAACTATAGATGCTAAAGAAGATGGAATAAAATCAAGTAATACTGAAGAATCCGATAAAGGATATATACACATTGCAGGAGGGACTTTAAATATTACATCTGGCCAAGATGGAATACAAGCAGAAACTAATGCTATAATAGCTGATGGAGAAATAAGAATAGTATCAGGTGAAGGCAGCCAAAACAGCAGTAGTAAAATTGAAAGTTGGGGTAACTGGGGTAAAGTACAACCTCCAAGAGGACAGCAAGGAGAACAAGTACCAGGCGGTACGGCTCAAGATGCTAACAGTACAACAACTACAGAAGAAACAGATACTACTAGTGCAAAAGGAATAAAGTCAACTTCTAATATTACTATATCTGGAGGAAATATAAATATTGATTCATCAGATGACTCTATTCATACAAATGATAGTATTATTATTAATGGAGGAACTATGAACATTGCTTCAGGAGATGATGGTGTACATGCAGATTCTTCAATTAAAATAAGTGGTGGAGATATTAATATTACAAAATCTTATGAAGGAATAGAGAGTCAATCAATAACTATAAATGATGGAGATATACACATAGTAGCAAGTGATGATGGCATAAATGCAGGTGGAGGAAATGATGGCTCTGCAACTAACGGTAGACCAGGAGAAAATAACTTTAACTCATCTAGCATATGTGAAATAGTAATAAATGGTGGATATACAGTAGTAGATGCTAGTGGAGATGGATTAGATGCAAATGGATCAATAAAAATAACTGGTGGTAAAACTGTAGTAAATGGTCCAGAAAATGGTGGAAATGGAGCACTAGACTATGATGGTAGTTGTGATATAAGTGGAGGGATTTTAATTGCAGCAGGTAGCGCAGGTATGGCACAGTCACCTAGTTCAACTTCGTCTCAAAACTCAGTAAACGTAGGTTTATCATCACAATCAGCTAACACTATAATTCATATAGCAGATGAAAAAGGTAATGAATTAGTTACATTTGCACCATCAAAACAATATCAATCAGTGGTAATATCATCACCTGAATTAAAAACAGGATCAACATATACTGTATCATATGGAGGGAGTTCAACAGGAGAAGTTAAGGATGGATTATACTCTGGAGGTAAATACTCAGGAGGAACTGAATCAGAAAGCTTTACAGTATCAGATACAATAACTAACCTAGGATCTGCAGCTTCAGGCAACATGGGTGGACCTGGAGGAGGACAAATGGGTGGTGGAAAAGGTAATGGTGGTACTAGACCGGGTAGAAATAGCAATATGCAGCAACCACCAACACAAGATACTACAACAAACAACACTCAAACACAATAATATAATAAATAATAAATAATAAAATAGATACAACGAAAAAAGACTACAATGATAATTGCTGTAGTCTCTTTTCGTTATATCTATTTTTACTGTAGAGGAAGCTCTACTATAAATGTAGAATCTTCTCCAACTGTACTCTTAGCGTAAATTTTACCTTTATGCTGAGTAGAGATAGATTTAGCAATAGATAATCCAAGTCCATAACCACCAGTTTCTCTTACTCTGGAAGTATCAACTCTATAAAATCTTTCAAAGATTTTTTCTAAATGTTCAGGAGCTATACCTTCCCCTGTATTTTTAACTATAAGCTTAACTTTATTTTTTTCTTTAAATAAATCTACAGTAATTTTTCCACTTTTATTGCTATGTTTTATAGCATTATCCATCAATATACTAAATAATTTTTTTATACTTTCAGAATCTCCATTAATAAATATATCCCTTGATATATTTTCTTCTAATTCAATTCCATTTTCATAAATAATAGCATCAAATCCAAGCATAATGCTCTGAACTATTTTACTCATGTTAATAGAGTGTAGCTCAATCTTATTTTCTTCTACATCAAGCTTAGCAAGAGATAGCATTTCATTAATCAATTCAGACATTCTATCACCTTGAGAACTAATATAATTTATCCACTTAGACTGATTTCTAACAGTATCATCTGGATTACTAAGCACTAAAGAAGCATTAGTCTTAATAATAGTAAGAGGAGTTTTTAATTCATGAGAAGCATCAGCAATAAACTGCTTTTGTTTTTCAAAAGTTTCTTTTATGGGCCTTAGAGCTCTATTAGTTAAATAAAAACTAATAATTAATAACACTATTAAACTAACTGCACCAACTAATATAAAACTACGTAAAAGTTGGGCGACTGTATTTTGTAGATAACTTCTGTCTAGTAAAACAACCTTACTTCCAACAGGAG
>JBOFYV010000113.1:0-4884 GCA_051654865.1 Peptostreptococcaceae bacterium
TAGTAATAACTAAAGTATATATTAATTGTCCTCTATTGTCAACTATATAAAACTAATTAGCCACTTCACTATCAAGTACATTAAAAACATCAACCACGCTATACTAAACCAGTTCCAGTTTAATTTTACAGGTGCATTAGTATTCTTTAGTTGCTTATACAGTTTCCATTCCTTCTCCTTAAACTCAATAGTCGGCATATCTCTAGACTTTTGAAGCTTATTGAATTTTGGAGATAGTAGGGTTATATAGTAAGTTTCCCATATAAGTGCATCTGCTTCGGTGTTATGTTTCTGATATTCTATCCTTGCTACTGAATTGTAACACTCTTTAGGTAAATGCCCCTTACCCCCAAAGTGTTCTGCTATTCTTCTATCTATGTTAACTGTCTTACCTATATATATTATTCTATTATTTACATCAACAAATCTATACGTATAAGCCATTGTCATAACCTCCTAATACTAATTATCCTTATTCCTTTTCAAAAGGCTTTAAAACCGATTCTATCGTGTCCTCGCTTATATACATTACTTGCGTTTCTATTATCTCACCTTTACTTCTCAACTTACATTGACCAACTTGCAAATCTTTTAAGTTTTGGTTCTTTCCAATCAAAGTATCTGAATCAGTATCATCAAAGGTTCTTAATCCTATTACTTGAGGACAATTCATCTTACACTTACCTATAGTTTCCTTTGTGGCGTCCTGCCCGCAACATATCACATAAACGCCAAACTTCCTACATACACTCATTAGCTTATGCAATTTCTCTTTGCACTCTTTATTATCAGTTAATTGCGTTAGTTCATCTATTATAAATACTATATAGCACATTTTCTTATCATATTTACTATTATAGCTAACAACATTCCTACAATTACATTCATCTAATATTATACTTCTCTCTTTCATTTTCTTCTCAAGCCAGTTAACCTGCTCTAAGAATCCTTTATGATCTATACTTACTTCTTTAAAGTTTGCGTATCTTCTAAAGTAATAAATATCAGAAGCAGCTAAGTCGCACCCCATAAAGAAAACCTCATTTCTGGTATAGGTAAGCATTAAATTAGTTATTATTACATTTATCAGATTAGACTTTCCACCTCCTGTCATACCTCCTATAAGTAAATGCCCATCAAGTAAGTCAATAGTTACAGGAGTATCCATATTATCAAAGCCTATACAGGCTCTTATACCTTCCTTCTCACCTTCTATATACTCAAATATTACTTTATCTCCTTCTCTCCTAATGTCATTCACCTTTTCAACTGGTATATACTCATACATCTTTATATTATCGGTAGTTATAATGTCATCTTCTTCTATTACTGAACCATACGGAACGCCCTCTATAAGCCTATACATAACATTGCCCAACGAATCATACGCATTATATAATATCCTTCCTATTGCAGGAACCCCTTCTGCTATAGCCTTTAAAGTTACACCAATTATATTATTTTCCATAATTTACCCCCAATTTGTTAATACAGTGTTAATAACTTCTAATTTGGTGTTATAATATAAGTAAATAAAATAAACACATATATTGCAAATAATATCTAACCACGAAATTTAGTAGTAATAGTAGTAGGTGTTGGACCCGTCAATCCAACACCTATATTTTTTTTTACAATAAACAAATTATCAGTAATCCTCCATAGTAAACTATCATTGCCCCAGTACTAAACATATTATAAAGCTCCTTTCTTTTTAGATACTTCAAATCCTCCAACTGCTTCTACAATCTCAAAGCCTTGTTCGTCTGTTAATATATCCTTTAAAGTGTAAAAGTCATTTTCTGCTTCTTCTGTAGCTTCTTGACATATTTCCTTAAACATTCTGTAACTCATATTGTCCTTGTGCGTTAATATTGCTAGCACTTCTCCTTTAGCTTCCAACGTGTATATTTTCATATCAATTCCCCCTTTAAGTTTTATACTTTATTATATGTTAATTATATGCTTTATGTGTCCACTTTATTCAACATTCATAGGAAAAATTAAAGACTAGATTTCTCTAGCCTATTTAGTTCTAACAACTTCAAACACACTTAATATTATAAATACTGCTACTGCAAACTCCATTATTTATTCCCCTCTAATACAAATCTATAGTAAACACATTCTGCGTAACCTTCTTTATTTTCAAATTCTTTTATTTTTCCTTCTTTTAACAACCTTTTGAATAATGCTATTGAAACTCTAGGAGGTGTATCCCTCAAATATAAAGGTCTTAACATTTCAGAATATAATAGAAGTTGCAAACAAGCACCGTTACTCATTATATAATCCTTTTCAGTTACCGTATAAGTTTTTCTACCACATTTTATATTCATTACAACATCCCCTTTTCCTTCTGTTTTTCTATAAGCATTTCTTCTAATTCCTTAGGTGTATATTGATGTAAATTGTTATTACAAGTATTATTAAAATTTAACTTCTTTGGTTTTTCATCTTTAAACCCATTATATACTGGTATCCTTTGACCATTACTAGCTATAGTATACTCGCCATTTACCGTACTAGACTTTTCTTTTTCTTTACTATCTTCAACTTTAGTATTATAAACACTCTTTAAATAGCCATAACTTTTAGCTTTTCGGATTATACACTCTTCTATTGCCACCTTTAATATATTTATATCAGTAAAGGTTTTATCGGCTTCTGTAGGCTTTATACCAGTTATTTTACTATCCTGTAGAAGCTTAACAACTTCACTTACATTATTTTCTACTTTATTTTCTTCTTTTAATGTATTAATATTATTGTTATTGCATATACTATCATTAACTTTAGAATTTTTATTTGCGTCCTTAACTTCGCCAAAAGTTGGGGACTTTTTGTTTTTAAGCTTATTTTCAATCATATCTTTTATTATTGGCTTCTTTAAATAGTATATATTAGCTTTCCCTAATCCAACTCTCTTTATCTCTAATAGTTCATTCTTTACCAATTCATTTATATATTTTCTCAATGTTTTCTCACTTGCGCCAAATAATTCAGAAAGCTTCTCTTGGTCATAAACAAAATATATTCTATTGTTGTCATCCATCCAAGTATCATCACCTTCATTTACATTCTTCTCCGATACTGTATACCTATCCATTAATATAGCATATAAAAACTTTGCATCTCTACTCATTTCCTTATACTTAGATTCCATAATTAAAGCCTTTGGGAATCTAAAGAACTGTTTTTCAAGTTCGTCTTTTACCGTAAAATAATTACTCATATCTTTCACCCTCCTTTCATTCTTCGCTTATAATACCATTAAATTCTAATCTGTCTATCATTTCTTTATTAATAGTAAATGTAACTTCTGCACCTTTGCCTCTACCTAATTGAACTATATCCCTAGAAACAAATCTTTCAACAGATTCCTTATTAAGAATAGATCTAAGTCTTTTCAAGTTGGTTTGGTTTGATGAATTAAATATTAATGGGATTTCACTTATAATTTCATCATATCCTATAACACATTTATTCCCAATACCTCTTTTCTTGCTTATACTATCTATCAAAGCTATTACAACAACATCATTAATAGATAAGTCATTCTCTAATGCAACATTCATATTAAATCTCATTTCAACAACTCCTTATTGGTTCGTATTTATTACTTACTTATATTGTACTATTAAAAGAATTAAATGTAAAGAAAAATATGTAAGCATATATATATTATTTATATTAATAGTTTATTTTACTAAAGTTATATTACTAGTAGGTATAGGCTTCCCTTTCTTGAACGGTAAAGGTATCCCTATTCAGAACGGTAAGTATATTCCTTTCTTGAACGGTACACGTTTACCTATCAAAGTGATTTCAATGCTTGTAACGTAACAAGTTAACTTGGGAAATAATATTTAGTAAAAGCAAATAACAATACAAATGTATAAAATAAAATAATATGCCAATAATACCTCCTAGAATCAATTTTAAGGAGGTTTGTTTATATGTGGAATATATTTAGTTGTGATGATGAAGAAAAGGAAGATAGAAGCCATACAGATGGCTATTACCAATACTGTAGATTTTGTGGAGAAGAAAGGTTATTTATATGGGATAGATGCGAGGTATGCAGAAACAATTAAAAACCCCTCTACTAGAAGTTATAAGTAACTAGTAAAGGGGATAGGTATGCGACACCACTCGTTAATACCTCTAGGTAATGTATATTTGTACTTGATCTAATTATATCATTAAGCCACCACTATGCAAATAATATAAAAAATATTCCAAAAAATGTAAAATAATTGTTGCATCTAGTGGACAAATACCTTATAATTATAAGTGTAAGAGGTACTCCCAATTAATCTTACAACTTACGAATGTTTTGGTTTTAGTTAGACTACTTGGTTTCCTCCGAACTAAGTTACCCCTTTTAGAATTTAATTTTGGTATTTATCGCAACATATCGAAGCAAGGCACTCACCGTTTGAGTGTCTTTTTTCTTGTACTAAAAAGAGATACGCACCCTTCGCATACCTCTAATTATTGAACTTATAGACATCTAAACCTTTGTTAAGGGGAGATTTAGTTTGTATCTAAGCTTATGCAATTATAATGTGAACTGCACACTTAGCTAAAGTCTAAGCGGCTTCTTGGTCAATATGACTATCGCCACAAGTTTACCCAAGCTATCAAGGTCGCACCGACCTCTATATGCAATCTTTTACTAGCGTTAGCTCTTATTGAATAGATAAATGTATTATAGCATAAGTAGGTATACGATTAAGAATGTAAATATTGGTAATATTGTTGACTAAATAGGACATATATGGTTATAATGTAAGTATAAATTAATTCAAAAGGTGGTAATGGTATGAATAGTATGAAAAAAGTTGAGAAGATGAACAGTATGAAGAAAGTTGAAAAGAA
>JBOFYV010000114.1:0-2676 GCA_051654865.1 Peptostreptococcaceae bacterium
ACATGGTCTCTCGTGGCATGGTCTTTGATGACATGGATCTGGAGGACATGGCTTTGGAGGTACTGGTTTTCTTTGATCATCTTTACACTCTATATATCTCTCAAGATTTTCGTTAGCTCTGTCTAATAAATCAAATGATGCACATTCTAATTCATCATATTTTTCCCAAAGTTCGTCAGATCTTTCTTCTAACTCTCTAACTTTTGCTAATAGTGCATTTATTTCACATTCTATAGATAGTGCTTGATCCTTAACCTTTTCAGCTTTAGCTCTAGCTTCGAAAGCTTTTTCTTCTTGAATTCTAGCTTCACGTAAATATTTTTCACATGGATAGCTTGGTTTGTCGCATCCACAATCATAATGTCTGTCCATAAAAAATCTCTCCTAAATTAATAAATTATGAGGCTTATCCTCATAATACATATTATTAAAAAACAAATTATTTGTTACAAAAACATACAAAAAAAGTTAATATATAATTTTGTGAATAAATAACTTAATGTATGAATGTGATATAATTATATATATATATTATAAAATCTGGAGGTGCCAAATGAGAAAACCAGAGAAGGAGCTAAAGTACTTAGAATTACTGGCAAAACAATATCCAAGTATATCAAAAGCAAGTACAGAAATAATAAATTTAGAAGCAATACTAAACTTACCCAAAGGAACAGAACATTTTGTAAGTGATATACATGGAGAATATGAGCCCTTTGTACACGTATTAAAAAATGGATCTGGAGTAGTAAAAAGAAAAATAGAAGAACTATTCTCCAACACAATGAGAGAATCTGAAAAAAAAGCATTAGCAACATTGGTATATTATCCAGAGCAAAAACTAGAACTAATAGAAAAAGAAGAAAATGACATAGATGATTTTTATAGAATAAATATGTACAGATTAATAGAACTGTGTAAATATGCATCAAGTAAATATACACGCTCAAAAGTTAGAAAGTTACTACCAGATGATTTCAAATACATAATAGAAGAATTATTACATGAAAACATAGAAGGACAACATAAGCAAGAATACTACCAAAGTATAGTAGACACAATAATAGACATAGATAGAGCAAAAGAATTTATAATAGCAATATCAAAAACTATACAAAAACTAGTAGTAGATAAACTGCACGTCATAGGGGACATATACGATAGAGGACCTAGGCCAGATATTGTACTAGATACATTAATGGAATACCACTCAGTAGATATACAGTGGGGGAACCATGACATACTATGGATGGGTGCAGCTGCAGGAGAAAAAACATGCATAGCCAATGCCCTTAGAATATCAGCACGATATGCAAACTTAGATATAATAGAGGATATATATGGTATAAACTTATTACCTCTAGCAACATTTGCAATGGAAGTATATAAAGAAGATAACTGCAAAAGCTTTATGCCTAAAATAGAAGATGAACAAGTATCAAAAACAGAGAAATCTTTAATAGCAAAAATGCACAAAGCAATAAGTATAATTCAGTTTAAACTAGAGGGTGCAGTAATAATTAGAAGGCCAGAATTTGAAATGAATCATAGATTATTATTAAATTACATAGATTATGATAATGGGACAATTACATTAAAAGGAAATACTTATAAACTAAAAGATAGCTATTTCCCAACTATATACAAAGAAAATCCATATAAACTAACACCAGGCGAAGAAATAGTAATAGAGAAATTAGTGTCCTCATTTAAAAATAGTGAAAAACTACAAAAGCATGCTTCATTTTTATTCTCAAAAGGAAGTATCTACACTATATCAAATTCAAACCTACTAATACATGGGTGTATACCATTAAACGAAGACTCTAGCTTTATGTCTATGACCCTTCAAAATGAAAAATATGAAGGAAGAGAATTGATGGATAAAATGGAGTCATTAGCAAGAGAAGGCTACTTCTTCAAAGAAAATACATTGCAAAAACAATATGGAATGGATATTATGTGGTATATGTGGACAGGAAAATGCTCATCACTATTTGGAAAAGATGATATGACCACTTTTGAGAGATACTTTATAGCAGAAAAAGAAACTCACAAAGAACATAAAAACTCTTATTTCTATCTTAGAGAAGAAGAAAGTATATGTACTAAAATGTTTGAAGAGTTTGAACTAGATATACTAGAATCACATATAATTAATGGACATGTACCAGTAGAAAGTAAAAATGGAGAAAGTCCGATAAAAGCAAATGGAAAAGTGATTGTAATAGATGGTGGATTCTCAAAAGCGTATCAAAACAAAACTGGTATAGCAGGGTATACTTTAATTTATAACTCACATAGTTTGCAACTAGTTTCTCATGAACCATTTACTTCAACAGAAGATGCTATAGTAAACGAGAAAGATATACTATCAACTACAGAAGTAGTTGAGCATAAAGTAAATAGAAAAAGAGTAAGAAACACAGACATAGGTAAGAAGATAGAAGAAGAAATAAAAGACCTAAAGTTATTACTATTAGCCTACAAAAAAGGTTTAATAAAAGAAATATAGGGTACAAGATAAATATAACAAAAAACAGGAAAACAATTTTTGAAAACTATTGACACCAAAATACAAATATAATAAAATTTAAGTATATAATATAAAAGAAATTCAATTACATACTGATTTTATAATAGTTAAAAACAGTGGATTGTTACTGATAAAGCAGG
>JBOFYV010000115.1:0-2911 GCA_051654865.1 Peptostreptococcaceae bacterium
TTAAGAGAGAGTTTTCAATAGAGAGGGAGAGAGCATTGAGTGAACCTTTCTATGATGATTTTACAAAAGATTTTGTTATACTTGAAGGAGATAGTCTTAGAAAATGTTTCATAAGCACATTGGAAAGTATGGCTAAAGATAAGGTAGGTAAAATTGAATGGTTTAAAGAGAGGATAGCAATAGACCTAGATGGAAATCATGTTGAGCTATGGGATAAGGAAAAGATAGAGATAATAAACATAGAGAAGGAAATTTGCGACCTATTTGAAGTTGGTTCTAGAAGTGAATTGATGTATAAGAATAGAGGAAAATTAAGAGAATATGATTTATTGCTTAAAGAAATATTAACTGACAGGTATGGGTACATAGCTTGTTACACAGTGTATCAAGTAATTGCAAAAATAGGGGTTAAAGGACATACTATAGCTAAATCACTAGAAGAAGCTAAAGAGAAGTATGGAATATCTGAAAGTGCAGAAGAGATACTTAAAGCTTGTAAAGATGGTATATATGATAATAGACTTAGTAGAGCTAGAACAAGATATGCAAAAAGGATATCAGATAAGAAGTTTGAAATAGATGAGAGATGTGAAGAAAAACTAAAGGATAACTGGGGAGATGATGATTTTGTTAGATTCCTGAGAGAAATAGAGTTAAATGAGGTCGAGTCTTTAGAAAGTTACATAACAAAGTGGATAGATCACTATAAGAAATACATACATTGCAAGGAAGTTGAGGAAGATGGATTAGAGCAAATACAAGTGATAGACTTAGGAGAAATTTAAAATCAAAAACTCCTAAAACAAAGATGAACCTCAGTGATTGCAACACATTGAGAGGTTCATCCTTTATAGGTTTAAGTACCCCACTATTAAGATTCAAAAAGTATATTACCTTACATTTTGGGGACATTTATATCAACATCTTATATTTTCGCAACGCTATAACGTAAAGTAGCTTGCCTACCTTGTGAACACTTCCACTTACAGTGTGGTTGCTGAAGAGTGGTAGCTTCTCTTTCTTTAGAAAAGAGATTCTTTATATAATACTTTTTTTAGTATCTACTCACCATTACATTTATTCTTAGTTACTTTAAGTCACACTTAAAGTCAAGTAAGCTCGTTGAGTTTACATAACTACAAATAAATTATCTAAAAGAATCTTATAAATATAAATTTAATTCTTTTAAAGTGGATAAAGTGCATTGTGTTCTTCGCTCTATTAATGGGACTTTTGCCACTAATAGAGTATATTTTTTCTCTCTTATATTATTTGCAACTTCTCTTATAATATATCTACTCGCTATATTATAGCTTGCATTTAAGTCACAATTATATTTCTTACCTGTGGCAAATGTACATAATTTAGCATTTTTACTATTCCTATGAACTTTGCCACTTCCATCAAAAGCTAATATACTTGTGTTTTTAGCATTTACTCTATTTACTCTCATCCCAAAGCTATGTGCTTTATGTTCTACTTTACTTTGTATTGCTCTTTTGGCCCATAGGTTTAGTCTCATAGCTTTGTTTTTAGGTTTCTTACCTTTGAAGTCTAAGTACTCAAATACTATTACATCTACTCCATTCTCTTTGGCGAAATTAACTATTTTACTAACTGTATTATTTGTAATTTGAGTATTTAAACCATTTATCTTGCCCCAAACTTTAGGCATTTTAGTTTTATTGCTCTGCTTTTGTTTTAATCTTAAATGCTTTAACATACGATCTAAACGGTCTTTTTCTACTGGTTGATTAATGAACAGTCTATTAGCAACAGTTCCGTTTAAATCTATTATAGAGCATACAGCAGAGTGATTTAAACCTAAGTCTACACCCATTACTTTTTGGTCTTTTATTTTCTTTTTATTTAACTTAACTTCTTTTTTAAATATAAATTTTAAATATACGTTACTATTTTTTCTAATTAAAATAGGAGACAGTTCTTTATAATCTAAACAATTCTTGTTTATATAATCAATGTCTGTTTTTCTATATTGAACAGATAGCCATATCCAATCAGAGGTTTTATTTTTAATATTATATTTATATATTTTAATTCTACCTGTGTAAGTATCTTTTTTAAGGAACATGTTTCCCTTATATAGTGCAGGACATTTAAAATGTTTTAAAGACAATTTTGGACATTGTTTTTTAAACTTCTTGCCATTTGAGGTGGCTTCATATCTATCTTTGTTGTAATTATCTAAATTAGATTGGTAAGAGGAAACAACACCTAACGCATCAGAAATAGCACTCCTTCTAAGATAAGAAGGAAACTTATAAAACAATTTATCAAAATCATAGGAAGGATTGGGGTTATTATTAGTTTGATGAACTAATTTTTCTGCGAAATTATTTTTTTCTTTGCCATTTAGAACAACTAAACTAGCCCATTCTTGATTATAAGTATCAATCAGAAAGGCAACAGCTTTTCGATAGATAGAAATAGTATCAATAATAGACTTATTAACATTAGTTAATTTAACATTGTAAGAATTGATAACTTCCATAACCAAATACCTCCTTTTGTAGTATCTTTATATGAATAGTATGTGAAATTATATATAAAAAATACATAAAAGACAATAATAAAAAAAATAATTACTTTTTTATTGTGATAAAAAAGTAGCGAGATATTCCCCATGTTGTGCATTGAGGATGGGGAGGTGTTACTAAAAAGAAGTCTAAAATAACACCGTAGGTAATATAAATTTACATAAAGTGTTGAAAATATGCGATCTATGTTGACAAATAATTAATAATATGATACAATTATAGTATAAACTACTAGAAAAGGTGGTGATATAAAAATATAAAAGGAGAGAAGAATAGTGAACAAGGAAGAAAGAGAAAGATATTTTAAAGAAAAATATGATAAGGAATATAAGTGCAATTATCAAATAGATGAG
>JBOFYV010000116.1:0-5736 GCA_051654865.1 Peptostreptococcaceae bacterium
AGACTACCTGGTTGATAGGTCGAAGGTGTAAGTGCAGTAATGTATTTAGCTTATCGATACTAATAGGTCGAGGACTTGACCAATTAAAATGATTAAACATTAAATGATATGCAGTTTTCAGAGTACTAACTCTAAAAATAAAGATTATGTGGTTATTATAGCAAAGAGGATACACCTGTTCCCATTCCGAACACAGAAGTTAAGCTCTTTAGCGCTGATGGTACTTGGAGGGCAACCTCCTGGGAGAGTAAGACGTAGCCACGTAATCTTTTTTTGTGTATAAAAATATATATAATATATGTATATAAATTTAATACTTGGACATACTTATATTATAAAACTAAATAGAAATAAATGAATTACTCAATCTCCCCCATTTTAGAGGTCTCTATCCCCCATAGAGGCCTTTTTTACGTATAAGGAAATTATATTAACTTTATAACTGTGTATAGGTAACTCAAATTTAGTTATTCAATGAACTTATCATAAATGAAAATAGTGTTCATACAGTGACTTGAAAAGTAAATTCTTATCAACTGGCGAAGTTGTTGGGTATATGAATGAAGTGAATTTTATTCTATGAATTAAAATATATTATAGGTTGAAATTATGCTATAATGGGTAAAATATGTAAAACAACTATAAATATATTTAAAAATAGATAAAAAATTAAGCTATATATGATATAATTATGATTAATATGAACAAATGTTCGCAAAGGAGTGAGAGTGGTGGATTTTAATTTAAAATCAGATTTTAAGCCAACAGGAGACCAACCGGAAGCTATAAAATCTATAGTAAATGCTATAAATCATGATGAAAAATATACGACTTTATTAGGAGTAACAGGGTCTGGTAAAACTTTTACTATGGCAAATATCATACAAGAAGTAAAAAGACCTACATTGATACTAGCTCATAATAAAACTTTAGCAGCTCAATTATATAGTGAGTTTAAAGAGTTTTTTCCAGATAATGCAGTTGAATATTTTGTAAGTTATTATGATTACTATCAACCAGAAGCATATGTTGCTCATAGTGATACATATATAGAAAAAGATGCAAGTATAAATGATGAAATCGATAAGTTGCGTCACTCTGCTACGGCGGCTGTATTGGAGAGAGAAGATGTAATAATCATATCTTCAGTATCTTGTATATATGGTTTAGGAGATCCGGAAGATTATAAAGAACTTATGCTATCTTTAAGGCCTGGTATGGAAAGAGATAGAGATGAAATTATAAAAAAATTAATAGAAATACAGTATGAAAGAAATGATATAAATTTTACAAGAGGTACATTTAGAGTAAGAGGAGATATTTTAGAAATATTCCCAGCAAGTAATGATGAAAAAGCAATTAGAATAGAATTTTTTGGTGATGAAATAGATAGAATAACAGAAATAGATTATGTTACTGGAAAGATGGTTGGTGTGAGGAACCATATTGTAATATTTCCTGCATCTCATTATGCTACTACACCAGAAAGAATTGAGAGAGCGATCGTTGAAATAGAAAAGGAAGTAAAAGAAAGAGTAGATGAATTCAAAGATAAGGATAAATTATTAGAAGCGCAAAGGATAGATCAAAGAACTAGATATGATATAGAAATGCTAAAAGAAATTGGATTTTGTCAGGGAATAGAGAACTACTCTAGACATATAACAGGAAGAAAGCCAGGAGAAAAGCCATACACGTTGATGGACTTTTTCCCTAAAGACTATCTAATAATAGTAGATGAATCACATGTTACAGTGCCTCAGGTAAGAGGAATGTATGGAGGAGATAGATCAAGGAAAACTTCTCTTATAGAGAATGGGTTTAGGCTTCCTTCTGCTTATGACAATAGACCTTTAAACTTTGAAGAATTTGAAGAAAACATTAATCAAATACTATTTGTAACTGCAACTCCAGGACCGTATGAAATAGAGCATTCTACAACTGTTGCTGAACAGATAATTAGACCTACAGGTCTACTAGATCCAATAATAGATGTTAGGCCAATCGAAAATCAAATAGATGATTTAGTAGTAGAAATGAATAAAGTAATTAAAAAAGGTGAAAGAGTATTAATAACAACTCTAACTAAAAAAATGAGTGAAGACTTAACTAATTACTTAAAAGAGATAGATATAAAGGTTAAGTATTTACATTCAGATATAGACACGTTAGAAAGGGTTGAAATAATAAGAGATTTAAGATTAGGAAAGTTTGATGTTTTAGTAGGAATAAACTTACTTAGAGAAGGTTTGGATATTCCAGAAGTATCATTAGTTGCTATATTAGATGCAGATAAAGAAGGTTTCTTACGTTCAGAAACATCTTTAATACAAACAATAGGACGTGCAGCTAGAAACTCAGAAGGTAAGGTTATTATGTATGCAGACAAGATAACTAGATCTATGGAGAATGCAATACAGGAAACTAAAAGAAGAAGAGAGATACAGCATTTATATAATGAAGAACATGGTATTACACCAAGAACTATCAAAAAGAGTATTAGAGATAGCATAGAAGCAACTAAAGTTGCAGATGAAGAGGCTATATATGGAATAAAAGAAACAGATAATATAGAAGAAATTAAACAAAATATAGTTACCTTACAAGAAGAAATGATGGAAGCTGCACAAAATCTACAATTTGAGAGAGCAGCAGAACTTAGAGATAAAATTAAGCAATTAGAAGAAAGGATAAACAATTAGATGGAAGATAAAATCATAATAAAAGGTGCAAAAGAGCATAACTTAAAAAATGTTGACCTAGAGCTTCCTAGAAATAAATTTATAGTTTTTACTGGATTATCAGGATCAGGGAAGTCTTCACTTGCATTTGATACAATCTATGCAGAAGGTCAAAGAAGATATGTGGAAAGTCTTTCAGCGTATGCAAGACAATTCTTGGGGCAAATGGAAAAGCCAAACGTAGAGTATATAGAAGGTTTATCTCCTGCAATATCAATTGACCAAAAAACTACTTCTAAAAACCCTCGTTCTACTGTTGGAACAGTTACTGAGATTTATGACTATTTGAGATTATTATTTGCTAGAGTAGGAGAAGTACACTGTCCTACTTGTGGTAAAAAAATTAGTCAAATGACTATACAAGAAATAGTAGATAAAATGATGGATTTTCCAGAACGAACAAAGTTGCAGATATTGTCACCAGTGGTTAGAGGTCAAAAAGGAACTCATAAAAAACTAATAGAGAATATTAAAAAAGAAGGATTTGTAAGAATTAGAGTAAATGGAGAAAACTATGAAGTAACAGATGAGATAGATCTAAATAAAAATCAAAAACATAATATAGAAGTTGTAATTGATAGGATAGTAATTAAAGATGGAATAGAAAGTAGATTAGCAGATTCTATAGAGACAGCTGTTAAATTATCTGATGGCTTAGTCATAGCTCAAATAATAGATGGAGAAGAAATTCTTTTCTCTACAAAATTTGCTTGTCCAGAACATGGTATAGGTATAGAAGAATTATCTCCAAGAATGTTCTCGTTTAATGCTCCTTTTGGTTCTTGTGATGTATGTAACGGTCTAGGAGAAAGTAAAGAGGTAGATCCAGATTTAGTTATACCTAATCCAGAATTATCAATAAAACAAGGTGCAATAGCAGCATGGGGATCATCAAGCGGTAATGACGATACTTACTACAGCAAAATGGTACAAAGTTTAGCCGATCATTTTAATGTTTCGCTAGAAACACCATTTAAAGATTTACCAGAAGAATTTGTTCAAGAGTTATTATATGGACAAAATAACGTAATGGTTCAGTTTATATTTGAATCTAAATTTGGAGGTAAAAGAGAGTATAAAGCACCGTTTGAAGGAGTAGTAGTTAATTTAGAAAGAAGATATAGAGAAACTAATTCAGACTATGCTAGAGATAAAATAGAAGAATATATGGGAGAAAGACCTTGTCCTAAATGTAAAGGATCAAGATTAAAGAAAGAAGTACTCTCTGTTTTAGTAGATGGAAAAAATATAATGGAAGTAACTGATTTTTCTGTTAATGAGCTTATAGATTATATATCAAATGTAAATTTAAATGAAAAACAAAAGTTCATTGCTCATGAAATACTAAAAGAGATTAAAGGGAGGTCTACATTCTTAAGAGATGTTGGGTTAGACTACTTAAATCTATCAAGAAAAGCAGGTACTTTATCTGGTGGTGAAGCACAACGTATAAGGCTTGCTACTCAAATTGGTTCAGCGTTAGTGGGAGTTTTATATGTACTAGATGAACCAAGTATAGGCCTACATCAAAGAGACAACGATAGACTTATTGGAACACTAAGACATTTAACAGATATAGGTAATACTCTTATAGTAGTAGAGCATGATGAAGATACTATGAGAGAAGCAGATTATGTAGTTGATATAGGTCCAGGCGCAGGAGTTCATGGTGGAGAAATAGTAGGTCAAGGAACATTAGATGAAATACTAGAAAATCCAGAATCTTTAACTGGTCAGTATCTAAGTGGTAAGAAAAAAATAGAAGTACCAGAAGAAACAAGAGATGGAAATGGGCAAGTTATAGAAATAGTTAAAGCTACTGAAAATAACTTAAAGAATATAAGTGTAAAATTCCCATTAGGTAAATTTACTTGTATAACTGGGGTTTCAGGTTCTGGAAAAAGTACACTTATAAATGATATATTATATAAAGGTGTTGCATCTCAAGTCAACAGGCTAAGAGAAAGACCTGGAAAACATAAGGAAATCAAAGGTATTGAAAATATAGATAAGGTTATAAATATAGATCAAAGTCCTATAGGAAGAACACCTCGTTCGAATCCAGCTACTTACACAGGTGTATTCGATATGATAAGAGATTTATTTGCTGCAACTAATGAAGCAAAGGCAAGAGGATACAAGAAAGGTAGATTTAGTTTCAATGTAAAAGGTGGAAGATGTGAAGCTTGTAAAGGTGATGGAATAATAAAAATAGAAATGCACTTTTTACCAGATGTTTATGTACCTTGTGAAATATGCAAAGGTGAAAGATACAACAGAGAAACTCTACAAGTAAAATATAAGGACAAGAGTATATCAGATATACTAGATATGAATGTAGAAGAAGCTCTTAAGTTCTTTGAAAATATACCGAATATAAGTAGAAAATTAGAGACGCTTATGGATGTTGGGCTTTCATATATAAAGCTAGGTCAACCATCAACTCAATTATCAGGTGGAGAAGCTCAAAGAATAAAACTTGCAACAGAGCTTAGTAAAAGACCTACAGGAAAAACATTATATATACTAGATGAACCTACAACAGGACTTCATATGGCTGATGTAGATAAGCTGATAGATGTACTACAGAGATTAGCTGACACAGGAAATAGTATAGTAGTAATAGAACATAATTTAGATGTAATAAAAACATGCGATTATATAATAGATCTAGGTCCAGAAGGTGGGGACAAAGGTGGACGAATAGTAGCAACAGGAACACCTAAGGAAGTATCGAAAGTAGAAGGGTCGTACACTGGACAGTTCTTAAAGAAGTACTTTGAATAATGAATTAGCTAACTTTGCGAATAATTCTATTAAAAAAGCTCTTATCCATAAGTTGGATAAGAGCTCTTTATTATGCATTAGATTTATTTTCTTTAGATACTAATTCATTTTCATATTGAACTAGTTCTGTTTTAGAAGCATATATAAAGTGGCCTGGTCTTATCTCTACCCACTCTGGGCTTTCAGTAGAATAATCATGTACACTAGG
>JBOFYV010000117.1:0-8488 GCA_051654865.1 Peptostreptococcaceae bacterium
AGAAAATAAAGAAAAGCCTAGTTTTAATATATTAATAATAAACTCATATCATCAAGGTCACTATTGGGAAAATTATGTTCTAGAGGGCCTACAAGAAGAATTAAATAAGAATGCAGATTACAATATAAATACAAAAGTAGAGTATTTAGATTTTAGAAATAGAAATGATGAGATTTATCAAGAGTCATTTAAGAAGTTGCTAGAAAATAAATATAAACCAGGAAGTATAGATGTTATATTTGCTATGAATGATGAAGCATATAATTTTATTAAAGATGATATTCTAGATGAGGGTAGTGTGTTTTATCAAACTCCATTTGTATTTTGTGGAGTAGATTTAGAGCTTATTTATGATGAACAAGATAGTAATAATATTACTGGATTTAATAATTCTCACGACAGTTTTAAATTAATAGAATTAATAAAAGAACTATTGCCAGAAGCTAAGAGCCTAAATCTAATAGTAGAAGATTCTGCATATGGAGACTCTCTGTTGTTAGAGGTAGAGGATTACATAGCCAAATATAGTAAAAGACTTATGGATATAAAAGTTATAAAATCAAATTACATAGAAGATATTACAGAACAATTAATTAATCTAGACTATAGACCAAACTCTGTGAATATTGTTGCAGGAGAGTTTCAATATAAAAAATCAGGGATTTACCTAAAGCCAGAAGATACAATAAAACAAATTCGAGAATATAATGAATTTCCAATATTCTCGAATGACCCAACGTACTTAGAAGCAGGTATTGTTGGAGGATGTGTAGATATTGGTCAGCACCATGGCAAACAAGCTGCAGCATTAATTATAAATGTGATAAGTGGTGTAGATTTATCTGATATATATGCCAAACCAGTAGTAGAATCACAGATATACATAGATTATAAAGGAATATATGAATACGGAATAAATCCATTAAAAGTAGATAAGTCTGTAAATATTTTTAATAAAAAATTTTATGAACTACTCTTACCAGAAAAATTAAAAGTTATTTTACTTATAGCTATTTGCTTACTAATAATATTTACTATACAAATGACTATTGTAATTATTAAGACTAGAAATAAGTATTTAAGAGATAAAGAACAACAAAAAATAAAGGAAGATAGGCAAAATCTAAAAAGTGATTTTATAGTAAACTTAAGCCATGAACTAAGAACACCAATAAACATTATATTAAATACTACTAAAGTTATAAAATTAAAGATGAAACAAGATAATAATGAACAAGAGGATATAGAAAACAAATTAGACATTATAAATAATAATTCATACAGGTTGATAAAAATATCTAACAACATAATCGATCTTACTAATTCAGAATCAGGTTTATTTAAATTATCTATGAAGAATGAAAATATTGTAGATGTAGTTGAAGAGGCATTCATTGCATCAGTGGAGTTTGCAAAAAATAAAAATATAGAAATGACATTTAATACAATAGAAGAAGAAATAATCACAGCTATAGATAAAATTCAGATTCAAAGAGTAATACTAAACCTAATATCTAATGCAATAAAGTTTACAAATAGAGGTGGAAGTATTTATGTATATATATATAAACATAATGGAAATGTAGAGATATCAGTAAAAGATAATGGAATAGGGATAGAACAATCTAAAATTGATGAAATATTTTATAGATTTTATCAAGTGGACTACTCAATACAAAGAGCAAATGAAGGTAGTGGTATGGGACTTTGTATAGTAAAAGATATTGTTAAATATCATAATGGAGAAGTAAAGGTAGAGAGCAATGTAGGTAAAGGCTCTATATTCAAGGTTGTTATTCCGATTAAATTTGTAGAGTATGAGTTAAATAATAATAATTTAGAAAATGATATTACTACTATTGCAAGAGTAGAATTAGCAGATGTAAATAAATAAAATTAAAAAATTATAAAACAAAGTTAATGAGAATTTCTTATAACGGGATTGAATAAGTTTTTATATGATATGATTATTTTTATCAGGAAAGATACTATTTAGTTAAAATGGTATCTTTATTTTTTTAGAATAAAATCAAACATACAGGTAATGGAAAAGCATTTGTATATGTGCTAGAATGTAAATAATAAAAAGATATAGGTGATAAAATGAAGAATACATTAGTTATAAATATACAAAAATGTAGTATACATGATGGCCCAGGTATAAGGACTACAGTATTTTTTAAGGGGTGTCCACTAAATTGTATATGGTGCCACAATCCAGAAAGTAAGTCTTATAATAAGGATGTTTTATATAATGAAGAAAAATGTACTAAATGTGAATCTTGTATAAAGTGTTGTCCAGAAAATGCAATATATTCATACAACAATAACGTTTGTTTAGATAGAACTAAATGCAGTCACTGTGAAACCTGTTTGGATTATTGCCTAAACAATGCAAGGGAAGTGGTTGGAAAAGAATACAGAATAAAAGACTTAGTAAAAGAAATAGAAAAAGACAGAATCTTTTATGAAGAATCAGGTGGTGGAGTTACTTTATCAGGTGGAGAGGTAATGACGCAGAATATCGACTATATAGAGCGATTAGTCAAAATATTATATGAAAAGGGAATAAGTGTAGCAATAGATACTTGTGGATATGCAAAGTATGAAAACTATGAAAAGATACTTCCTTATGTAGAGGTATTTTTATACGATATAAAATTAATAAATGATGAAAGACATATTTTATTCACAGATAAAAGTAATAAATTAATTTTAGAAAACCTAGTTAAATTAAGTGATAAGAATGCAAATATAAATATAAGAATACCTTTAATAGACGGCATAAATGTTGATAAGAATAATGATGAGGTAAAAGAAATTATAAACTTTATAAAACAATTAAACATTAAAAAAGTAAATTTACTACCTTACCATAATATAGGTATGTATAAGTATAAAAAGCTTGATATGCAGTATAATGAAATTAAAATGGATAGACCAAGTGATAAAAAGTTAGAAGAAATTAAAAAGCTATTTGAAGCAGAAAACTTTGATACAAGTATAGGGGGATAAAATGATGAGTAGGGGAAGTTTTGAAAGAACTAAAAAACTAAGAAAAGAAAGCGTAGAATCGGTTACACATATTTCTATAGAAAGAGCCAAGCTTTTTACAGAAGCGTATAAAATATATGAAGGAAGTGTAGAAACTCCATTGCTTAGAGCGTTAGCATTTAAACATTATATGGAAAATAGAACATTGTGTATAAATGATGGAGAGCTGATAGTGGGAGAAAAGGGAGAAGTACCACAAGGAGCACCTACTTATCCAGAATTATGTTGCCATACTATGGAAGACTTAGATGTAATGGATCAAAGAAAGTATATATCTTTTAAAGTAAGCGAAGAAGTAAAAAACACTCATAAAGAAGAGATAATACCATTCTGGGAAAAAAGACAGTTAAGAAAAAAGATAATAAAATCTATGAGTAAAGATTGGGTAGACTGTTATGAAAATGGTATATTCACAGAATTTATGGAACAAAGAGCTCCAGGTCATACCGTTGAAGGTGGAATAATCTATAAAAAAGGTTTTTTAGATTTCAAAAAGGAAATTCAAGAAGAGTTAGATAAACTAGATTTTATAAATGATAGTGAAGCTTATGATAAAAAATCACAACTAGAAGCTATGGAAATAGCTTGTGATGCTATAATAATTTATGGTAAAAGATACGGGGAATATGCTATAGAATTAGCATCAAAAGAAACTGATGAAAATAAGAAAAAAGAGTTGTTATTAATAGCAGATAACTGTGAAGTTGTACCAGCTAATTCACCTAAAACTTATCATCAAGCAGTTCAAATGTATTGGTTTGTTCATATAGGAGTGACGACAGAACTAAATATATGGGATGCATTTTCACCAGGTAGATTAGATCAACATCTAAATCCTTTTTATGAAAATGATGTAGAAAATAATTTATTGAATAGAGATAGAGCAAAGGAAATACTAGAATGTTTATGGGTGAAATTTAACAACCAACCAGCACCACCAAAGGTAGGAATAACATTAAAAGAAAGCGGAACATACACAGACTTTGCAAATATTAATACAGGCGGGGTTACCTCAGGTGGAAAAGATGGTGTAAATGATGTAAGCTATATTATACTAGATGTTATGGATGAAATGAAATTACTTCAACCAAGTTCAAATGTTCAAATAAGCAGAAAAACACCACAAAAGTTTTTAAAAAGAGCATGCGAAATATCTAGAAAAGGATGGGGGCAACCTGCATTTTACAACACAGAGGCTATAGTGCAAGAACTTTTAGAAGCAGGAAAAAGTATGGATGATGCTAGATGCGGTGGTACTAGTGGATGTGTTGAAACAGGGTGTTTTGGAAAAGAAGCATACGTGCTTACAGGATATCTAAACCTTCCTAAAATACTAGAAATAACATTAAATAATGGTATAGACCCTATGACAAATAAGCAACTAGGAATAAAAAGTGGAGATCCAAGAGATTTTAAAACTTATGAAGAGTTAATAAAGGCTTACAAAGCTCAACTTCAGCATTTTGTAGATATAAAAGTACAAGGAAATAATATAATAGAAAAAATATACGCAAAACATATGCCATCTCCTCTTATGAGTGTAATAATAGATGATTGCATAAAAAATGCTAAAGATTATAATGCAGGTGGAGCAAGATACAATACTAAATACATACAAGGTGTTGGAATAGGAACAATAACAGATAGCTTAACCTCTATTAAATATAATATATTTGATAAAAATAAATTTACTATGGATGAATTATTAAAAGCACTAGAAGATAATTTTGAAAATCAGCCATCAATATATAATATGGTAGTAAATAGAACTCCTAAGTATGGAAATGATGACGATTATGCAGATGAAGTAATGAGTGAAATATTTAATGCCTTTTATAATTCAGTAACAGGCAGTGGAAGAAAGTCTACTATAGGAGCTGACTATAGAATAAACATGCTACCTACAACTTGTCACGTTTACTTTGGTGAAGTAATGGGAGCTAGTGCAAATGGTAGACTTAAATCTAAGCCATTATCAGAAGGTATATCTCCTGAAAAAGGTGCAGATACAAATGGACCTACAGCAGTTATAAAATCAGCATCAAAAATGGACCATATAAAAACTGGAGGAACACTACTTAATCAAAGATTTGCACCATCAGTAGTTACAGGAGATGACGGTCTAGATAATATGTCAAATTTAATAAGGGCATATTTTAATATGGAAGGACATCATATACAGTTTAATGTATTTGACAAAAATGTATTATTAAAAGCTCAACAAAATCCAGATGAATACAAAGACTTAATAGTTAGAGTTGCTGGATATAGTGATCATTTCAATAATTTAAGTAGAGTCCTACAAGATGAAATAATAGGAAGAACAGAGCAAAGTTTTTAAAGATAATAAAACAATAATATAAAGCTAATAACATAGATAAGATAAATTAAGGAGATTAAATAGATGAATAAAACAATCGGATTTATAGGATCAGGAAACATGGCAAAAGCAATGATAGGTGGAATAGTTAAATCAGAACTTATTGCGCCTACAAATATAACAGCTTCAGATTTAAAAGAATCTAGTTTAGAAGCTATGAATAAAGAGTTTGGTATAAACACAACAATAGACTCTAAAGAAGTAGTAAAAAATAGTGACATAGTAGTTGTAGCAGTAAAGCCAAATGTATATGACATAGTGTTAGAAAGTATAAAAGAATTAATAACTACTGACAAAATAATAGTAACAATAGCAGCTGGAAAAACTATAAAATCAATAGAAGATGTTATAGGTAATGATAAAAAGATAGTTAGAACAATGCCAAATACACCAGCATTAGTGAATGAGGGTATGAGTGCACTTTGTAAAAATAAAAATATAACTGATGAAGAGCTAGAGATTGTAAAAGATGTATTTAATGCTTTTGGAAAGGCTGAAGTAGTAGATGAATATTTAATAGATGCAGTAATAGGGGCTAGTGGTTCAGCGCCTGCGTATGTTTTTATGTTTATAGAAGCTATAGCAGATGCGGTAGTTTTAAATGGAATGCCAAGGGATAAGGCGTATACATTTGTAGCTCAAGCGGTGATGGGTTCTGCTAAGATGGTACTTGAAACAGGAAAACATCCAGGTGAGTTGAAGGATATGGTGTGTTCTCCAGGTGGGACTACTATAGAGGCGGTTAAGACGCTAGAAACAGAAGGATTTAGAGGAGCAGTAATGAAAGCGGTATGTGACTGTGTAGATAAATCTCAACAAATGAGTAAGTAAGTTAATTATATGGAGCCCGCGAAGAGGGTTGAGGATATAAGTTTTCCTTCCGGCTGACACAAGGTCGGTGCAACTTATATCATCAACCCTATTCGCTTATGAATTATAATTAAGTAGGGGTAGGCAAAGAAGAGCATTATATATTTTAATAAATATAATGATAAATATCCGTACTTAGAATTGGGAGGAATAAAAGAAAAAGATTTAAAAGGAGAAATATTAGAGGAACATTATAAAAGTTTGTTAAGTTATATGAGTGATAATAAGGAGTTTGATAAAATTAATTTATTGTATGATAAAAAAAGCGAATACTATAAAGAAGCTTTAGATTATGTGAGTGATTTGAAGTTATCAACTTTATCACTGCATAATTAGATTAAGTATAATATAAATAAGTACCTAAATATAAACTATATATTTAGGTACTTATGCCTTATTGTAATAACTATAAAAATACATATTAAAATCTTTTGGTTCTATAAAATCTATAAAGAAAATCTTTTTCTAGTGATTTACTAAGAGTGGCACTTTCTTGAAAATTAATAAATCTAATTTCCAAAGCAGACTTACTTATAGGAATAACTTTATGAATTAATTTTAAATTAACAATATAACTTTTGTGAGTAGCAAAAAAATTAGGAGGAAGCCTTTTTTCTAAATCCTCAAAATTCTCATAAAATTTAACTATATCATGGTCTTTAGTATACAAATTAACTGCTCTAGCATTCTTTTCAAACATAACAATATCATCAAAGTTAATCATATGAATTTGTTTTCTAATTTTGTAAATAAACAAAGTATCCTCGATAAAATTATTATTAGCTAGTTTATGAGAATTAATGTGGTCTATAGCGATATTTAAAGAATCTAAAATTTTATTACTAGTAAAAGGCTTAACAATAAAATCAATTGGATGAACTTTAAAACTTTCTAAGCTATAATCAGCAAATCCAGTAACAAATATTATATGCACATCTTTGTCTATTACACTTATTTCCTTAGCACAATCAATACCATTTTTAAAAGGCATATCTATATCTATAATTAGCAAATCTATTTTATCATTCTTTATAAACTCAATAGCTTCAATACCGTTATTAACTTTTTTTACATAATCAACAAAACCACAATCTTTAACTATTCTTTCAATATCATCTCTTACAGCCTTGTCATCATCACAAATTAAAACTTTTATCATAATTGAAAACTCTCCCTAAAATTATTATTACCCTACCTAATGTTTCGTGACCTAGGGGTCCTATACTAATGTTAACAGTACTTTGGAATCAAAACTGTAAACTCAGTTATAAATTCATCACTACTTGCGAAGATGTGGTATCCATACTTATCTAGAATATTCTTTACTAAATAAAGTCCGTATCCTCTACTGTCGCCATCTTTAGAAGAATTACCTTCTCTAAAAATAGCATCAATATCATAAATTTTAGGACCATTGTTTTTTATAGATATAACATATTGAAATTCATCTTCGTATACAAATAGCTTTATGTACTTATTGTCTTTATTAATAGAAGTCAAAGCATCAATGGCATTATCTATAATATTTAGTAAAACAGAACTCATTTCACTTGGTTCGATAACTAGATTATCTATAAAATCTTGAATATAAACGTCAAAAGATATATTTTTCATAAGGCATTCTTCATATTTTAAAGATGCAATAGCATCTAAATAAGATACTTTACCATATCTAGAAGTTTTAGATCTAAAGCTATTAGATATATTGGTAATATAGTTTTTAGCATCTTCACTAAGGCCAGTATTAAGCAAAGAATACACTACCTGTAAGTGTTTTAGGTAGTCATGTTTTTGACTTCTTAGTTTTGCTATTATATTGTCTTTATGTTCAATTTTACTATTTTGTTTTTTTACTTTGTTTTGTTTTAGATTATTATCTTCTATTAGTTTAATAATTCTATAGCATAGATATATGCATATACTTGTCCAAATTAAAGTTAAAAAGACTCTAAATAATCCTTTATATAATAAATTGGAACTAAGTTTATACAAGATAAAGTCTATAGAACTATCTATTAGTAATGAAGAAGTAAGAGATAGTATCACTGTAATTATAATCCTCTTATTTAAAGTTAAGCTATAAAAAAATTCCAATCTATTCAATAAAAAATAAAGCCATATAAAAGCTATTAAAATATATTCCATAATTCACCCCTAAATTAATATCATACAATGATTATAACA
>JBOFYV010000118.1:0-32866 GCA_051654865.1 Peptostreptococcaceae bacterium
AACCTTGTTGGTCAAACAGTTTAGCATACATTTTTTCAATATCTGTTAATTCTTTTTGAACACTCTTATCCTTAAGGTCTTTCAACATAGCCTTCTGTTTAGCTAATTGTCTTGCACTTTCAGTTTCAATATCTTTTAAATCATCTTCTGCTTCATTATAATGCTTATTAGCAGCCATAGCTTTTAGATATTCTTCTTTCTTTTTAGATAGAGCATCCATTTCATCTTTATAATACTTAGATGTATTTTTACTTCCATTTTCTACTGCCTTATAATACTCATTAGTTGCATTAACTAAGTCACTTGAATTTTTTCTATAATCTGCCAAATCTTTGTACAGTCTATTTTTTTCAAGCTTTTCATTCTCTCTCTTCATTCTAGCTAATTCAGACTCCTGAGTCTTATTAGTGGCATCTTTAATCTTATTAACTTTCCTATTTATATCATCATTAGCTTGTTGATCTATTGCATTAACTTCTTTTTGAGCTTTTTCATAATCTTTTAAATCTTTAATAGTATCTTTTAGTGCCAATCTTTTTTCCGACAGTTTTTGAATATCCCTATCCAAACCATCAAAAGTTTCTTTGTCACCATTTTTAAAAGCATCTAATTGATCCTTTGTTAGTTTCTTAATTTCGTTACTTATCTCTTTATACTTACTAAGAGTATTTTTGTAATTAGAATTTTCTTCTTTTTCTTTTTCTTGACTTTCCTTCTTTCTCTTGGCATCTTCCAGTTGGGCCATCTTTCTTTTAATATTGTCTTCAAGCCTACTGTCTTCTTTTTCAAATTCCTTCAATGCTCTTTCCCAATTTTTAAAAGAAGGAATCATTTCTTCTAATGCTTCTTTATTGCTCCTAAGAGCCTTTACCTTATCTCTTAAAAAATCTGCATCAGATGTATTGCCTTTGCTATCTGCTGACAACAATTGTGGCTCATATTTTTTCAAATCAGATATAACATCTTTATATTGCTTGATAAAAGTATTAAGAGCTTGTTCATCATTTTTTAACTGTTCTTTATCTAATAGATTAATACTTTTAAGATCGGCTATCTTACTTTGCATTTCATAAAGGTCATTAATTTCCTTTACTGTATCTTTGGCGTAATCTTTAAGTCCATTATTTTCCAAAGCTTGAGACAATTGTTTTTGTTGATAGTTATAATAGTCCATTATACTTTCTATTCCAACCATCATATCTTTGTCTTGGTTTGCTATTGCTTTATAATAATCACCTTGATATTTTAGTAATTTATTATAATTTTGTTGCATTAGACTTCCAACTTTATTTACATATCCATCGACATTCCCAGAAACCTTACCTATAACATTTCCACTAGCATCTATATTTTTTGTAACTTTATAAACATCGTTTAATTGTTCAACCAATGTTTTAACAGTTCCTTTTTGTGCATTCACATAGCCTGTTAAATTTTCACTACTCCCTTTCAATCCACCTTGTAAATTACGTAGTGTTTTTTGTACTTGATTATCAAATTCGTCCATCTGCATAGTAACGCCTTTGATATCTTTTTCTGTTTCTCCAAACATAGAAACATTAGCCAATCTTCTTTGTAAATCAGTATTTAACTTAGCAAAACTTGCTAATGACTTTTCTACTTTTTCTATATTTGCAATTACAGAATCATCTATATGTATTGAAGAAAAAGCTCTGCCTATTTGAGATATTTTATTAATATCTGCATTTCCCATAGAGTTAAATCTTTCTAAAGCTCTTTCTAATTTTTCTATCTTATTTATTTCTCTTTCTGAAATATTTATTTTTGCTTCTATTTTAAAATCTTTAGCCTTACTTAATGCTGCCAATTGCCTTTCAAGATCAGTTCCTACACCTTTATCTAGTTCAAAACCGACTTTAATTTTTAACTCATCGTATCCTGCCACCTTATCACCACCTATCAAATTTAAAATAAAAAAAATAAAGGCACTTATTTGACTAATAAAAGCCAAATAAGTGCCTTCAAAATTATCTAGTGGCTTTTATTCCATGCATAGCTAAACCATCTGACATTGCATCCACATGATCCTTATTTGCTTCTAACTCATTCATAGTCTTATCCATAAAATTAGCAGCTTCCCTAGTTCCAGTCTGACCTTGGTCTATCCAATGAGGTATGTATACTGCCCCATCTTTAGGAACTTTTAATTTATCACTACCCCATAAACTTGTATGTCCTGCTCCGTCTGCAAACTTTATTATTGCTCCATCACCACTCGCTTCTGACTCTATAGAGCCTATTAATTTGCCTGTGTCTACTGCCCCACTTGATTCTACATTATCTCTTAATACAGTTTCTACCGTTCTACCTACTATGTCCATAGAATCACTACATGCATTTTGAACATAGCTTAACATCTCACTAACACTATTGAAAACTAGTCCCATTTAGTATCAACTCTCTTCTATTTTTCTTTTTTCTTTCTCTTATTTTTCTCTTCAACATTCTTCTCTATTGAATTTGTTAGTTCTGTTGTTTCATAAGCTAACAAGGTTTTTTCCACCATTTGCAATTCTAAATTTTGTTGACATAATATTTCATACGTCAATTCTTGGACTATTGTAGTTAAATAAAACATTATTTTAGTAAGTTCTATCGTTCCAACATCCATGACCTCTGATATGTCTTCAACATCTATTTCTAAATCTGTTAATTTAGACATAAATAATGTAACTACCTCATGTTGATTTATCTCAACACCCTTTTTCCCCATTTTATTTTTTATAAACTTTAATAATTCTTCCTTAATACTCCCTTTTGGATTGTATATAGTAACATCACCTATTCCATCTATTGAAACGACTACTCTTATATCTTCTTGTTTTAATTGTGAAATTTTAACTCCCATACTTATCCTCCCTAGTCTAATATGTAATATTTCTGTGTTCGATACTTTCCTCAAAATAAGTAAGGGGATTACTCCCCTTCTAACCAAAACATAAAATGGAGGAAAACTATGTTGTGTGCATCAAACACACAAGAATTACATATTAGACTAGCCTCATTAGAGACTAGTCTAATAAATTATTCTGCTTCTAGTGTAACTGTGTTTGTGTCTATTGTTATAAACTTACCATTTGCATCTGCAAGTAAGTCAAACACTAAACTAAATGAAGCAACGTTTTCAGCAGAGAAAGCTATAGTTGAAGAAACTTGAGGCGTAGCCTTATGGAATGTTATTTTCTTTATTTCTTCTGTACCATCCTCATAAGCAACTCTAAAAGTACCTTCTATTAAATATGCCTTATTTAATATAGTATCAGTAACTTCTATCTTCTCTCCTACTACATTTCCCCCTAATGACATCCCTAACCAATTTACATCAGCAAGTTCTGCATTTAAAGTTAATGTCCCTGTTCTAGCTCCCGGGAAAGAAACTGCATTTATTCCTTTTTTCTTAGCGAATATTACCTCCGCCTCAGTTGAAAATTCACAATCATTTAAATAGTTGATTGTCATTAATGCTTGAGATTGACCTAATTGCTTTACATTTAAGTCTATAGCATCTTTTATAGCAAATTGTTTTATAGCCATTTTGCATACCTCCATAATTTTTTAATATAAAAAATCACCTATTTCTAGGTGATTATTTTAGTCTTGTTTAATTTAGCTCCATCTTTCCAAGAGCCTATTTCTTGAATTTCAAACCTCATACTTGCTTGTCTAAATATATTTATATAATTAGCCTCTCTACTGAGCATAACTTCATATGTATTTTTTAATTGATATATGGTCCAATCTAAAATTTTTTCATAATCAACATTGGACTGAAAATGAATAATCATATTTACAATATCCAAGAAACTAATTTCTTCACTCGACTTTGAATGTTTCTCTTCAAACTCCTTTTTCCTTCTTTCAAACTCATTTATAAGCTCATCATCGTCAACTTTTTTATCTTCCAACTTATCATAGTTAATAGTTGTCTTAGTCATTTCAATAACAACATTACACAAAATTTCAAAATTATTATTATCTACAACTATCTTGTCATCTATTATAAATGTTGCTGCATGGTCTATAAATTTAATATTTTCTGTCTGGTAAAGTATTTTTAAAGATTTAGTAAGTGAATTTATCAACCTATCACTACTTCCCTCCACATCCATAAGCATTAGGAAAAATATTATTCCCATACTTTTAATTTCTTTTTTATACTTGTATATAAATATATCACTTAAATAAAAAACCTTAATAAAGTCAAAATAGTCAATTTCTAAACTTAAAAAGTCTCTATACTTAGGTTGGTATAAATATCCCAAATGATATTTTTCAAGATTTATCTTTGTTCCAAAAAGGTAGCTATTTCTTATATCCATTACTTACCTCTCTCTATACTTTCACAAGCCAAAACAATTTCAAATCCTGTATATTCTTTATTTAACCCAGATATTGGGACAGTTCTAACAACTTTCATAGTTCCTATGCCCCCTGTATGAGTATTCTCCAAAAGGTCTACTATTCTTGTTGCTATAACAATGTCTCTTATTCCATGACAAGTGTACATTTTTTTCTCATGGCAAATAACATTTATTCTGATATTTGTTGATTTTATAAACTTACTACCTTTTTGAGATGGTCTATAGTCACTCATATTCACTACTACATATACTTTTGCCTCATGTAAAATATCAGGCAATCTCCTATGAATATATAGCTGTTTCTTATATAGTTCAGTATAGACATTTTCTACAGAAGGTTTTTCTAATAAGTTAACACCTTCTCCCTCATCCAAATAATACATAAGCTTAGTAACTATATCATCAGACAATAGAGTAGACACTATATTATTAATTACTAGGGTAGGGAATCCATATAAAATTGACATTTTAATCCTCCTACATAAATCCTATTATTTTTATTTTTTTACTTTCAACCTTGATACCTTCTACAATTAACTCCAAAGTAAATTCTTTTCCAACATATCTAGCATTATTTACAACTTTAACATTGCAACTACTATCATCGTTTTTCTTAACAGTTACAAAAGAATACTCCTTGTCTAATTGCCACTCTAAATATCCATTTCTCTTAGAAGAATATTTATTCCTTGTACCTATCGCTATTTCCTCTGCACCGTTTATAACTCCCACATGATCTTCGTTTGAACTTTCTACTATGTGTGGATTGTATGCTATATTATTAATGACATCATCCTCTGTAACTAATGTAGTTTGTAGTCCGATAGCAGTAGCAATACCTTGAGAACCTGTTTCTCCATCATTATGTTCAAAATCATTTAAATGAGTTATTCTGAAAACAGTCCTATTTGTTAGCATGAATCTAGTATCTAATTGGACATTTTTAGTAACATAATTAATTCCAAATTTTATCTCTCTTTTACTATCCGGTATGCTTGTGTGCTTTGTATCTGCCATTCCATCACTATATAATGTTAAATTTGAAACCACTAATGGAATTTCATAAATATTATTCTTATATTTGTATTTAAATATTTGACTACATTTTCTCATTATATAAGTGCTATGAGTATCTAAACTATTATGCTCTCTAAATACAATTAGCCAATCTTGATTATCCCATTTAACATAGCATCCTATTTTAACAGATGTACCATGTGGGAAATGAATATACTTTTCATCTAGGTTTCTTTGGTCATTTAATGTTATATTATTAATTAGACTTTTAACATGTCTCGTGTTTACTGTTACACATGGCTCATCTGGAAGAGTTACTTGAACATTAAAAGCACTAGGACTTGTATCTAAATGCTTGTTAAAATTCCTTCTTCCCTCATTTATAATTCTTTCTTTTTGAGTTTTTCCATTGGACTGACTTTTTCTTCTGAACTTAGTAATATAATCCATAATTAATCATATCCTTGGAAATTTTTATAAGAATAGTTTTGCCTATACTTTTTCAAGTCTTCTTTGGTCACCTTAGAAAGTCCAATTAACCTATTTAACATATTAGCGTTGGACAATTGCTTAAAATCCCTATCAGTCGTTGTTTGCTTAAGATTATCTTCTCTTAATATCTTAGGACTTAGCCAACTCACAATCATGCATAGAGATAAAATATAAATCTCATCCAATGTTAAGTCTGCTTCAATATATCCATCTCTTATAATTAAGATATCTAAATCATCTTCAAAATCACCATTTAATATAGTAATATCTATTCCTGTCATACTGCTACTAAAGTCTAAAGTATATTCAGTAGGGTCAAGAGTACCCTCTTGTCCTCTTACATAAAGAGAACTACTTTCATCTAATACCACAGGAATAGAAAAAACTTGTCCATAAGAATTATTTTCAAAAAAATAATGTTCATAAGTTGGCTTAATTATGGTTAAGTCCTTTGAACATTCGTAAAATTCTACAGTAGCATTTTCTAAATACTCAACTAGCATTTCATTAAAATCTTCTTCTTTTAGAAGTGACAATTCTATATCATCTACTAAATGTAGAAATTTATTAAAAATTACTTGAAGTGGCGTAGCCATTTTAATATCACTCCCTATATGTCATTGGTTATACAGTAGCGAATAAATCTTTAATTCCTGTTTTTTCTTCTAAGGCAGACATTTTATTTCTACTATCAAACTTGCCTTCTTCAAATAGAACATGGCCCCTTGTAGCTAATTGTCTAACTAGACCATAGCTCATTTTAGAAACTATCTTTCTAAAATCATTTAGTTCCATATCTATTAATAAACTATCAAAAAATTCATCACTATAAGTCTCACCATATTTTTCTAATTCATTATTTATAGAAGTATACAAATCCCCTACTCCTAAGTATGTAAGTACATCTCCTACTTCTATTTCATCCTCTACATCAATATCTGGATACACATCTAAAATTATTAAATAATAGTTTTGGAATATAGATTTTCCTCTGCTTTTCATTCCTTCTAAAACTTCCATAGTAACTATTTCTGTATCTCCAAACCCTTCAAGCCTAATGCTCATGTGAGTTTTTGGACAGTAATAATAGAAAGTTCCTTGTGTATTATTCATAACTAATACTTCTGTGTCCCTATTTAATAATCTTCTAAGCTCCCTAAAGCTCTTTCTAGTTTTTCTATCTTCTATTTTTTTAGATGGTTTCTTAACCTCTATCTCTATTGCAACTTCCTCTTTTTTCTTCTTTATTCTTGCCTTAGTTTCTGCCATAGTTTTTATTCCTCCCAAAATATAAACTAGGAAAGCCTCCTAAAACTAGGAGGCAACCTATAATTAAATAAATATTATACTATTGAATGATATACCCCATAGTAGTTCGCCTTACAAACTCCTATTTGGCAACGTCTCATTATCATGTATTCTATTTGTTGGTCCATTCTTGTAGATGGATCATTTACTTCATATATGTATGCATCCCCTTCAAATCCAAGCTTAACCATTTTAGTTTCGCCTGTAGGTATAACAAATAACATATCATCTTTTAAAGCGTAGTTATCGTTCTTATCTAATACTTGTGGTATTTCAACTACAGGAGTACCATGTATAACTGTTATGAAACCATGATTTCTTATGTCTTCTTTATCAACATTAGATAATATAGTCCCAACACCTTGTCTTATTTTCATTAAAGCCTTCTTAGAACCAAATATAGTACACTTTTGTCCTGTTTTCGCTTCAACTCTTTGTACTAAATCTAATAACTCTTCTTCATTATAAGAACCAGACTTAACATATTTAGCATCTAAGCCGTTATATGCTCCCTCTAATTGCTTTATTATTATTTCAGATAATTTATAATCGAATGAAGCAGCCACTCTATTTACCATATCTGACCAATCAACTCTTCCCATCATATAAGATAAAAATTCTTCATAGATTTTTAATCCTAGTGGGAATCCAGACATAGCTAACTTTTTGTTAGTTATTCTTTGTCTTCTTAATTCGTTCGTACCGTCAGCAACATAACCAACTTCAAATAGGTCATTGTTCGGTATATAGAACTCTACAGTATCTCCAAGAGCTAAATCTTTATACTCCACCCAATCATCATACTTCCCTAAAGTTAACTCTGCTAAAGCTACTGTTATAGCCTCAGATAATATTCTATACACTTCAAATTTGTTTTGTTGGAACTTGTATATATCCCATTCATCTGTTCCCATTGCTTCTAATATTTGTCTTCTTATAGCATCAGAACCATCTTTAACGCTATATTTCTCAACTGACCCACGACATACGTCTAAAGACAGTTTTTGTAAATTTGTTAATTTAGCCATTGTTCGCTAATCCCCCTTTAAAATCAAAATTTAATTATTTGTTTGTTATTTGTTTTTTATAATATGTGAAGAACAACAGAATCTTGATCTCCGAACTTCTCTATAGCTATTACTTGAGCTACAGTTCCACCTTCTGCCACAACTAACTTTCCATTTGCCGCATAGTTTACCTTAGCTCCTACAGCTATACTTCCACCTACTAAATCTTTAGCTATAGTTATTATGTCCCCTCTTTCTAATATGTGACCTCTTCCTATTCTTCCTTCTGCTAATGTGAAGTCAGATTCTAAGTGTCTTTCATCATATAAAAATGGAACTGTAGTATTTAAAACTACTGTGCCTTCCGGAGTAGCTGTAGATAACTTAACTCCATATGCCTCATAATCAGTTATATCTCCTGAATTATATAATCCTGTTAATTCTAAGAACATACCTCCTTCTAAGGCTTGTCCTGCATTGTTGTAGAAAGATACTGGATATCCTTTTACTTTGTCTAATCTTATTAATCTAGCCATTAATGTAATCCTCCTTATTTTTTTATAAGACCACCATAAGGGTCTGTATCTACTTGCCCTATTTGAACTTTTAACTTAGTTCCTTTACTATTGAAGTTTTCTTTGTTTTCATTCCCCATCATTTTCATTCCTACAAGGGCGAATAGTTCCTTTTTGAAATCTTCTTTATTTAATTGTTTGTTTATTACTTTTTCAATAATTTCTGTAGTCTCATCTTCTGTTAATGATGAAAACTCTTCTGTCATTGATTTTAATTCTTCTTTTAAAAGCTCAGTTTCTATTTCATCTTTAAACTGTCTCAATTTCTCATTTTCTAGTTTAATTTCTTCAAACATAGAAGCAAATTTCTCTTCTGTATTTTTTTTGAAGGCTGACACTATTCCGTATTCACCATTATTACCAACCTCTCTTTCTTTCCAAGTTGGTATATATTCTTTTGTAGAATCAAAATTTATAGATACGTTGTCACCTTCTAATGAATAATTAGCTCCAATATATTTTCCGCTTTCTACGTCATATAAAACAGCAATAGAAGAATCTAATATTAAATCTTCAAAATAATACTTAGGGGAAGTAAAATACTCACCTAAAAATTCTTCTTCGTATGTGATCTTAGATAATGCTTCATTTATATAACCAACAACATTGTTTATATTTGAGCTAAACTCCTCAGATGTTACATCTTCTACTTCTTCTGCTCCTTCCACGTCTGCATCCTCAGTAGTTTGTTCATCTACTTCATCAGATTCTTCCTCTATGGCATCCTCTACAGTTTCTTCTACTGTAGGAGTTACTTCTTCTTCAGGAGTTTCTTCAACTATCGGTGTTTCTACTTCTTCTTCTACAACATTTTCTGGATTTTCGACTATTGTTGTATCTTCAATTATAGTATCTTCACTATCTTCTATCTTTTTTTTACTTTCCACATAATTCACCTCGCTTTCTAGTTCTTCTTTCAATACTTTATTTAATTCCTTAACGGCATTAAAAAACTCTGTATTATCATTCACAGAGAAGTCCATTTTAACCTTCGCCCCTCTTATTCCGGGCGAAACATCTGATCCCAATATTGTAACTCCCTGATAAGTATAATCTAATATATTATAAACTTGCTTAGAAAACTCTCCTCTATTCACAGATATCTCCATACTCACACTTTTCTCTTCATCTCTTTTTAGTATCTCATATCCTTCATTAGAGTAAGATTTCCATATATAGCCATCAACAACTACCCAATGATGACCATTTACCTTCTCTAATTTATAATTATTAGTTTCTGGAATGACTCCGATTGGAACTTCTAAGTAGTGTTCTTTTACACATATATTACCTTCCTCATCAGTTTCTAATCTGTATTCCATATTATGCTCATCGAAATCATCTTCTCCATCGTCTCTTTTTTTAATATAGGCAAGAATAGGAATATTTTTTAATGACTCCTTAGCCTTGTCCATCCCGCCTAAATCAAACGATGACCCATTGGAGTTTAAGCCATCCCTCATAATCCATAATTCACATTTCTGTAAATTACTATTACTATTTTCAATCAAGCTAAATTCTATAGGCAATGATATATTTTGCATTTTTTATCACCTCCCCTATGTAAAAATTAAAGTATTTCTAAATATAATTTTAGGAATATCTTCCTTTGAAAATTTAGACAAGAACATTTTTGTATCTGAATAATAAAAAACATAATATTCTTGTCCTTGAATTTTACACTTACATATGGAAGAAAATTTACCCTTTAGACTATTTTTTTCATATATTTCTATAGGAACATATATATACTTCATATTATCACCTAGTTTTCCATTTGCGGTGTTTCACTTACCACTTCTGGATTTGTTTTAGTAGAATCTTTTTTACTATCTACTCCCTTTTCAGAGCTTGAAGTTCCTTGATTGCCCATTGTATGTGAAGTCATTTGAGGAACTAGTAATTGATCTATCCCAAGCATTGATTCTGCTTCTAATACATTCATAGCTTGTAACGGAGTATAGTGATTTAAAGATAAAAATTCTAATCGTGATCCGCCAAATGCCAAATTTTCTCTACTGTTTTTCAACATATTGTCTTTGTTGAATTGAGTTGAACTTAGCATTTTAACCCTCCAAGGAGAACTTTTTTTATTCATACTCACTTCATAGTTTAGATAGTTCTCAAACATACATAATACACTTAGCAATAGCATGTCATCTGCTTTAGCTCCTAATGCTATAGCCTCATTAGAACTCTTTTTACCATTAAATAGCTCATCATTCACTCCTGCATCATCAAATATACTTTCAATTAAGTCATGTCTATAGTTAATACCTTGACTATTTGATTTGTTCAGCACTATAGATTCCATTTGTAAAGGATTTGTAGTTACTGCAATACCATCAGGCAAATGTTGTTTTGTTTGCTTATGGTATTCTTTGATTAGACCTATATCTATTAGAAACTCTCCTTCTTCATTAATAGGAATCTTTTGATGTATAATCTTTAAATTTTCTAATTTTGCAGATGTATAATGTAATTGTTTTATTTCATCCACATGTATTAAAGCATCAAATAAATATGAAAAAGGAGGATATCCTTTGTATAAAGTTGGAGATATTATATTAAAGGCTACCGCATTTTTTTCTAATTCCAACCATCTTCCATCTACCAATTCATCTTTATTCATACTTCCTTGTGCGAACTTTTCAACCAAAGACTGTATCTCATCAGGCAATGTACCTTCATAATTTTTCCCACTAAGTTTTTGTAAATCAATGGAATATAGACTTATATTATTTTCCATCGAAGTTATTCTACAACACTCATTAGGCATTTTTTTAAGTACCACCCCTTGAGAGTCTTCTATTTTATAGATATAAAGTTCTCCTATTTCAAAAAGCTCTTTACACATCCATCTCAAATTAAAATCCACATTAAACCTATCTAAAAAAGTAGCAGTATCTATATACTGTGTTTTTAATTTCTCACTATTAACACCTTTTTTTGTTTTCAAGATGGAAGGGTATAGCATATAGTCAAATGTTGGTATATTTCCAAAGTGATTTATTAATCTTGAATATATTCCATTAGTTGTTTTTAAATAAGAAGATATCCCTTGTAAATCTGTAGCGTTTTTTACAGGGTCTTCCATATATTTCAAAACATCAGCAACTTTTATTTTCTTACTCCCTGTACTTGAACCCATTTTAACTGAAACACTATTTTTAGCAAAATCTAATTTGCTATATTCTATAGAAGTTTTTTCTTCAACTTCTTCAATTACTTCAACTTTACTTGGCAAAGTAATATCATTTTCAGACATTGTATCCTCCCCCTATTACCATAGACTTAAAAACATATCATTACTCTTTACTACCTTTAATTCTTTCTCCAATTGCTTTGCTAAATAGTTTGCATATGCCAAGGAACTGAATCTATCTTTACGTGCGGAACCTCTTTCTTTAAGTCTTATAAAACCACCGTAAATAGAATATTCTAAGTTTATAAGCTCATTTACTAAAGCAGTTGTTTGAATATAAGGTCTTAACATACGAGCTTGTTCATCAGGTGACTTTTTTAGCATTCCTAATTTCTCAATCATAAAGTCCTTACCTTGCATATCGTTTATTAACAATTTAATTTTTTTCTTTTGGAAGCAGTCTTTTAGACTCATTGCGATTTCATGGTTTAGTTCAACTTTAGTTACTTTTATAGTATATACTACAGGGAGAGCGTTTTTATCTGCCCTAGAGACCATTCTGTCATCGTTAGCAGATTTCCAAGCACTATACTCTTCGTCTCTTTCCTCATCATATGTAACCTTAGCTAAACTATCATAGACACCGATACCTACCCCTTGAGCATCAAGGGCAGCCCAATCGGCTTGGAAGTCATAAAATAATTGCTTAATTCTCTTAGCTTGATCTGCTGCATTACCTCCTTCAAGTGACTCTATATATACTACATGACGTATATATTCATCTCCTTGAGGGATCAATCTCATTAATGTAAATACGGAAGCATCATTTTTAGCTCCTCCCATTACAGAGATATCGCAACCAACAATTCTAATTTCTCCACCTTGTTTTTTAAGATGGTATTTTTTCTTGGATTTTTCTTTCTCTGCAAGATATTCAATATCTGTTGGAGGTATCCAAGGTTTAAATATATTTCTACATGGGTTTATGTCCGCTGACTTATAAAATGCATTGGATTTTTCCATTATCTTATATCTAGGCTCTTTATCCTAGAACTCAAACTTTCATCTGAGGATGGGACTATATCTCCACCTACAACTTTACTTGTTTAGGTGTCGGCTGTTCGTGGATATTTCTGCATATAAAATAGCACCCTATTTTACTTAGCGTACTTTATCTAGTCTCTAAACCTTCCTTAAATTTCTATAAGGCTTGGCTTGGTATTAGCATATTTTTTATAAGGAATTTCTCTACCACCTTATTGGCAGTTCTTCTTTTCGAGTGAGGTATTCTTAAAAGTGTATAATTGTTCCTTTGACAGTATTCTGTTTTTCTTTTGTCGTGTTCTTTAATAATATCAAAATTATTTCTAAAAAAGTTCAAGTCCACTTCTTTTTCATGTTGTGGTCCATCATATTCTATAAAAACATCCAGTTTGCCATTTCTATATATTGCGAAGTCATATCTAAGATATCCACCTCTAACTCCTCTTAAATCTTTAAATGCCACCTCTTGTTTAAATTCAATATTATGACTTTCTAGAGTCTTTTTTATCAAACTCTCTCCATGAGACCTAACAAAACAATTTGGACAAGAGTGATAATTCATAAAAGCACCAACCCTTTTTTCAAAAACATGACCACATGTTTCATGTTTAAAAGTTGCATTATCTGCTTTCGTGTTGCACTCAGTTAACAATTTAAAATCAGTATCTTCCAATAATTGCTTGACAACATGAGTATTATACTTAGTGTGACATCCTCCACACTTAGGACATCCCTTTATAGTTCCCCTTCCTATGTTATAAGGAATCACTTCCCATGTAAATCCACATAGCTTGTGCCTTATCATTGTTTTACTTTGAGAATCTATCCAATTGCCTACAATCTCATACTCCTTTGCAAAATTAGGATACTTAATATAAAAACTTTCTTCTGTTAATTTGAGATGTCTCCTATCTTTGTGTGTACATTCTGTACATCGTATCTTTCTAGGATTTTCTCTCAAGTCAAAAATATTTCTTTTGATTATATGTCCACACACATTACTTTTTATCGTTATATTTCTACTGTCTATTATTTCTAAAATTTCGATATTTGATCCAAACTTTACAATGAGTTCATTTCTTATATCTTCCACCTTTAAACTATTCCACGCTTTGCTCACCTTTTAATTCCTCCAAAACTTAGCCTTCACCAAATTTAACCGATTACGAATATATATTTCTATATATTTAGGCAAAATTTACCAAAGAATTTCCCCAACATTTCCATGTCAAAAGTAGCCTCATCCATGTCCTCTTCATTTCGAATTGCATCAACTCTGGCTTGAGTTAATAATCCATGATTGACTGCCAACTCATAAGATAAATCGCAGACAAATGTATTCCCTGTTTTGCACATATCTTTTATTCCGCCCATAAACTTAGCAAATACATAATTATCTTTATAATGAGCTGAGGTCATCATAAGCTCTTGATTTTCTTGGACAGGATAATCTTTATATTCAGGTTTTTTCTTGTATCCGGGCATACGAACAACTGTTAACATAGGTCTCAAGATTGAATCTAGAACTTTTTTCGATACTAGACGACATTCGTCTACTATTAATATCGTTCCTCTATATCCGCGGGCAGATTCACCACTAGTAACTGCTGTTATGGTTGACCCATTTTTAAAATGAACAACTATATCATTTTGATTAATTTGAATTTTACTAATTTCTCTCCTTAAATTTGGAGACATATTCTGCAACTCAATTCCTATCTTCTGAGATATTAATATCTTAGCTTGTGACTTACTTGCAGATGCAATTATAACTTTCGTTCCCGGTTCTAATATGCATTTACAACAACAAAATACTGAAACCAAGAAACTCTTCCCCAAACCTCTACTAGCTATAAATAGAAACAGTGTATGAGTATTCATCATATATAAAAGAATTTTTTGGAAAGTAAAAAGAGGCAAATTCAAATACTCAGTAGCAAATCTATGAATATTACATCTGTAAAATCCTGCCCATATCTTAACACCTTCGTTAAAATTATTTTTATCTTTTACATATCCTTTTTTTCTTGGTTTGGTTTTAGTCTTCATTCTCTTCTTCCTCCACTTCGAAGGCTTCACTATCTAAATCTAAAACCCACTTCAAGTGCTTTGTAAACCACTTACTAATATATGTACTTATTCCATCTACATCTTTAAATTCTCCAACTGGCTCAGGTATAGGTTCTTCATCTTCTATCTTTTTTATAAACATTCCAAAACTAGCATCATCATCATTAACTCCACTTTCTTGGACAGGTTTAAGATTACTATCTCCCATTAATTTTGATAATGTAGACATCATTTTTTCATACATAGCCAACTCTCCATTTCGCCTAGCATTTTCTGCTTCTAATTGAGTTCTAGCTATGTTTTCATATAACATCCTCTGTATAGGACTTCTATGGTCATATACAGCTATTAGTTCTTGGTACTTATCTTCAAGATATAAATAATCTTCTTCATCCAATCCTTTTCCCCAACGTCTAAGCATTTCACCTGAGACACTTGATTCCTTTTCTTTTTTAATTCTAACTTCTTCTATTTTTAAATTCCTTTTCTTTTCCGAAGCCATAAATTCTTCTAAATCAAAGTCTGACTTAGTAATATCTAAAAGATCACTTTCCATACTGGTTTTCCCTTTGAATTGGGCCATAGTATTAACTTTTCTAAAATATTCTTGAACTAAACTAGTATTGTTTCTATAGCTACTAGCATATATAATTTCTGCTAAGTCATCACTATAGTATGTATCCAAAAGCAATGTGAGCTTGTACAATGCCTTGGTTTCATCTCCATAAAAATTAGCGTATTTTTCAAAAGTTAAAGCTACACAATCTTTACAAATATGTAATCTGCCATCATTGCTATCATACATATGAGAATTAGATAAATAATAATTAGATGTTCTGTCTTTATTACTTCCGCAACAGGTACATCTTTGTAAATCCTTTTTTTTCATACTTCATCCTCCACATCTAAAACGTTTAGGGGCATTTGCCCCACCTTGTCCTATTTAGACATAAAAAAAGACACTCTATCGATCGAGTGTCCTTATTAACAAAAATATAAAAATAAAAGGGTTAGAAGCAATCCTTATCGCTTCTAATAATATTATATGTATTTAAATCAAAGATGATACTATTGATTTAAAATTTTTTCACATTCATTTTTAAAATCTTCCATTAGCGTTATTCTAACACTTTTTTTTGAAGGAAGTGTTACTTTAATACCTTTCGTAACATCATAATGACCTACTTTAGCTTTACGCTCTATAGGTTCTATTTTAAAAACTCCTTTCACAACAAACTTTTCTTCACTATCCACACTTTCTAAAATAACATCATGCAAAAGGTCAAAAAAAGTAACCACATCTTCTTTAGCAAAAGGTCTATTTGTATCTCTAGACAATTTAGCTATTCTTTTAACTACTTCCTGATATGTCATTTTTAATTCCCTCCAACTATATCCTTACATATATATAAGGAGACTTTTTCGGTACTTATTGGGGGTTATTTGACGAATAAATTATTTAATTGATTGTTTGTTGACATTGGTTGATATTTTTTGTAAAATAAGATATAATATTAAATGCGAAACGCTCCTACATAAAATGTAAGAGCGTCTAAAATACAGGCATTTAATTTAAATTAAGTAGCCTTGTACAACTATAGTATCATTATATACTTTTTTAGAAAGAAATACAAGACCTACTTGTTTAAATTTGCCTCTATTTTCTAAGGGGGAGAAATGCGAGACAAAAAGGCAAACTTGGACGAAGTTGTAAGATTTCGTTCAGAAGATGATACTGTAGAAATATTTACAGTAAGCTCAAAAAAAGAAATTCAGGTGGTGGAAAAAAACAAACTAACACCAAAGCAAAAAACACTTTTAAAAAATAAAAGTGACTTGAATAGGTATGGGGAGAACTTAGGAGGCTATGTACACATGAGCTATGTAAAAAATGAACTATTGTTCAATAGGCTTGACATAGATAGAGCCAACATATCTAGACTAATATATCTTTCTTCATATATTGACTACAATGACCGAAGCGAGAACTTATTAATTAAACACTCTAAAGATTATAAGGTTGAGCCTCTTACAAGAGCTGATCTTAAAATCAAATTAGGACTAAGTGACACAGCTTTTAAATCATTTATGAGTGATATGAAAAAAAGTAACTTATTATTTGAAGTTGATAAAAAGTTTTATATATCTAGTGACTATTTCAATAAGGGCGACATTAAAGATTCTCAATTTAAAAGCAAAGAATACACGAGACTATTCATAAATACAACTAGGATGTTATATGAAAACTCTAAACCGAGACAACATAAGCAACTAAGCTATATATATCAACTTGTTCCTTTTATGAACTATGAATTAAACATATTATGTAGCAATCCAAATGAAACAGACTTTTACGAATTAGATAAATTGAGCTTAGTAAGAATATGTGAGTTACTAGGAGTTAGTATCAAAAGCGATGCAATGAGAAAGCTTAGGGACGAAATATTAAAGTTTTATATAGTAATAAACAACAAAAAATATTTCATATTGTCTTATGTCAAAATCAGAAATGGATACGGGATTAAGGATTACTTTTTAATAAATCCTCAAATAGTTTGGGGTGGTACTGATACAGAAGTAGTAAAAGATACTATCCAAGCGTGTTTTTTTAGTTAATTTATTAAAGACTATAGAGTAAAATCTATAGTCTTTTTGTTGTATTTTTTAAAAAATGGTAGTTTCTACGACCTTTTTCAAAAAAAAATGGTAGTTTCTACGACCCTAAAAAAACCTTGTAAAATGTTGAAATTTACACATTCTATAGCAAAAAAGTCGGTTCGACTGTTATATATTATATACAGACACTTTCGATAGACGAATTTTGTAGATTAGTACAATTATTCAAAAGAGATATTTCTTAGATTTTCAATTTTGTTTTTAGAATTAATATTATATATAAAATACAAAATAAACAGAAAGATACATTTGGTTAAAACACTCTAATAAATTACAAATTATCTATTAATTTACATAGTGGCTTTATCCAAATATATCTTTAGAACGACTGTTAAGGAGTTGAAGCAGATACAATCAAATGTTATACTAACTGAGGGAGTAGGATAGACTAAAGGAGATTGTTCATATGTTAAGACCTGTAGATAAGCTAGGGAGAGTTTCAATTCCAAGAGAATGGATGAAAAATATAGAAAAATCAATGGAAGGATCAGATAGGAAATTTGTACTTATGTACTATGACTATGAAAAAAACGTAGTAACTATAGCAGAACCTAAAGAAATATTTAAATGTGCATTTTGCGGAGAGACAGATGATTTAAAATTACATTTTTTTAAAGATGGATGCATATGTATCAATTGTAAAAAAATAATAAGCAAAAGATAGGAATTAATGGTGCTATTTATGAAAATAAATTCAGATATAATTACAGAAAAAGAATTTGATGCAATAAGACAGCATTTACCACTAAAGTCAGTGTTAATACTAAAGAAACTATATGAGGGTAAACATTTAAACTTAGATGAAATAAATCAAATACAGTATGCTTTAAGACAAGATTATTATAATCAATTAGCATACCTTGATGAAATTAAATTTAGAAAAGAAGATGATTAAGGAGGATTTTATGAATTGTGGAAGTTGTGTCTATAGAGAGATTGGTTGTAAATATCAAGCATTAAAAAAATCGATAGAGAATGACATATGGCAAAGAGATATTTCTCATATCCTTATGCTTTCTTGTACAAAATATGAAAATAGAACCTATTTAATATCTAAAGAAGAAATGTTAAAACTATCAGAAATTACTCAAACTGAAATAGATGCTTGTGGTGAGGTTGAATTTGAATAGTTAAAATCAGTCTTTTAACTATTTACTATTTATTTTTCACATGATATACTAATATAGTCATATGGTTACTCTCTCTAACGAGAGAATATATAATAGATAATTAGATGTTCTTTTGCAGAAAAAAGATACCTCCTATTAGGTATCTTTTTTCTTTGCAATTATTCTTTTAGCAATTCAGGATTTTCATATATATTTCCTATGATTTCATTTTTATTTAATCTATCAAATAATTTATAGTGTTCTTCATCAACTCCTACAGTAAACATACCTTCACAGTATTCAACTTTACCTGCAAAACTTTCAGTATCTTCATCATGTTCACAAAAATATATTTTGACAATATCACCTTCATATATGTCTTTTCCGTTTTTATCCTTCAATCCTGTGTATTGCATTAATTTATGTTCAATATCTTCTGTATGTTTTTCTAATCTAAATCCAAAGCTATCGTCATACCATTCTAAATCTGTAGTATGTAACATTCGATTCAAATGCTTATCCCACACTCTAAACTTAACCTCTCTCATTTCATACACTCCTTTAATATAGTTAAAAGGACTCCCCATTTCTGAGGAGTCCTTATGATATAAAAAATACCATTTATATAAATAGGTCATTTATAATTCCATTTTATAATAACTTTCTATTTCTTACAAGTGCTTCTTCTCATTTCTTTTTCGCAACATTTGCAAATTGATCTAACTCCATATTTACCCTTTATATCTTTTCTAAAGTAGGTATCTGTAGCTAATTTCACTTCGCCACACCTACTACAAGTCTTATATTTTCCTCTGCATATATTTAAATAATACCAATTTTCTTCATTTTTATAAAATGTATTTATTATTTTCCCAACTATACTATTTACAAAATCATCAACACTCCAATAGTCATAGTCTAATTCTTTAGCTATGTCAGCTACAGTAGCTCCATTTCTATACATCTTTAATATTATTCTTTCTTTAGAAGTAAATTTAGTATTTTCAATAGCATCTTCTAGATCAAAAACTATACAAGCTAAAGTATCTGTAAAATCTACTCTTTTCTTTACTTGAAGCAAGGCTTTTATATGGATCGGGTTATTATATTCTATTTCATCCCAATCGACTTCCCCTGCATCTGCTAGAGGAGCTTTGAAATATATAGTTCCTTTTATAGAATCTTTAATCATGACCATATCTTCTTCCATCTTCCCAATTTGTCTTATAAAAGCACCTTTCCATTTTTGAAGATAATTTAATCTTTTATTTTCATTTTCAGACAGACCTTCCTTGTCTCTTTTCATTTCTAAAATTTTACACATTGAAAGTTGTGATCTTAAAAATTCAACAGTTCTATTGTAATCTTCTATAATAGGTAATTTCCTATCTTCTGCAAAAATTTGTTGTTTTTTTTCCTTTTTATAATTTCTGCTAGGGTCTTGTAGGAAATGAATGGTGTTGAAATTAACATCTCCATGTGGATTGTATTGTTCACATTCTATTTTAAATAAAGCCTCGTCTGTATAGAATTTATAATCAATCCTATCTTCCTTCTTTTTATCATCTTTAGCCAATATGTAATCAGCCATCTTTGAAAGCTCTTTAGATATATTAGAATCACTGTAAAGGGCATCCGACTTATTAAGTAGTAGTTTTATATTGCTAGTATTTACATTGCTATATATCCACTCGCCCTTGCCTCCTAATTCATCAAATGGAACTGTCTTATCTAAATATTCATCTATCGCTATTGAATTTATCTTGCACCAAGATGTAAATTCTTGCGAATCCATAAATCTTCCCTCTTCATCTACCCAAATAGATGCATCTTTATCAAGCTGTGTATCAAAAGTTTGCTCAAATACTTCGCTGAAAAACTCATGTCCAAATTGACATTCACTTTTATTTAGCTCAAGTCTTTTTTCTATATATTCTATTCTATCTTTAGCAGTTTCTATAGAGTAATCCAATCCTCTACTAAAGTCATTTATATTTTTACCTTTTATTTTCCCAAAAAAATTATTATTTGTAATCATTCGAACTCCTTATAAGAAGTCCCTACCTATAATTATATTATACCATATTTAATTGTATGTTTGTAATCATTTTTTATTTCGATTATTTTTTATATTTGCGAGATATCTAAAAATATCTATTTAAATACATCTCTAAGGCGTTCCATCTCGTCTTTAGTATATTTGCATTATCATTCAAAAAATACTTCTTAAAAAGGCTACTACGACCTCGTAGTAACCTCTATCATCTAAAAATCTTTTCTTCCCTTTGTAATTTTAAACAATCCTATCCTATTAGAAATTTTATTATTTATTTTATTTTCTAATATATCTAAAAATACATACAACTCTTCTAATGAATTAATATCTCTATTGAATATTTCTGCATCTATAAGATCATCTATATACTCATCTATTCCCTCAAACTTAAATTTTTCATATCTAGTTTCGTATAATTGTGATATGTTCATATTATTTCCCCTCTTGCAATATATTTACTTTATTGCTTATATCTGTAACAGTTGCTTTTAAATATCCCTCCGTAAACCATAAGACTCTCTCCATAGTATCTTCTGATTCTAGTCCTGATTTATGAACTATGTCCACCAACACTCTCAATTTATCTTCTAGTTCGTTATAATATTCCTTTAAAAAAACTTCTTTGTTAATCATACCTAACCCCTTTAAGTGTTTTGTTTTAGCCAATTCAATGTACCATATAGAATTTCTAAATTTTTTTCACTAATGGCATAAAAACAATCAATACATATTTCTTTAGAAAGAACCTCTACGCTATCTCTTCCTCTATATGCAGCAATATCTAAATATTCTACAGTATAGAGTTCCTTGACACTTCCAACTTCTTTTTTACAAGCATCACACTCATACTTAACTATTGTAGCCATTTATAAATCTCCTTTAAAAATAGTAGTCAAAATACTGACTACTATATTTTACATCATTTTATTAAATTAGTATACCATTATCCGAAACATATGTTCTGTTTACATGGCAAAAATAATTAAAATCATAATTATAGCAGTAGCAATTGTAAAATACATAGAAGAACTCCATTTGGTTATTTTAGCTAAGGCTACAATAGTAATTATTAATATAATTTGATTTGTCAATAATCCCCACTTAATAATTTCTATATCCATGTCAAAAATAACTCCGCCACTATGAATAAAATAAAAATAGCAAATTGCCCCATTAAACAAAAGGATTGAGCCTTAACAACATGAATATATGCTTCATCATCTGAATACGTTTCCTTGCGACCAACTGTAAGTCCTAGACAAAAAGCTGTTATAGGCATACAAAATGACATTGTGATTATAGGTGCTATATTAGTCATTAATTTCATCTTCTTTCTTTTTTAATTCTTCCTTTAAAGCCAATATCCCATTAACATGCATTATATCGCTTTCATATCCAACAATCCATCTATTTGAACTTATCAAAAAATTATAATGTGCAGCTACCAACAACGAACTAGATAGTACGTTAAACATCTTGACTTCTTTAGTGGTCAAAACACAAAAAATATATATAACAATAGCCATTACATTAATTTGCATTCTATCTTTTTTAACCTCTTTTATTCTCCTCTCTGAATTTTTCTTAAAGTCTTCCAATAACTTAGTTGGCATATCAGAGTTTATCCATTCTGTTTTCATATACAATCCTCCAAAAACTAATATATTCTTTTGCTATAATAGCATTAATTTTAAAAAAATTCAATTTTATTAAAAAACAAATAGACAATTAAATAAAAATGTGTTATTATAATAATATAAAGATTAATCCGAACAGTGATTCGGAATCAATTTTTTAAATGCATTCTAGTGATTTTTAAACATTTCTAGTAATTGGCATTAACCAATCTCCGATGGTTTTATTTTTAAAGCAGAGGATTCTATCGATTGAATCCTCTATAAATTAGTTAAAAAACATCAAATTATATAAAATTTTTTTTCTTTCAACAGACTAGCAATGGTCTGTTTTTATTATTTATAATTATTTATTTTTAATTATTTATATTTTTTATTATTTATAATTATTTATTTATTATTTAATTTAATTTATTTTTATTTATAATTATTTATTTTTAATTATTTATATTTTTTATTATTTATTTTTATTTATAATTATTTATTTCTAATTATTTTTATTTATAATTATTTATTACACCCTCACATATTCTAATAGCACTTTTTGAATCAACTCCTTTTATACTAAATAATGTACTAATTCTATTTATAAGTATCTTATCTCTATTTTTAAAATAATCTCTGTGTCTTGTGTTTTTTAAAAGCCTTTCCATGTCAACATAGTTTTTTACGTTGATTCCACTATCTAAAATTTCAACTGTAGCAATAGACCCTTGTCCATTTAAGAGTTCTATTTTATATAGCCGATTTCTATATTTTAATATTCCACCATCTACACAAAACTCATCCATATCATCTTCAAAATCGTAAGGAATAAAATTATCTCTACAGTATCTAAAAAATTTTTCAGTAAAGTTCTCATAAAATTTTCTTAAAACCCCATTGCCAAAATATTCATCACTAACAAAACCTTCTTCTCTTACAATGTCTAGAATCTTTTCTATCGCTTTAATATCGTCTTCTATCATTGACCTCATAGTAAATTACCTCCTCTATTCTTTCGATTTTAGGATTGCTATATATCACCCTTCCTAAGAACTGCTTCATCTCAAACATATTTTCAAACACACGCTCTTTTTTCTTCTTTATTAAAATATGTTTTTCTATTAAAACTACTCTGAAAAATTTCTTTTTTTCAACTAGCATTCGATTCACCCCCTCACAATTATACCATAATCTAGTTTAAGAGTCTGCTGATCCACCCCCCTATATGGACTCAACACACCCTAATCAAATTCTATTAAGTTGTATATAGATAAATATCATTTATTACTGTAGTTATTTTACACTATCAAACTATCCAATACTGACAGCTACAAACAAGCAATAGATTATCATCTATATTTGAATTTATTTTGTTGATATTTTGTAAACCCTTTGTCAAAAAGGATTAAAACTTCTTCTTCCTCATCGATAATATAATTTTCACTTTTAAATCTTTCCTTAATAAATCTAGAGTCTATAGCATCTAGATAAATATAGTCACAACAATGCTCTTCAAATGAGCATATCATATGTTCAGGATTAAAATAATATATTTGGTTTCTTTTTATAAAAGGTATCTTTAGCATATTAATAGTCTCCTTCATGGTTGGGTTAAATAAGTTTTAAATAATTAACTATATCAAACAATTACTTTTATAGTCAGTTGCTCTTTTCAAGTGTTTATTTCATAAAACATAGTAGGATACATAGTTAGGTATTAGTTTCACAGTTCGACAATCATTGACATTTTTAGAAGAGTGTTTGTAGCAGAGTTGCATTGCATAAATACTAAATTTAATGTACTTTTCCAATTCAATATAATTTATGTTTCAGTTTTATTTCTAGCATTATCAGTCAATATAGCACTATTAAGGATAGTTAATCTACACTTTGGAGATATTGTATCTCTTATAGTGCTATATTGATGTATTACTAGATTAAGCCGATATTTTAACTATATATTCTTTTCTAAGTTTCTCAAATTCAGCATCTATTTTATAACAAACTCTACATAGCTCACAAAACTTATAAAAATGTTTACGCTCTTGTTCCCCTTTGAAGCCAATGCCGCCATACATAACCTTTCTATGATTTACAAAATGCCACACTTTCCAATCTGCTTCTGTTCTTTCAAAAGTATAAGCTTGTATAGCTCCCTTTTTAGAAACATATTTAACCTTTCCATTCAAGTATACTACCAATTGACATTTTTTTAGATCGACAGAATCTTTAGGATTATGAAGATTTTTTATTTCTACTTTTATATCTATATTCTTAGATAACTTCTCCATTACAGTTAAAGGTTCAATCCCTGTATTTGCAGGTTGTGCTTGAGATTGCAATATATTCATTCCAGTTTTAAATGTATATTTAGCCACCTTCATAGTTTTATTTTTCATAGTTATCTTCCTCCTTGGTTTAGTTGAAATTTCTTTATATTTATATATATGAAGGTGGAAGTAAAAGTTTACCTATTTTTTTATTTTTTTAAAAAAGTATTGTTTTATTATTCGACATAATTTATTATATAATTAACAAGTAGATTTTTACTAAAAACTAAAATACAGATTATCCCTTTATCATATAGGTTAATATGATTCTAACAATATAATCAAAGGTGATTAATTAGAAGAATTAAGCGAATAGCTCAGTTGGTAGAGCAATTGACTTGTAATCAATAGACCGTAGGTTCGATTCCTACTTTGCTTGGATATGTTTTCATAGAACATATATTATTTTTTCTAAAGATTATAGTTTAAAAGTTAGAATTAATAATTAAAATTTTAAATTTCTTAATTATTAAACTTCAAGTATTAAATACTAAATTTCTTTTAATCTAGGTTTCAAGTTAAGGCGTAATTGATAATTTGTTTAGCCGTAGTTAATCTTCTAGTGGTTATTTCTACTTGCTATATTGTAAGAACCTTAGCAATTTCAAACTGTCGTAATAGATTTAAATAAAAAAGAATAATAAATGAGCTTTGTGTATTATTGCCAAAATTTGTTTATCTTTCACATTATTCTTTTTATATTTAGTCTTAGCGATACAAAATAGTCCTCAACTATTTTAAAAAGAAACATTATTAAAACACATATTTAAAAAATAATTTACAAATGTTCAGAAGTTAACCATTTTTTCGATAAATATATCATACAAGTCTCGTAAACTTTTGATATATTTATATCGATATAATTTTTAATAGTGCCATCTATATTAGCAATTCTTCTCCCATATAGAACTGTTACATAGATGGTATTATTTAACAATTATGTTAAAAACCAAAGGAGATTACTATTTATGCAATATGTGTACAAAATTAGAAACAGGGATGGATCTTTTTCATCAGGATTAACAGACGTTAAGTGGTCAGAAGGTGGAAAATGTTGGTCGAGCTTAAGAAATCTTAGGCTGCACCTAAAAGTACTTTCGAATAAAATAGACCCTAGTCATCCAGACTACCCTTACCACAATTGTTCCATAGTCCGTTTTAAAATAGAAGAAGATGAAGTTTTAGAAGTAATAAAATAGGTTATAAGAGGGAGAAGAATTATGAATAATATAGACTTTAAAAACACTAGAGTTGAATTTGTCGAACCAAAAAAAATAGAAAGAAAATATAGTAAAGAGATGTTTGGATCAGAACGTTGGATTCCTATGTCTCAAATAAAAATAGATATGGATGTTCAAAGAACACTAGATGCAAAACACGCTAAAAACATAGCTAAAAAGTTTGACCCTGCTTCATTCGGTAGAGTAACTGTAAACCAAAGAGAAGATGGATTATTCTATGCGATTAATGGACAACACCGTATGGATGCTCTTAAAGAGTTGGGATTCACAGAATGTCCTTGTATAGTTATAAATTGTATAGATAAGAAAGATGAGGGACAATCTTTCATTAAAATAAATGAAAATGCAAAAGCAGTTTCTACCATTGATAAATATAGAATAGGTGTAAGTGCAGAAGTTTCTGAATGGTTGAAAGTTAAGGCAGTTTTAGACTTTGCTGGGATAACAAGAGTTAGTGGCAATCCAAACTCATTCAGATCGGTTGGAACTATATATAAAGAAATAAACCAAGGGTCTTCTGAAAGAAATAGGGAAGAAAATACAACAGTATGCAAAATAGCTTTAAAAGTATTAAAAAATACATGCCAAACATTAGGCGAAATGGATTACATTACTGTTTCTGGAATGATAACATTCTGTAGAGCATATGCATTGGATGGAACTGTTTCTATGGCTGATATGGAAAGCAGATTTAAAGATATTAGTTATATTAAATTGACTAGAGAGGCTAAAAATATGAAGAAGCAATCTGGGGGAAATTGTAAAGTAATTAACTATATGGCATTCTTGTTGCATACAGAATATAATAAAAACATTGCGAAATCTAAAAAATTACCATTAAGAATAGATATATATTAAAAAGGGGATAATAATAATGATACAAATAAGTGTAACTAGGGGATTAGTACAATTAAAAAGATTAGAAGAAAGAATAGTAAAAGATATAAAGCAAATAGATAATTTTGTTATAGTAAATAAGGTTCAAGAAAAAAATGTTTTAAATGGAACAATGACTAAAGCTCAATATATAGAAGATGTCAAAAGAAATTGGCAATCACTAGCAGACAAGCTTAGACTAAGACAAGAAATCAAAGATGAAATAGTTAAAAGTAATGCAAATACTATAGTCTATATCGCAGGACATGAATATACAGTAGCTCAGGCGATAGAAAAGAAAAATAATATCGAGAAATTCGAAAGACCTATTTCTAGAAGATTAAATACTGCTTACTCTAGTGTATTAAATACTGTTGAGTTTAAAAATGATGATGTTATAGAAGCAGCCGAAAGAAACTTCTTTGGAAGAGGAGAAGAAAAAAAGAAAAATGAATCTAACAAAGACTTAATAGATGCTATGCAAATATATATAGATAGTAGAAAATACGAAATAATTGATCCTTTAAATATGAAGAATTTAAAAGAAACGTTTGAAAAAGATATGTTAGACTTCTTAGCTGATGTGGATCAGGTTTTAACTGAAAGCAATTCAACTACAATGATAGAAATATCTAAATCTCCATCAACTTTAGATTAAAATAAAGTAATACCCTTTAGGCTAAACATCGACAATTAGTTTAAAGGGTTTTTATATATAATGGACAAGAAGATATATCAACTATGTATTGGTTAGGGTGATATAGCAAGGTGCTATACCAAGTGATATTTATGCTATATCAGTCATTATTTCTAACCCCTAGTGTTTCAAAGGTTTGTAACCCTCTATATAAAAAGGACAAGTTCAAGTGGTATACTTACCACTCCCATTAACCCCCTTAAGTGTAGAGCAAAACTTTGGTCGCTTCTGTTAAAATTTACTATTAAAAATCTTAAATAAAATGAATAAAAAAATAAAAAAATGATTGATTTTCAGTCAATTTTGTTATTTTTTTGCTAAAAACTGTATATTTTTTACCAAAAACAACAAAAAAGAGTCCAAAATGAACTCTTTTTCTACTAAAATTAGAATATGAATACAGATTTTGTCTAAAAACCTTTACTTATTATAACATATAAGAATAAGGGGAGTAAATATATATGATAAAATATAAATTAAAAAAGATATTAATTATAGTATCTAAAAAAGCAAAAGTAAAAGGAAAACTTCAATATGAAATATATGTGCAAGAAAATTGCTATAAATTAAAACTATATGATGCAGTAGAATTGGGAGAAACAACTGTTAAGTTGCCTATATGTACATTTTCAATTTCTAAAGATAGACATAGGATAGAAAGTGCAGAACATGGATACATATTGGTAACAAAGTGGAACAAACTCATAGTATCAAGCATAGGGAACTTAACTTGTTCTATAATAGAAGATTTTGCAGACTATATACCAAGGAGAGATGAAGATGAAAGTAGGACTAATGAGAGCGTTGAAGATAGTACAAAGGGAAATATTGGTAGCTCAAGAGATTAATTCTATAATGGCACTAGGAATGGTTCGAATAGAAGCACTAATTAAAAAAGAATTGATTGAGATTGATGAAGAAGGAAGATGTTCTGATTATTTTACGTCTGTTAAAAGTCCTAATGGAACAATAATACTAACTATATTAAATACAGATAGTAAATTCAAAGACCTTCCATTATTTGGATGTTGCATAGTTATAAACTTCGGAATAGAACTTTTACCAACTATCAAACTTAATGAATATATAGATATACACCATCCAAATATGACAGTTGAGGATAGAGGTGTCTTTTTAACTGATATAGCTGCAACTATTTGGGAAGAGTATGGTATGTTGGTATTAAGTGAAAATAAAAAAGATGAAATAGTTAACTTTAAGTAAACTATTATATAAGCAACTTTTCCACCTTTTGTGCATATACATAGATATAAAGTGATATAGCAAGTGATATAGGAGGTATGTATATGGACAATAAAGAAAAGTTTTTTATAATGACAGATAGAGATAATGAAATAATAGAAACCTTGAAAACGTTAAAGATTATGACTTCTTCACAAATACAAAGATTGTTTTTCACTTCACAACCATTGCAATGTAGAAGATGTAAGAAGTTAGTGGATAATAAAAAAATCAAAAGCTATAGGGATGATAGAAATCCGTTTGCAGAAACTAGATTTTACTATAAAAGAAAACCCACTCAACAAGAAAGATCAATGTTAGCAATAAGTGAATTTTATGTAAGATTAAAAACTAGTCCCAATTTAGAAATAATTGATTTTCAAAGAGAGTATTCGGTAGAAGTATGTAAAGGATTTACTATCAGACCTGATGCTAAAGTCGTAGTAAAATATGAGGATATGGAATATGAATTTTTTATAGAGGTAGATAATACTAAAAGACTTAGTGTAGATAAATATTACAAAGCTCTAAAAAATGGATATTATCCACCGACTATAATATCTATAAGTAATCATCCAATGAAGAATTATAATTGTTTGGATATAATCAGATTAGACATGGAGCTAAATAATTTTAATAAGCTTATAGATGAATATTTTAGTTAGGAGAACACAATGTTAAAAAAAGAAAGAACTCGTAAAGCATTACAAAAATTTATAATTTATTTGGAGAAAACTTATGAAGGTGAATTTTTTCTAGTTCCTAGCGATGTCGGAGGAACTGTAGCTATAGTATCTTGTAATAAGTTTGATATAGCTATTACAGTATGTCTAGGATATAGAAATAAGTGGTGCATAAAAATAGAAGAGCTAATAGTACATGAAAAGTATAGGAATAAAGGAATAGCAAGTGAACTGTTGGATAATATTAAGATATTGGCAGATGTAGAAAAAGTTAAAGTTGGGTTTTGGGTTAGGAAAAGCAGAAAAGATTTATTAGAATTTTATCTAAAAAGAGGGTTCGTAGTAAAGGAAACAGTTGATGATTTGTGGTTAGAATATAATTAAAATAGGAGAAAAAATATGCAAAATATGATAGATGCAATAAAAAAACAATATGGACAAAATACAGAAATCCTAAAAGAAAATGAGGAGTTTACCTTTTCATGTGTAGCATGTGGAGATTGTTGCAAAAATAGAGTTGGGCCAATGTCTATAATAATATACCCATATGATACTTTTAATCTAATGAAGGGTTTAAATATAGATTTCCAAACATTATTTACAAAACATCTAACCTATTCAATAGGTAGAAACTCTGGAATCCCTATAATATATCTAGAAAATAGACAATCTGCACTAAGTCATGATAAGCTTTGTACCTTCCTCAAAAGAGATGGGAAAGGATATAAATGTTCTGTGCATGATTTTAAGCCAGTTGTTTGCTCTATGTATCCATTAGGTAGAATCAGTTCAGCAAAAGAAGAAAGTTTAGAATTGAATTATTTAAATGTTGGTGGTTGTAATAATAAAAATAAAAAGGATACCAATATCCATACTATAGAAAGTTGGGTGAAAAATAGAAAAGAAACAGAAGAAGCATTTAAAATATTTTCATCTACAATAGTTAGATTGAATAAAGTATTAAACACTCAAGCATTTATGAACTCTGACACCATACCAGTCCGAGCTAAAGATACACTAATGCATACATCTATTAGTTTCTTTTATGATAGATATGACACTAGCAAAGACTTCATAGATCAGTTTAAGGATAATATGGATACTTTAGAGAAAGTATATCAGGTATTAGCTCATGTAAATTATAAATATGATAGTAAAATAGTAAAAAATAAAAAAGAATTAATTAGTCAAGAAGATGTATTCGATATGTTAGGGCAGCTATTAAGAGAAGGGAAAATGTCCATATAAAGTAAAATACACCCAACTAAGGGTGTATTTTTATTTGTAGTCAAGTATGACTAATCGAGAGATATATATTAAATCAAACACAATTTAATATTATATTACCACAAAACAAAATCGTTTTCAATAGTTAATTATTATGACAGATGTCACATCTATCCCATTTAAAATTTGTATACTTCTCACAGAAGTCACAATATTGATAACTTCCATTATCATACTTATTTCCATCTACTTCACTACATAAACAATTATCATAGTGGCTTCTATCATTATTTTCCTCTTCATTATTCCAAAACCATGCCATAATTAAAACCCTCTTTCATATATTTTATTTATGGTTATAGTATGGACCAATTAAATCTTTTATATACCTAAATCTTTTATTTTATTTGAAATTTTCATATATGCAGGAAGATATCTTTTAGAAACTCTATCAATATCTATCTGTTCAATTCTTTTCAGCCTAGAAAGATTCATATTATCTTCAAGATCAGCTTTCTTAACCACTAAAGCATCTATATCATTAGAATCCACTATACGGTCTATATAGCTAACGTAAGCCTCTCCTTGACCTCTAGTAAGTATCTCTACAGATTTGATTACATTCTCTGAAATATTTGATTCTAAAAGTTCTTCTCTTGTACATTCTGTATCTTCAAGAATATCATGAAGTAAAGCTACTACTTTAGTCCTATTTCCTACTTTTCCAGCAACAGTTAATAAATGATCTTCATAAGGATTATCTCCTTTATCAAGAATATCTTTAAAATATTTTCTAGTCAATCTGATTGCTGTTACAAATTCACTCATATGTTGTTTATTATTTTCCATATTCATATCACCTCAAAATCTATTATAACATCCCAATGGTACATATATAAATAGAATAGGTAAATATATTTTAGGACGAGTATAAATTTCTACCATGAATATCAAGTAAAAACTACAGATTATAAAAAATACCCCCTCAATAATAAAAATTATATATATGAAAATATAAAATATAAAACCGATAAATATTAGAAGAAAGTTGGAGTTTGAAAATATAAAATTTAGAGAAAATAGGACAAATATTAAGATTAGAAAAATCAAATATAAAAGGAAAATAAAAATTCACATAAAAACAAAAATAAAAAACCGCAAAAAACATACATAGAGTCGTAAGGGGATAGAAGGTGTTATATAGAGATTGCGAGGTGTTATTAATGTTTTATATTAGAAGATTTTTAATTAGGCTTAGAAGGTCAAATAAAAGGATTGATTTAAAGAAGGTTAGAAATAGAAATAAACGAAATTGGGAAGTGTGCAGTCAGAGAAAGTGAGATTAATATTAGGTAGAAAAGATAAAAATGTAGAAAATTAGGGAATTTAGAAAAATCAAAACTGAGCAGAAACGTTGAAATTTCAAGATGTTGTGTATGATTAACTACTGGTAGACTAGGGCTTGTATAATTTCCTTGGAAATATGGAAATACCCCCCTTACCACACATAAATAATAATTATGTGCAATCATCAAACGTATGTTCGAATCCTTGCAAAACATAGTTTCACATGGAACATTACATATTAATTAATTTTTATATAAAAAAAATATTTTATATAAAAAAATAAATGTTAACCAAAAACACTTGTTCGGTTAACCAAACCCAAAAATCGATTTACAATAATGTTTAATGTATTGTTTAATTTAATGTTTACATATTTATTTACATTATCATTTACATATTTATTTATATATATGTAAACATAAACATTTACATTTATTGTTAACCGAACGAACGTTCTTAGTTAACCTATTTATTTTTACTTATAATCTATAGTAGGAAAATAGCTTGTACAATCGTTCCACGTTAGCAGCACCAACGGTTTCACGCTTTTTGGACTAGTATTTTCATATAAAGTTTTATTTTTATATAAAACTTTTCTTTTATGGACATGTTACCTTGTCCAATTAGTGTAGCACATTAAAATTTTTAGCTTGTATAGTGTGTCACACATCAAAATAATATTATATAGTGTAGTACATACAAGCCTATATATGACCTACTAAT
>JBOFYV010000119.1:0-1962 GCA_051654865.1 Peptostreptococcaceae bacterium
AAAATGAAGACTGTAAATTAGAGGAATATACTAATAGATTAGTTAAATTTTTAAAAGAATACCCAGTTGATTTGATGGTTGGAATAATGAAAGATATAAAAAATAGCTATGTAAATGTTTATGAAAAAGCAATAGAAAACGAAGAATTTGTTGAGGCTTATTTTGAATCATACAATATGATAAGGGGATAGGATATGGAAACGTATTTTACTAAACAAGCAAAAAGTCTTTATATTAAAGCTGAAGATATAATTAATGTGTATTATATGCTAAAAGCAAATCACAAAGATGAAAAGTTTGAAATAGATATACCAAAAGACTTTGAAATAGAATTCTTTAAGCTTATAGATAAAGTTACTCTAAGTCTAATGGAAGATAAAGAAAATTTCTATGGATATTTCTTATTTCAAATGTCTAGAGAAATAAGATTTGATATAAGTAGCCCAACTGCAGTTAATTTTAAAGGTTCAAAGTATACTATATATTTTAATCCTATAATATTTTTGAATTTAAATATAAAACAAATGGAAACTACAATAAAACATGAAATTCTTCATATATTATCGATGCATCTAATTAGAGCAAAAGGTATAAGTGCTAAGTATAGTACATTAGCTATAAATATGGCTATGGATATAGTAGTAAATAAATATTTAGATTATTTACCACCATATTCAGTAACATTAGAAAATGTTAACTCATATTACTCTTTAAAACTTGAACCATATGAAACCTTTGAATACTATGTAGAAAATATTCAAACAGAACTAGACCTGCAAGAGTATGATGAAGAGGGAGAAAAAAATGATAATAATGTTGATGATAATATAGAAACTGAGTTCAATCCTGAAAATACTCATGATATATGGTTAGACTCTGATGATATAGATGAAAAAACACTTAAGGAGTTTACTGAGAAGTTTATAGATAGTTCTGCAAAAGGAGAAACATCAGGCTATATAGGAAATATGATATCAAACCTTAAAAATAGCAAAGGTGAAGTTCCTTGGAATATATATCTAAAAAAATTAATGGGAACAGTAGAGAGCAACAAAAAGAAGACTATAACGAGAAGGAATAGAAGACAACCAAACAGACTAGACCTAAGAGGAGAGCTAAGAGGTCATAAAGCAGAAATAGCAGTTGCTTTAGATATAAGTGGAAGTATAAGTGATGAGGAATTTAAGCAAGCAATTAAAGAAGTGTTAGGAATAGTTAAAAATTATAATCATGAAATTACTATAATAGAATGTGATAATGAAATCAAAAGAGTATATAAGGCTAAAACTCAAAATGATGTAAAAGAAAGATTAAATATTAGAGGCGGTACTAAATTTACTCCGGTATTTGAGTATGCTAACAATAAAAAAATAAATTTATTAGTTTATTTTACAGACGGTAAAGGTGAAAATACATTAGATATAATTCCTAGAGGATATAAAATATTATGGGTTATATCAGGTAGAGGAGATAAACTTTCTCTAAGAGAACCTTATGGAGCAGTAAAAAAATTAAGTAAGGTTGAAATAAAAGATGATTCAATCGATATGAGTGATATTAGGGTTGATGGATATTCAATGACCAATCAAGCTCCTACTATATAGTTATTAAGATATAAAGTGTGCATTTAAATTAATGCACACTTTTTAATTTATAAAATTAAAAAGTTTAAAAATATATATAAAAGTGTATATACAATATATAGTGTTTTTAGATTAAGCAATAACTAGATAATGTATACAATAAGCTAAAGGTGGGAAAAAATGAACTGGGTAGAATTGAATAATCAAGTGATCATAAGGAATGAGAATGGTAAATATCAATTAGAAAAAGATAAGGAAGCTTTGGACAGCTATATAAAAGAATATATAAATCCAAGGCTAAAAGTATTTAAAGATATAGAAGAAAAATTAAGTTACTTAGTTAATAATAGCTATTATTCTAAAGAAGTAATAGATAAAT
>JBOFYV010000120.1:0-8214 GCA_051654865.1 Peptostreptococcaceae bacterium
GTTCACACATTTATCCTCTATTCAGAAGATATTATCCTAAATTTTATTATTGATATTAGTTTTCCCATAGGAACTTTGATAGAAAACGTAAATAAATGGAATGATAATTTTAAAGATATGATTTTACATTTTTAGAACATTAGATTAGCTTTTAAATTTATTGTTCAATATTTAGATGTGAGTTTTCTATCACTTAATATATAAAAATGAAAAGAAAAACAATTGGGAAGTTGAAATTGCTCTTTACTCTTATTACGATGCTAGCAACTACATTAAATATAGTTTGACATAAAACTAATTTTAATGTATATTTAGTTTGACGTCAAACTAAAAGCATATTAGAATTACAGGAGGATAAGATGAATATTTTAGAAGCAATATATGCACGTAAGAGTGTAAGGAAATATACAAAAGAAACAGTACCAAAAGAAGATATATTAAAAATGATAGAAGCAGCAACACAAGCTCCTTCTCCAAAACACCAACAAAATTGGAATTTTGTAGTACTTACTAATCGTGATATAATAAACAAAATGGCTGATATCGTAACTGAAAGTCATGAGAAGTTAGCTGATATGGCAAAAAATGAAAAAGATAGAAAAATACACATGAGTGTAATAAAATATTATACATGTTTTAGAAATGCACCTGTAGTAGTAATGGTGTATGGTTCAGAATACAAAATGATAGAATATAAAATATTAAAAGATAATGATGCACCTAAGGAAGTTCTAGATATGTTAGTATCTCCTCAATCAGCAGCACAAGGAATAGGTGCAGCAGTTGAAAACTTCTTATTAGCAGCAACACAAATTGGATATGCAACTTGCTATATGACAGGTCCAACACATGCGAAGGATGATATAGAAAAATTAATAGGATTTGACAAACCAGGATTTGAGTTAATGTCAATGATATCTTTAGGTGTAGCTGAAGATAACACAGCTCCAAAGCCACCTCGTAAGCCTCTTGAGGATGTAGTAACATTTATAGACTAAATACAAAATAAAGAAGATCCTCGAATGATTTGAGGTTCTTCTTTATTGGTGTTTTTCGTTTTCATTTTTAAAATTAGAACTAAGTTTTCTAAGTAATCTTAAAAACTCTTCTTTTTCCTCATCTGTAAAGTCCTTATAAGCTGTTTCTTTAACTTGAGATGATATAAAATTAAATTTATCTTCAATAGATCTAGATTTTTGAGTTAAACTAATATAAGTAACTCGCCTATCTAGAGTAGATTGTTCTTTTTCTAGATAACCTAAATTTATAAGTTTATTTACTAATGAAGTTACTGTAGACTTGTCTTTACCAATTTTTCTAGCTATTTCTTTCATAGTAAGTTTTTTATCACTTTCATAAAGTGCAGTTAATATATTACCATGCGTTGGTATTAGATCATTTAAGTCATTTTGTTTTAATTTATTTTCAATGAATTTTATCATATTAGCTTTAGTTCTACTGATAAAATAAATAATATATTTATCATTCATAAGTGTCCTCCAATATGAGTGCAGTTAAAATATTTATCTATATATGATAACATATTTTAAGATAAATATATATAGTAAGAGTGTATGACCCGGTGAAAATAACCAAATCGTTGCAATCAACGGATAAATATTTTTTTAACAGTATTAATCGTAGTGGTGTTTAATGTAGTTGCATCATTTATCTTTTATGTGGGAGATACTATAAATATAAGGATAGCTTAAATTTATAGTTTTAGTCTTGTCAGATATATTAGATATATACCTAAAAATAAAAATTTAAAACATAATAAATAAAATAAATTAGTTTAATTTAATAAACTTAGGAAATATATATAACACAACCATAATCAAGGTTTTAATATATATTTTATAAGGAGAATAATATGTTTAATAACTTAAAAAACAATGATATCAAAGTATATAGATTTATGAAAAAAGAATTAGAGAGACAACAAAGAAATGTTGAGCTTATTGCATCTGAAAATATAGTTTCTATGTCTGTAATGGAAGCAATGGGAACTCACTTGAGGCCTTCCGAGCACATTTTCGAAAAAAGTCACCAAAGTTCATTCCAAACAAGTAATACCAATGGCTACAAAAAGTATGTATTCATTGGTATTCTTATAAATAAAATTATTCTGATTTAAAGTATAACTCTCTTAATCCATCCGTAGTTGAAATATTAGATTCTTCAAATATGTATCTTCCTAAAAAGTTAACATGCTGAGTGCCTAAAGGACTTACTCTTTTAAACTCATCTTCGTCAAACCAAGGTTCATTCTTAATTTCTTTATATACTTTCTCTAAATATCTAGAATTCCAAATAATTAAAGCACTTAAAAGTATATTTAAACAACTTACTTTTTCTAATTGACGTTCTATTTTACTTTCATTAAGTCTTCCTTGTTTACCAAAGAATATTAATCTAGCAACTGAATTTATTGCTTCACCTTTATTTAACATCTTTTGAACTTCTTTTCTTAGTGTTTCATCTGTATAATAATCAATAATATATTTTGTTTTTAAAATTCTACCAATTTCTTTAAGCCCTTTTGCCACTCCATTATCTCTATTATAAGAATTTATTTTATGAAGAATAAGAGATGCTTTTACCTTACCATTTTTAATAGACTCAACTAATCTCATTACCTCTGAATAATTATCAAGTATAGTTTTTTCATTAATTTTCTTAATTTTAATTTCTTCCATCTCAAAGCTCTCGAAAGCATATAACTGTTGTTGAGTAAGATTTTTTATTCTAGGTTTAAAATTAAAACCTAAAAGATATGTTAATGCAAACATCTGCTCCGTATAACCTGCTGTATCTGTTGAGTGGTCATATATATCTAAATTAGTATCATGATATAATAATCCATCTAATACATGGTTACTATCCCTTCCTTCTAGTATTTGTACATAATAAGGTGTGTACTGGTCACTGACATGCCTATAAATACCTCCACCACGATTTTTATAGTGTCCATTATAGTCAGCATAAATAGTTTTTGAGCTTATTGGAACTCTCATACCATCAGATGATGAATTTCTTCCATGCCCCCAATTTTTTACTATTTCAAGAGAGTGATGGTAGTTAACTAATGTTTTTTGAGCACGAGATAGATTTTCATAGTTCAAATAAAATTCACTAGCATTTCTTAATATATACTCATCAATTGAACTTGCAATAGACATCTTAAAGAATCCAATATTATGACCGTCTGCTAGTAATGATGCAATTATTATTTTTTGATTATCTGTTTCCCTTTGATACATACCTTTGAAATCATCTAAAAAGTTAGTCCATTGATTTACTTCATATATGATTTCAGACATTGATATTCTTGGAAAATAGCTATAAATCCTTTTACTTAACGTACTTTTTTCATCTTGTTCTATATCTCTATTTATCTTAAATGAATGAGGAATATTTATTGTATTTCTTAGATTATCAAAAAACGCTATAGCATCTGATTCATCTAAATTATTTATCGGGTCTATAAGATAATAATCAAAGCTATTATACTTTTTGCTCTCTCTTACAAATAAATCACCAGATCTTATACCATCACGAAGCGTGTAAGCAACTGCCATATTAACTATCTTTTTACTATACTCATATTTCTTTATATTCTTTTGCCACTTAGAATCAAAGAAGGAAATATCACTACCTTTATTGACTTTAGACTTTTTATAATTAACTGATTTTATATAATCAATAAGCTCTGGTTTTACATTACTATCAAATTCAATAACTTCTAGTAATGAGTTTATATAATCTACACTTTGATATGATTTTAATAGAAAATCTATTTCATCTAAGTCATTCTTCTGTAAATCGAGCTCTTTATCTAACTCTCTTAACTTACTTTTATAAATCTCAAGTTCTTCAGAACTCTTTAAGTTAAGGATTTCTTTAACTATTAGTTTCAATTTATCACTATTCTCACGGTCTATGTATTGATTTTTAATTTTATATTCTTGCATTTTTCTTTTACTACGTTTTTGGATTTCATGCACATGATTAGATGTAACTTCTATAACCATATCAGTAAAGTCTTTTCTTTTAAAATATAAGAACATAGCAAGATAGCTATACTTTTTATAATCATCTAATCTCTCAAGCTTGAACTTGTTATAACGCAAGACTTTAGTATATAAATACCTTATTTTATTTTCATTTAAGAAACTTAAATCAATCAAGTTTCCATAAGAATCAATTTCTTTAATCAGTTTCAATAGTTCTTTAACACCGTTAGAACTAACATTTACAGATATATTTTTAATTCTAGAAAAGGTAGAAATTCCGTTTTTTTCAATAGAAAGTATATTATCTAACTTGCTTAAGTCTTCAATTTGATTATAGACATTTTTATGTATAGATGTATTTATATTGGATATTTCTTGTGAAACTATTGTCTCAATAGAAGAAAGCTTAGGTATAAGTACTTTATTTGCTTTCATTTCTTCAATAAAGTCTCTGACTATTATATACTTATTATCAGTAGTCCAAATTATACTATGTAAAATGCTTTTATTCTCATCATTAAAATTAAATTTAGTAAAATCAAATTCATTTGATATCTCTTTAAAATGCCTCAGCTTGGTATTTTTAATATCCCAATACTTGTAAAGCTCTTTAGAGGAACACTTTAGTTGTTCCGAGATATAATTAATAATACTAGTCGGTATTTTATCATGTATATTTAATATTGATATTTTTCTATTCTTTAAAAATATATATTGAAGAGCATAACCTAAAGAAACATAAGCCCTGTCAAATTTCTTTATTCTCTTTATTTCATCAATATTTAATGTGAAATCAGTTACAAGACTCTCATCACTTACAAGTGAATTAATTATTTTTTCCTTCTCTTTTTTACTGAGTAATGAATATCTCTCTTTCATAATGCCACCTTCCTTGTTGTCTAACACAATTAATCCTTAAGTAATCGTTGCTCTTGTTTATAGCGTATTAAAGTCCTTCTACTGATTCCTGTCATTTCAGATACTTGATTATAAGAGTATTCATCTAGTAACTTCAATGCAGTTTCTCTTTGACTCTTTTTATATTTCTTAGGTCTTCCCATAGTAGAGTCAGGGTCGCTAATCATTTTTAATTGTTTCCCCTCTCTAGTTCTCTCGTTTATACAATTTCTTTCGTACTCAGAAAATGCTGTTAATATAGTAAACATCATTTGTCCCATAGCATTATTAATATCAACTATTCCCATATTTAAGATATTTACTTTAATACCTTTATCAGTGAGTAGCTTAATCATATTTATTCCATCTTGGGTGCTTCTAGTAAATCTATCTAATTTTGTTACCATTATAGTATCGCCTTCATTCAGCTCCTTAAGTAATTTACTAAACTCTGGTCGATTCATAGTTGCACCTGTATATACTTCTTTATATATTTTAGTGCATCCATTTTCAAGTAGAGTATCTACTTGATTTTTTAAACTCGTATTATCCTCTTGGGTCTTTGTACTTACCCTTGCATATCCATAAATCATTTAATTCTAAACTCCTTGTGATAAAATGTATAAGTCATCAGTTTATGACACCACTGAACATATTGATTTTACTAGAGCGTTTTAGGTGGTGTCAATATTGAGATTATGACACAATTGAGCGATAAAATAAAAAATTATTTAAATGTGCAAGTTTTTGATATTAATTTACGAATTAAATTAGTGTAAAAGCTTTTACAGTGAGGAGGAAGTAACTTGCAAGATAAATTAATGATTAAGTACATAAAAAAGAAAAATGAAAAAGGAATGGAAATTTTAATAGACCGATACAATGGTCTTATTACTTCTGTAGTTAGGTATCATTTAGGTTCAATTGCTAATTATGAAGAAGAATGTGTTAGTGATACGTTACTATCGATATGGGACAACATCGATGGGTTTCAAAAGGATAAAAACTCTTTTAAAAACTGGATATGTGCAATAGCTAAATATAAAGCAATTGATTATAAAAGAAAATATCTAAATAAGATAGAATCGTCTATATTGGATGAAGAAACACCATATATAGATAAAAATTTATTGAATATTGAAATACAAGAAGAATTAAATGAGACATTAAACTTCTTATCTAAAGATGATGAAGAAATATTTAGGCGATATTATCTAGAAGATGAAAGTATAGTAGAAATAGCACATACTAAGAAATTAGCTATTTCTAGTGTACATAGTAAATTATCTAGGGGAAAAGCGAAGATAAGAAAGTCTTTATTAAAAGAGGGAGGTAAATAATATGATAGATAAATATAAAGTACTAAATAACGAAGAAATTCAATTTGATAGATATAATGAAGTCAAAACAGATAATGAAAAAATGAAAAATATAATGAAATCAAAGTTGAAATCAAGAAAACAAAAAAATAAAAATCTATTAATTGCATCAATATCTATATTAACAATAGTTTCTGGAGCAATAGGAATAAGTATAAAGTATCCTTCATTTGCAGAAAAAATTCCAGTCTTAAGTGATATGATGTATCTAATACAAAATGCTGTTCAAAATGAAAGTATGGAAGACAGTGTAACAAATATAAATAAATCATTTTCAAATGATGGATTAACATTTACAGTAAATAAATCATGGTTTACTGGAAATCAAATTTATATAGACTTTACATTAAAGTCAGATGAACCATTTAAAGATACTAAGTATGCGGATGCACTTAGTGATACTATCCATATAGATAACAATCCGATTCCATACCTTTTATTTAGCAAATGGGATTTATACATAGATGGCAATAGAATTGGTAATTATTCTTTTGAAGAACCAAGAGCTAATTTTATTGATGAGCATACTATAAAATCTAACATTTTAATTGATTTTATGCCTGAAGGGTTAGAATTCGGAAATACAGCTAATGTAAAGTTTTCATTTAAGTTAGGCGAATTTGGAACAAGTACTTTAGATACTGAGTGGAAAATGGACTTTGATGTTAAATCTAATAAAACAATGTATAAAAAAATAAAGGTTAATGAAAATAAAAATGGAGTAACAATAAAAGACATTAAAATTAATCAAACATCTTTAAATATAGATTTAAAATCAAATAAGAGTAATGCTATTGGATATGTTCAAGTACAAGATGATAAAGGCAATATACTAAATAATGGGTCTGCACTATACGATAAAAATATTTATGAATCAATTTCATACCTTAGTGATATAGGAGTTATTCCAGAGTATATTGTAGTTACAGTATACGGTGATTATCAAAAAGATAAGACACCTGTTGCGGAGTTTAAAGTTAATATTCAATAAATTACTCTTATTTAAAAATAGTTTAAATAACACCATAACAACTTATTATTAATATTAGGTAAAAAATACCAAGTTATACAGCTATACTAATAATTATAGCTGTATAACTTGGTATTACTTATGTATATCAAACTTTGGTTACTTTTTTCGGAAATGTGCTCGGTAGGCCTATAGTTTTAATTAAAGTTAGACAATATGAAGGTATTGAAATTGCTAAGTTACAAGGTAAGTATAAAGGTATGGTTAAAAAATATATCAAGGACTTCTCTTTATAGAAGACTTCAAGATGATGTATCTAATTAAAAATAAATAAAAAAGACTGCTTCCGTTACAGTCTTTATATAAAAGGGGGGTTATGGGAATTTTTATAATACTATTTAAGGGGTATAATATCTTTGAGTTTGATTTAAATAAAACAATTTAGGGGAAATTGTAATATCTAATTTACTATGTCAAATCCTACTGAATATATCGATTTATGTCACTTCTTGTTGCTTATGTATACAATATATCACTATATAATTTTTTAGTCTATAGTAAAAATTATATTTTATATAAAAATGTTTTTTTGTAACATTTTTTTCAAATACATCTTTATTTTAAAATTATCTATAAAATTATACTATATTATAAAACCTATTATACTTCATAAATGATCAAAATGATAAGTAAAAAACAAGAACTATATATAGATATTTAACTTCTAATGAAAAAATTAAAAATGATATAACTATTGAAATAGAGACGATAGTATCAAAATATATATGGAGTAAAGTTAATAACCTAAGACGAAAATAATATAATCATGTATATTATTTGAAAAGAGTGATATAATCATAGTTGTAGAAATACACAAATTAAATCAAGAAAAAGTCTTGATACAGGTTAATAGGAGTAATTTAAAATGAATAACGGAATAGTAAAATGGTTT
>JBOFYV010000121.1:0-25515 GCA_051654865.1 Peptostreptococcaceae bacterium
ATGTGGTTATTATAGCAAAGAGGATACACCTGTTCCCATTCCGAACACAGAAGTTAAGCTCTTTAGCGCTGATGGTACTTGGGGGGCAACCTCCTGGGAGAGTAAGACGTAGCCACGTAATCTTTTTTTGTGTCTAAAATTATATATTTTATAAATTAGGATAATATATTCATATAGCTTATAGTTTGAATAATAATTTTTCTAAGGAGTAATGTATATGAAAAAACTTGCGTTAATTCTAGTGATAGTAGGAGCACTAAACTGGGGTGGTATAGGAGTTTTAGGTGTAGATTTAATAGGAAATATTTTTGGAGGGACCTATCAAGTTATAAGTAGAATGATATATTTTATAGTAGGATTAGCAGGTATATATGTTATTCCAATATTAATGCCCTACATTAAAGAATAAATTGGATAAATTTAAGCCGTTGATTACATTTAAAAAGTCAACGGCTTTTAAGTATATAAGGAGATAACTATGAAAAACACAATTATAAATGAACTAAAAAATATTGTAGATACAGATTTAATATCATTTCATATGCCTGGTCATAAATTAGGAAAAATATATGATAAATTAGGATATACAGATGTAGTAAAAAATATATATAAAATGGATACTACAGAGATTGATGGAACAGACAACTTACATTCACCAAATGGGATTATAGAAGATTCTCAAAAGAGAGCATCTAAGCTATTTAATAGTAAAGAAACATACTATTTAGTAAATGGCAGTACGTGTGGAATACAAAGTGCTATAATGGCAGTGTGTAATCCTAATGATAAAATAATAGTAAATAGAGATTGTCATCAATCTGTTATAAGTGCATGTATTTTAGGTAATATAGATCCTGTGTATATATATCCTCAAATAGATAAAGAAAACAATATATTAAAAGGTATTGAAGTAGAAGATGCATTAAATATAATTAACTATAACCAAGATGCTAAAGCTATACTAGTTACTTATCCAACTTATTATGGAATGACATACGACTTAAAAAAGATATGTAACTATGCTCATAGTAAGGATATGATAGTAATAGTTGATGAAGCACATGGTTCACATTTAGGATTAAGTGATGAGTTACCTAAAACTGCTATTGAGCAGGGTGCGGATATAGTAATTCAAAGTACTCATAAAACACTACCATCATTTACACAATCGTCTATGATACACACTCAAGGTGACAGGATAGATAAAGAAAAGCTATCTACTATGTTAAGAATGATAGAATCATCGAGTCCATCATATGTACTTATGTCTTCGCTAGAGCTGGCAGTAGACATATATGATAAGTATGGTAAAGAACTAATGGAAAAATTATTGAAAAATATAGATGAATTTAAAAATAGAATGAAAAATAATGAATTGATAGATATACATAATAAACATGATAAGACTAAAGTATTTGTAAGTTCAAAATCACTTGGATTAACAGGATATGAACTAGATGAACTTCTTAGAAATAAATATAATATTCAAGTAGAGCTATCAAACTATTATGGAGTATTATTAATATGTACACTAGGTAATGAAGAAAGAGATTTCAAAAGTCTAGAAATAGCACTAAATGAGATTACAGAAAAACATAACAAAAATAAAGCAGTTGAAAATATAGAATATCCAACAGAGATACCAATAAAGAAATTAAGTCCAAGAGAAGCATTTTATAATTCAAAGAAAAGTGTTAAAATATATGAAAGCATAGGAAAAATATGTGGAGAAAATGTTATTCCTTATCCACCAGGTATAAGTTTATTATCTCCAGGAGAAATAATTACAAAGGAAATTATAGATTATATAATACTATGCAACAAAAAAGGTATGAATGTAAGTGGAATGAAAGACTCTAATTTAGAGTATATACAAATTTTAGATAAATAGATTAAATTAAACCTAATATATATAATCAGATGGAGGTGAAAACTGCTAAATTTATAAAATATATTTAGTAGGATATAAAAAATGAGCGGAAAGTTAATAATCATAGAAAGTGGATCTGATGCAAGTGGAAAGGCCACTCAAACTAGAAAACTATATGACAGATTAGTAAAAGATGGATACAAAGTTAGAAAAGTAGAATATCCAAACTATAATTCAGAATCATCAGCTTTAGTAAAGATGTATTTGAGAGGAGATTTTGGAGCTAAAGCAACAGATGTTGATCCATATGTAGCATCTACATTTTTTGCTGCAGATAGATATGCTTCATTCAAAACGGAGTGGGAGCATTTTTATAATGAAGGTGGAATAATACTTGCTGATAGATATACAACGTCTAATATGGTGCATCAAGCGTCTAAAATGGACAAGGAAGATAGAGATAAATATATAAATTGGTTGGTAGACTTTGAATTCAATATGTATAAGATACCAAAGCCTGATTGTGTTGTATTCCTTGATGTTCCTGTAGAATTTAGCAAAAAGCTTATGGAAAATAGAAAAAATAAAATAACTGGTGAAGAAAAGAAAGATATACATGAAAGTGATATAAAATATCTTGAGCAATCGTATAATAACTCTTTATATATAGCAAACAAGTATGATTGGCAAAAAATTAATTGTGTTGAAGACAACACATTAAGAAGCATAGATAGTATACATGAGGAGATATATAAATTAGTTACAGATACAATAGAATCTATGGAGAGGTAGATATGTATTTTGAAAATATTATAGGACAAGAGTTTGCTAAAAAGTATTTAGGAAACTCTATCGCAAAAAATAAGGTTAATCATGCTTATATGTTTGAAGGGATAGAAGGAATAGGGAAAAAGAAATTTTCAGAAGAATTTTCTAAAATATTATTAGAAATAGAGAATTTAGAAAATAGTCCGGATCTTATAAATATACATCCTGATGGAAATAGTATAAAAATAGCACAAATTAGAAAACTACAAACAGATATAATCATAAAGCCACACAAAAAATATAAAATTTATATAATAAATCAAGCAGAGAAAATGACGGTAGAAGCTCAAAATGCACTCTTAAAGACGTTAGAAGAACCACCTGAATATGCTATGATGATTTTGATTACAAGTAATAAAGCAGCGCTTCTAGACACAATCAAATCTAGATGCGAAACAGTAAAATTTTTACCAATATCTTTAATTGATTTAAAAAAATACTTAGTACAAAATGGGGTAGAAGAACAAAGAGCTCAATTATTAGCGACTTTTTCTAGAGGGAGTATTGAAAAAGCACTAGAATTATCAGAGTCTGCAGATTTTGCATTAATGAGAGAAGACATACAAATGTACATAGAAACAATACTAGAAAAAAATCTAATAGATATACTAGAAATACCTACAGGTATGGATAAGTATAAGGCAGATATCATAGGAACATTAGATATTATGATAAACTATTTTAGAGATATGATGATAGAAAAAGAAAATGCAGACAAGAGTATGATTATAAATGCAGACAAAATCACATTCATAAAAAATATGAGCAAAAAAATTAACTATTCTCAAGTATCTAAAATTATTGATATAATAGAAGAAACTAAAAAAAAGATAAGAAGCAATTGTAACTTTAATATTAGCATACAAGTTATGGCTTTAAATATATATGAGGTGATAAAATGATAAAGATAGTGGGTGTTAGATTTAAAAATGCAGGGAAAATATATTACTTTGATCCAGTTGAATTAGAAGTTGAAAAAAATATGGATGTAGTAGTAGAAACTGCAAGGGGATTAGAATATGGTAAAGTTGTAGTTGGACCAAAAGAAATAGCAGAAGAAGAATTAGTGTCACCATTAAAACCAATTATAAGAGTTGCTACAGAAGAAGATAATCAAATATATCTTGAAAATAAAGAAAAAGCAAAAGAAACATTTGAATTATGTCAACAAAAAATAAAAGATCATAACCTAACAATGTTTTTAATAGATTGTGAATACACTTTTGATAGAAACAAGTTAATATTCTACTTTACAGCAGAAGGAAGAATAGATTTTAGAGAGCTAGTAAAAGATTTAGCATCTATATTTAAAACAAGAATAGAATTAAGACAAATTGGAGTTAGAGATGAAGCTAAATCAATAGGCGGACTTGGACCATGTGGAAGAAAACTATGTTGTTCATCATGGCTAGGAGATTTCCAACCTGTATCAATAAAAATGGCAAAGGATCAAAATTTATCACTTAACCCAACTAAAATATCAGGTATATGTGGGAGACTATTCTGTTGCTTGAAGTATGAGCATGATGTATATGCAGAAGCTTTAGACCAATTACCAGTAGTAGGAGCAATAGTAAAAACAGGTGATGGTAAAGGGAAAGTAATAGAAGTAAATGCATTATTAGAGCAAATAAAAGTGGAGTTTAATGACAAAACTATAAAAATATACGAAAAAGAAAATATAACAGTATTACAAGAACCTAAAAAATGCAAAGGTGGATGTGATCATTTAAGAGAAGAAGGATTAGATGAAGCGACACTAAGAGAACTAAAAAAATTAGAAGACTAATATAAAGTAAGGGGGTAGGATTTTTTCCTACTTTTTTACGTATAAGTGCATAAAGACATGAGAGGAGAGTAACATGGACATAAAATTAAAAGAAACAGAAAGAATAGATGATTTACAACTAAAGGGACTAAAATTAATCCAAGATACCAATGGATTCTGTTTTGGAATAGATGCAGTTCTATTAGCTAACTTTGCAAAAGTTAAAAAAGGAGCTAAAGTTGTAGATTTAGGAACGGGAACAGGAATAATACCTATACTTATATCTGGAAAAAGTGAAGCATCACAAATAATAGGTGTAGAAATACAAGAAGAAGTACATGAAATGGCTACTCGTTCAGTAAAACTGAATAACCTAGAAGACAGAGTAAAAATAATAAATGCAGATATAAAAACAATAGATAAAGAACTAGAAGTACATGGATATCATGTAGTAACATCAAATCCACCATATATGCATGAAGGTGGAATAAAGAATCCTAATGATAAAAAAATGATATCTAGACATGAAGTAAAATGTACACTAGAAGATGTAATAAGAGCAGCATCAAGACTTACGATGCCAAAAGGGAAGTTTTATATGATACACAGACCTATAAGACTAGTAGATATATCTACATTAGGAAGAAAGTACAATTTAGAACCTAAAAAGATACAATTTATACATCCTAAAGCAGGTAAAGCACCTAATTTAGTATTAGTTGAATTTATAAAAGATGGAAGACCAGAGCTTAAAATATTAGATCCATTATACGTATATGGAGAAGATGGAAACTATACAGAAGAATTAAAAGCAATATATGCAAATGAAGATATAGGAGAATAATAAATGAGCGGGAAATTATATATATGTCCAACACCTATAGGTAACTTAGAGGATATGACTTATAGAACAATAAGAATATTAAATGAAGTAGATTTAATAGCAGCAGAAGATACAAGACATAGTCTAAAATTATTAAATCACTTTGAAATATCTAAACCATTAACTAGTTACCATGAACATAACAAAGATTCAAAAGGTGGTTACTTAATAAATAAATTATTAGATGGTGAAAATATAGCATTAATAAGTGATGCAGGTATGCCAGGAATATCTGACCCAGGAGAAGAAATCATAAAAGAAGCTATAGAGAATAATATAGAAATAGAGGTATTACCGGGAGCTACAGCTTCAATAACAGCTTTAGTAGGTTCAGGGTTAAATACATCTAAGTTTGCATTTGAAGGCTTCTTAGATAGAGATAAGAAGGTTAGAAGGGCACAACTAGAGGAAGTCAAAGAAGAAACAAGAACAATAATATTCTATGAATCTCCACATAGACTAAAAGATACTCTAAAAGATATGTTAAAAATATTAGGAAATAGAAAAATAGCATTAAATAGAGAATTAACTAAGAGATATCAAGAAGTAATAAGAGAAGATATAGAAACAGCAATTAACATATTCGATGAAAAAGAAGTTAAAGGTGAGTTTGTTTTAATAGTTGAAGGATTTACAGGTGAAAAGACTGTAAAAAATTCATATGATGATCTTAATGAAAGAGAGTATGTTTTAACATTAATAGAAAATGGTATGAATAAAAAAGATGCAATTAAAGCAGTGTGTAAAGATAGAAAACTTAAAAAGGATGTAGTTTATAAACAAGTATTAGATTTATAAAAATTTATACAAGACAAAATGGGGTGGTGTCTATGGAACTACAAGAAAAACTATTAGATAGCTTAAATAGTAAATGTACTTATAAAGAAATTGAAAAATTAGATAATGAAAACATACTAGAAGTTATAATACCTGAAGTAAAAGAAATGAAGCTAGTTGGAGAATGTAAATACCATGTAGTAAATGCTTATAATCATTCTATAAATGCATTAAAAGAATTTGAAGAAGTTATAAACAAAGATGATTTTTTACCAACACATTTAAAACCTAGTATAGAAAATTACTTAAATGATAGCAAAGGCTTAAAAATAAGTAAGTTAGGATTATTAAAATTAGGTGTATTTTTACATGATATAGGAAAACCAGCGAGTAGAACAGTTGATGAAACAGGTAGAGCTCATTTTAGAGGTCATGAAAAAGTAGGAGCTGATATAGCTTTTGAATTAGGGCAAAAGCTACAGTTAAACAAAAATGATAAAGATATATTATATAAATATGTTAAAAATCATATGATATTATTAATACTTTTTAAGAACAATGATATGAGTAAAGATAGGCTATTTGAGATATTTGATTTATTAGGTGAAGATATAATTGGTATAACTTTATTAGGGTATGCAGACATAGTTTCAACTAGAAAATTGCTAGACCCTAATGAAGATATGGGAGTGATAAAAACATATATGGAATATGTTTTAACTAATTATATATATAAATATAAAAAGTAAATATGTGAATAAAAAAACAATAAAGGCTATAGAGTATTTAAAATATTCTATAGCCTTTAATATAAAAAATATATTATTACAATATAGATTTTGCTTGTATTGGAGTAGATAGTATAACAGATGTTTTAGTAGAACCTATTTTTTTGATACTATCTATAACCTCTTCAAGTTCATACATATCTTTAACTATTACCTTTAATACAGAACAGTCATCACCTGTTATATGATGACATTCAACTATACGGTCATCTTTACGAGCTTCAGCTATAAAATCCTGGTACTTGTTGCTAGGAAGAGAAATATGTATAAATGCCTTTATAACTCTACCTAAAGCATCAGGATTAACTATGGCTTTATATCCTTCTATTATTCCTGATTCTTCTAACCTTTTCACTCTTTCAGATACTGCAGGAGATGTTAATCCTACTATTTTTCCTAAATCTTTCATAGAAATTCTACCGTCTTTTTGAAGAATATCTATTATTTTGTGATCTGTAACATCCATTTTAAATCCCCCTATTTTTTAGTATTTATTTTTTAGAAGCGATCATATCAGTTTTTAAATCCCAAAGCTTTTTAGATAAATCAACTTTATATACCTCAGGATTGATAAGTCTTCTATATTCTTTCCATAATCCTTCTAGTTCCTTCTGAACTGATTCCCTTATTTCCATAACGCTTTTTCTTTCATACTTACATTCACCATTTATAAATAATGGTTTATGAAGTTCTTTTATACTATAATTCTTAAAGGTTTTAGATTTCCAAGTATAAGTTGGATGGAAAATAGTTAAAGGCTCGTTTTCATTTATAAATTCATCATGTAGCATTATTAAATCTGCTTCAGCTTTATTACTATTTTCATTATATATTCTCACAACTTTTTTATAACCTGGGTTGTTAATTTTTTCAGGGTTTTCAGATAGCTTAATCTTAGGTATCAAAACATCATCTCTATAAGATGCAGCTAATTTATAAACTCCACCTAAAGATGGTGAATCAGCTGATGTTATTAACTTTGTACCAACTCCCCAAGAATTAACTGATGATCCTTGAGATTTTAATGTTGAAATAGTATGTTCATCTAAATCATTAGATGCAGTAATACTAACATTAGTAAATCCTTCTTCATCTAAAACTTTTTTACATTCATTAGATAAATACTGTAAATCTCCAGAATCCAATCGTATTCCTAAAGGCTCATATCCTTTACTCTTTAAATCTTTAAATACTTTTATAGCATTAGGTAATCCACTATTTAAAACACTGTAAGTATCCACTAAAAGTAAGCACTTATCAGGATAAATATCAGCATAAGCTTCAAAGGCCTCTAGCTCAGTATCAAATTTTTGTACCCAACTATGAGCTTGTGTACCTACTACAGGAACATCAAACATCTTACCAGCTAAAACATTTGCAGTAGCCTTACATCCACCTATTATAGCTGCTCTAGCACCATATGTACCAGCATCTGGACCTTGAGCACGACGTAAACCAAATTCGAATACAGGATCTCCATCTGCAGCAAAGCATACTCTAGAAGCTTTAGTAGCTATTAAAGATTGGAAGTTTACTATTGTAAGTAATGCTGTCTCAATAAGCTGAGCTTGATATAGTGGAGCCTTGACAGTAAGTATTGGCTCATTAGGGAACATAATAGTTCCTTCTTCAACGGCATATATATCACCGGTAAATTTAAAATCTTTTAAAAACTGTAAAAACTTGTCTGAAAATAGATTTAAGCTTTTTAAGTATGATAAATCTTCATCAGAAAAGTTTATATTATTTATGTATTCAACAAATTGATCTATACCACAAACTATTGTATATCCACCGTCACATGCATTTTTTCTAAAAAACATATCAAAAACGACAACATCTTCGTGTATGTTTTTCTCAAAATATCCATTTAACATAGTTAACTGATACAAATCAGTAAGAAGTGTTAAATTTCTCATCATATTTCTCCTTAGCTAATAAAATTATATAAAACCCCATACTAATAATAAAACATAATATAGTACAACTTTCAAGTATAAAGTATAGACCTCAAATCATAAAATTATTAAGAAAGGGGGGCGATTGATATAGGCAAGATATGGTTTTATATGATTTTTATAGGTATAGTTGGAAGTTTGTTTACGGGAAACTTAGGTGAACTAAATAAGATTATATTAGGTGAAGCTTCAAGAGCTATAGAATTTGCAATAAGCTTAGCAGGTGTAATGGCACTATGGATGGGGGTAATGAATATTGCAAAGGACTCAGGGTTGATAGATCAAATTGGAGAAAAATTAAACCCTATAATGAAAAAATTATTTCCATCAGTTCCAAAGGGGCATAAAGCTTTATCATATATTGTAATGAATATGTCGCTTAATATGTTAGGAGCAGGAAATGGGGCAACTGCATTTGGCCTTAAGGCTATGGAAGAATTACAAACATTAAATAGAAATAAAGATACAGCAAGTAACGATATGGTTATGTTTTTAGTTATAAATATATCATCAATGCAAATAATACCATTTACTATGCTAAAAGTAAGGATGGATTTAGGTTCACAGAATCCTGGTGAAATAATACTTACTACACTATTTGCAACGACAATATCAACTATTATTGCAATTATAAGTTGTAAAATGCTAGAAAGAAGAAGGAGAGTGAGATAGTGAATTTATTTTCAAATATACTAGTTCCTTCGATAATATTGTATATAGTAGTTTATGGTAAGTATAAAAAGATAGATATATATGATAGTTTTATCAAAGGAGCTATAGATGGATTAAAATCAGCATGGTCCATAGCACCGTACATAATAGGGATTTTTTTAGCAATAGCAATATTTAAATGTGGTAAAGGAATAGAAATATTAGAATTTATATTTATGCCAATAGCAAAACTTATGAGTATACCAAAAGAATTAATAGGCTTAATAATTGTAAAGCCGCTATCAGGAAGTGGTGCACTAGGTATGTATACAGAATTAGCTCAAAGAGTCGGCATAGACACAATAACAGAAAGAATGGGAGCTACAATAGTTGGAGCATCAGAAACGATTTTTTACACAATGGCCATATATTATGGAAGTTTAAAAATAAAAAATACAAGACACACCTTAACATGTGCAATGATATGCCATATAATGGGTGTAATAGCATCTGTATTTATTTGTTACATAATGTTTACATAGTAAGATAAAATGAAGTATAATAATAGGTATAAAACAAAACATATTAGTAAAATATAGTAATATATGAGCTTAGAAGAGAAGAGTAAATAAGGACTTTTTCCACAGAGAGCTAGATTAGGTGAAAGCTAGCGTTAAAGAAACTATTGAACATGGCCTCGGAGCTTTTTGTCTGAACGATAAGTAATTTATCCTTAAGATAAAACGGTTGGACTCGTTAACGTCTGCTAAAGATATCCTTACACTTAATAGTTAAGGATAAATTAGGGTGGTACCGCGTATAATCTCGCCCCTATGTACATACATAGGAGGCGAGTTTTTTATTAGAAAAAACAAAATAGTAGGAGGTAATAAAATGACTAAACCAAGTTTTTATGTAACAACGCCTATATATTATCCAAGTGGTAATTTACATATAGGACATACTTATACAACAGTAGCAGCTGATGCAATAGCTAGATTCAAGCGTTTCTGTGGATACGATGTAAAATTCTTAACAGGAACAGATGAGCACGGAGAAAAAATACAAAAGACTGCTAAAGAAAAAGGAATGTCAGAGATCGAATACTTAGATGGAATGATAGCAGACATAAAGAAATTATGGAATACTATGGATATATCATATGATGATTTCATAAGAACTACAGAAGATAGACATAAAGTAGTTATACAAAAGATATTCACTAAATTATATGAGCAAGGTGACATATACAAAGGTGCTTATGAAGGTAAGTACTGTACACCATGTGAAAGTTTCTGGACAGAATCTCAATTATTAGAAGGAAACAAGTGTCCAGACTGTGGAAGAGAAACTTATGATGCTAAAGAAGAAGCTTATTTCTTCAAATTATCTAAGTATGAAGATAGATTAAGAGAATTATTCGCTGATCCTAACTTCTGTTTCCCAGTATCAAGAAAGAACGAAATGGTTGCAAACTTCTTAGACAAAGGATTAGAAGATTTATGTGTAACTAGAACTACATTCGACTGGGGTATAAAAGTACCGTTCGACGAGAAACATGTAATATACGTATGGGTAGATGCATTATGTAACTACATAACAGCTCTTGGATATATGAGCGAAAATGATAGTGACTACAAAAAATTCTGGCCGGCTAATGTACATATAGTAGGTAAAGAAATAATGAGATTCCATACTATAATATGGCCAGCAATATTAATGGCATTAGGTGAAGAAGTACCTACACAAGTATACGGTCATGGATGGATATTATTCGATAATGACAAAATGAGTAAATCAAAAGGAAACATAGTTTACCCTGAGCAAATGATAGAAAGATATGGGGTAGATGCACTTAAGTACTTCTTATTAAGAGAATTTGCATTTGGACAAGATGGAAACTACACTCATAGAAACTTTGTAACTAGATTAAACTCTGACCTTGCTAATGATTTAGGAAACTTAGTAAGTAGAACAGTAGCAATGGTAGAGAAATACAATGGTGGAATAATACCAATGGCTAAAGCTACTACTGAATTTGATGCGGATTTAAGAGCTGTAGCTAAATTATCAGTAGAAAACTTTGAAAATGAAATGAATAAAATGCAATTCCATGAAGCATTAGAAAGTGCTTGGAAATTAATAAGAAGAACTAACAAGTATATAGATGAAACTATGCCATGGGCTTTAGCAAAAGATGAAGCACAAAAAGATACTTTAGATACAGTATTATACAACTTATGTGAATCTATAAGAACAGTGGCTACACTTATAAATCCAATAATGAATGATACTGCTAAAAAGATATACTGCCAATTAGGAATAACAGATGAGAACTTAACTACTTGGGAAAGTGTTCAATCATTTGGATTAATAGGTGAAGATACTAAAGTTCACAAAGGTGAAGCTTTATTCCCTAGATTAGACATAGAAAAAGAAGTAGAAGAATTAAACGAATTATTCTCAGAGAAAAAAGATGAACCAAAAGAAGAGCCAATAGAGCACAAAGAAAATATAACAATAGATGAATTAGATAAAGTAGAACTAAGAGTAGGTAAAGTAATAAGCTGTGAAAAGCATCCAAAAGCTGACAGACTATTAGTATCTCAAATAAAAATAGGACCAGAAACTAGACAAATAGTATCAGGAATAGCTAAATGGTATAAGCCAGAAGATATGGTAGGAAAAGAAGTTATAGTAGTATGTAACTTAAAGCCAGTTAAGCTAAGAGGAGTAGAATCTCAAGGTATGATATTAGCAGCTGGAAATGATGGAGACGATTTAGTAGTTCCAGTAGCAACTGGTGCTAAGGATGGATGCGAAGTTCGTTAATTAGTTAGGAGACGATGATATGTTATTTGACTCACATGCACATTTAAATGATGCTAAATTTGATGAAGATAGAGAAGAATTAATAAAATCACTAAAAGAAAATAATGTAGAACTAGTTTTAAACCCTGGTGCAGATATAGAAACATCAATAAGCAGTATAGAACTTGCTAAAAAATATGATTTTATATATGCAGCAGTAGGAGTACATCCACATGATGTAGGAGAGCTAGATGATACAGCAATAGACACTCTTAGAAAACTAGCTACAGAAAATGAAAAAGTAGTAGCAATAGGAGAAATAGGACTAGATTATTACTATGATAATTCTCCTAGAGAAGTTCAAAGAGAGTGGTTTAAAAAACAAATAGAATTAGCTAATGAATTAAAATTACCTATAATAATTCATGATAGAGATGCACATGGAGATACTTTTGAGATAATCAAAAATACTAAATCTCCAGAAATAGGATGTGTACTTCATTGTTATAGTGGAAATGTAGAATTAGCTAAAGAGTATATAAAAATGGGATGTTATATATCAATACCAGGTACAGTTACTTTTAAAAATAATAAGAAAACTGTAGAGGTAGTGAAGGAAATACCATTAGAGTATCTATTAATAGAAACAGATTCACCATATATGGCACCAGTACCTCATAGAGGAAAAAGAAATGATCCATCAATGGTTCAATTTGTAGCTGACAAGATAGCACAAGAAAAAGGAATTTCTTATGAAACAGTATGTGAAGCTACAAAGGAAAATGCAAAAAGATTATTTAATATAAAATAAAAATAAAGCTCCCTTAACAAAAGATAAAACATCTTTGGATTTAAGGGAGCTTTATTTTATTAAAAATTAGAATATTAAAAACATAAGGGGAATATAATTTACAAGAAAACTATGGATAAATACAATTGAATTGCTAATGAGGGGGGATTTTATGGGAGATAGACAAAAGTTTAAAAAGCCGCTAATATTTATGATGCTATCATCCGTTACAATATTAGGTTCTTATTCTTTATTAAATAAAAATGTTATATTGAATATAGATGGACAAACAGTAAAGCTAAATACACTATCAAGAAGTGTAGAATCATTTTTAATTAATGAAAAAATAAATATAGAAGAAGGGTGTAGAATAGTACCACCTATAGATACTAAGCTAAAAGATAAAATGGAAGTAAAGGTAATAAATCCATACGAAGTTAAAGTATCAGATGGAAATAATGATTTAGTATATAAAACAAATCACGAAACAGTAGAAGAGGTATTAAATGAGTTTAATATTGAATTGAATAGCAAGGATATAATAAATAAAAAACTTACTGATAAACTAAGTAAAAATGATACTATAGTAATTACTAGAGTAGATGAAGAAATAAAAAAAGAAGTAGTAGAAGTTCCTTTCGAAGTACAATATATAGAGGATAAAACTATAATAGAAGGATATACAAAAAAAGATACATATGGTAAAAATGGTAAGATGGAAATTAAATACAAAATATTATATAAAAATGGAGTTCCTATAAAAAAAGAAAAAATATCAGAAGATATGATAATAGAACCAATCAAAGAAGTAATCCGAAAAGGAAAGTTAAAAGTAAACTCAATTTAAAAATACTTAATATAATAATTATTAAAATCATAGCTATGGTGCATAATTGTACTATAGCTTTTATTTTTCTTGATAAAATTATATAAAAAACGTAAAATATAAAGATATGGACTAAGACGAGATTAAAATACATAAAAAGGTGATTTTATAATGATAAAAGAAATTATAGTTGTAGAAGGAAAAGATGATGTAACTGCAGTTAAAAGAGCAGTTGATTGTGAACTTATAACTACTGGTGGATTTGGATTCCCTAAAGGAGTTATGGAAAGAATAAAATCAGCACAAGAAAGAAGAGGAGTAATAATATTTACAGACCCTGATTTTGCTGGAGAAAAAATAAGAAAGAAAATAGCACAAGAAGTTCCTGGATGTAAACATGCATTTTTACCTAGAGAAGAAGCTAAAAAAGATGGAGACATAGGAATAGAAAATGCATCTCCTAAAAGTATTTTAGCAGCACTTGAAAAAGTAAGAACAGAAAGTACGGACAAAAGAGACGAATTTAAGCAAGTTGATTTAATAAGAAACGGACTAATAGGAAATGAAGATGCATCTCATAGAAGAGATGAATTAGGAAAAATATTAGGTATAGGATACGGAAATGCAAAACAATTTTTAAATAGATTAAATAATTATGGCGTAAGTAGAGAAGAGTTTGAAAAAGCTATAGAAACTATATAACACTACATAATTTATATAAATAGAAAGGAAAAAAGACAAATGGACAGACTTTCATCACACAGAGCAACCAAGCAAGTAGTTGAAAAACACGGATTTAAGTTTTCAAAATCATTAGGACAAAACTTCTTAATAGATGACAATGTAATAGATAGTATATTAGATGGAGCTAGACTTTCACCAGGAGATAAAATAATAGAAGTTGGACCTGGTATAGGGACACTTACACGTGAAATGGGTAAGGTAGCAGATAATGTAGTAGCTATAGAAATAGACAAAACATTAATACCAATATTAAGAGAGACATTATCAGATTTAGAAAATGTAGAAGTAATAAATAAAGATATACTAAAAGTAGATGTACAAGAATTAGTAAAAGAAAAGCTAAGTGGAGGGCCGGTTAAATTAGTTGCTAACTTACCATACTATATAACAACTCCAATAGTTATGAAATTCTTAGAAGAAGATATACCAGTAACAGATATAGTTGTAATGGTACAAAAGGAAGTAGCGGATAGAATGAATGCAGTTCCAGGGACTAAAGATTACGGTGCATTATCTGTAGCTGTTCAATATTACTGTGAAACAGAGATAGTAGCTAAAGCTCCTAGACATATGTTTATACCACAGCCTAACGTAGATTCTACAGTAATAGGACTTCATGTTAGACCAGAAAGAAAATATCCAGTAGAGAGTGAAGAAATATTCTTTAAAACAGTAAAAGCTTCATTTGGACAAAGAAGAAAGACTTTACTAAATGCTTTAAGTGGCTTAGGTTTCTTAAGCAAAGAAGAAATAAAAGAAGTATTAGCAGAAGCTAATATAGACGAAAAGAGAAGAGGAGAAACTTTATCAATAGAAGAGTTTGCTACTCTATCAAATAAAGTAAATGCAAGAGTACCTTCGAAATAGAAGGTACTTTTTTTTTATACCTAATCATATACTGTTTAGAGAAAGTATGTTAAGGGGGGATTAGGATGGCTTCTAAAAGAAAATTCAAAAGGGATTATATAATTCTTGAAGCTAAAGATATGAACTTTAGATATAAAGAGCGTATTTTACCAAAAGCATTTGCTAAAATAGAAATAAATGAAGAAAAATCAATAGTATCACTTTACGTAGAAAACCTTAAATTCATGAAAGATGGATATAGAGTAGTAGCAATACAAAGTGATTATGAAACTTTAGATTTAGGAAAAATTGTTTTAAGTGAGCAAGGAAAAGGCGAATTTATATTAGATTTAGATAATAGTGATATAGAAATAAAAGGAGTAGCATTATTATATGAAAAATCTATACCATTAATAGGGTTTAAGGGAAATAAAATTGAAAATTACGAAGAAATTTTATTTACAGGATATGAAGACATAGAAGACAATGATGAGTTTGAGGTATATGAAGAAGTAGAGTATATAGAGGTAGAAGATGGAGACGATTTTGAAGAGTATGAAGAGATAGAGTATATAGAAATAGAAGATGATGAGTATGAAGAGGACGAATACGAAGACGATAACAATGACGATGATATTGAAGAAATATATGAAGACGAAGAAGATGATGATGAGTATGAAGAAATAGAAGAAGAAATTCCTTACATCAAACCTACTCAAAAAAGACAAAGAGATTCAAGAAGAGTTCAGCCTCAATCTAGACAACCGCAACAACAGTATCAACAACCAAAACAACAAAAACAAGAACCTCCTCAACCAGAGCCTAAGTTTGAAGGTAATAAATCAGCTGGACCACTATTGATGCCAAGACAAATTAAAAAGGGACTAAAAGTATTTAAGGAAGTAAAACCATTTGTAGGAGAATATATAGAAAACACTAGATGGTGGAAAATAGAAATAAGTCCAATAACATTATGTGGATATACAATGCCTCATTTAGGATATGTAAATACGTTAAATTATACAATGTATAGTGATTCGGTAACTCAATCATATAAATATAGACATTACTTATTTGGAGTTCAATATGATGAATATAATAAGAGAAAAAATTATATCTATGCTATACCTGGGAAAAAAGATGAACAACCAGATCAAGGTCATACAGGATTTAGAAATTATCAACCATGCGACACAAGAAATGATGATTTAGGATACTGGATATGCTTTATAGATTCAAGAACTAGAAGAATATTGAAGTAGTATAGAAACGTTTGCTATTGCAAAGATTCTGATAATAATCTAAAATATAGTAATAGACTATATTTTTGGAGGAAATGTCATGATAAACAAGCAAAGACTTATAGATGAATTTTTAGAGTTAGTGCAAATAGATAGTCCATCTTCAAAAGAAGGAAAAATTGCACAAGTTTTAGTTAAAAAATTAGAAGAAATAGGATGCGAAGTTATAATAGATGATGCTGGAGAAAAAGCAGGTGGAGAAACTGGAAACGTAATAGCTACGTTAAAAGGAAATAGACCTGGTAAAAAAATATTATTCAGCTCGCATATGGATACAGTTAGCCCAGGAATAGGAGTTAAACCTATAATAGATGAGGCTGCTGGAATCATAAAAAGTGATGGTACAACAATATTAGGTTCTGATGATAAAGCAGGAATAGCTGCTATATTAGAAGCATTAAGAGTAATAAAAGAAAATAACATAGACCACTCAGATATCCAAGTAGTATTCTCTATATGGGAAGAAGGTGGACTATTTGGAGCTAAGTACTTAGACTACTCTAAAGTAGATGCTGAATATGCATTTGTATTAGATAGTGGTGGATCTCCAGGTGAAATAATAGTTCAAGCGCCTGCTCAAGATGCAATAAAAGTTAAGATAACAGGAAAACCAGCTCATGCAGGACTTCAACCAGAAAATGGAATAAGTTCTATAATGGTAGCATCTAGAGCTATAGAAAATATGAAATTATTAAGAATAGACGAAGAAACTACAGCTAATATAGGTATAGTTAAAGGTGGAATAGCTACAAACATAGTTATGCCAGAATTAGAAATAGTTGCAGAAGCAAGAAGTTTAAGTGAAGAAAAATTAGATGCTCAAACTAACCATATGGTAGAAACATTCAAAAGTGCTGCTAATGAGTTTGGAGCTCAAATAGATATAGAAGTAAATAGAGCATATGCACCATTTACTATAGAAGAAAATGATGAAATAGTTGCATTAGTAAAAAGAGCTTTCTCTAATATGAACGTAGAAGGAAAAACTGGTTCAACTGGTGGTGGAAGTGATACTAACATACTAAACAAAAACGGAGTAAAGGCAGTAAACTTAGGAATTGGTATGAAAAATGCTCATACATTAGAAGAGTATATAGCAATAGAAGATTTACTAAACTCTGCTGTAATGGTTACTGAAATAATTAAAGAAGCATAATTAATGTTTACAAATTTAATAAAAAAGTAATATAATAGTTTTACAACAAAAATCACCTAGCAATAGCTAGGTGATTTTTGTTGTTTATGGACAATGAGAATTAGTATTAAAAGTGAAGCAAATCCATTTTCATATAATATTTATTATTTAGCGAGAGAATGGGTATAAATAAAATTTATATATATTTCAAGGAGGAGAATATGGAAACAAGATATGAAGAAGCTAGTAAAGTAACAATTCAATCTATAGTTTGGAATATAGTACTAACTATAATAAAAGTATTTGCAGGAGTATTAGGAAAATCTAGTGCAATGGTAGCGGATGGACTGCATTCAGCATCTGATATAATAAGTTCAATAGGAGTACTAATAGGCAATTATATTTCATCAACACCACATGACAAAGAACATAACTATGGACACGAAAAAGCAGAAACTTTAGTATCATTTGTATTATCTTTATTATTGATATTTGTGTCAGTTACAATAGGAGTAGAAGGAGTAAAATCGTTATTCAACTTAGAAGCACTACAAGTACCGACGTTATTGCCGCTTGTAGTATCTATAATATCAATACTAATAAAAGAATACCAATATAGAATAACTATAAAAGTAGCAAAAAAAATAAACTCGCCAGCATTAAAAGCAGATGCATGGCATCATAGATCTGATGCATTATCATCAGTAGCGGCTTTTATAGGTATAGGTGGATCTATGTTAGGATTTAAAGCATTAGATCCAATTGCATCAATTGCAGTAGCATTTTTTGTAGCTAAGGTAGGCATTGAAATATTAAAAAACTCTGTAAACGAGCTAATGGATGTATCTATAGAAGATGATCATGAAGAACAAATAAAACAAATAGCTAAAGAAACAAAAGGTGTAATGAATTTAGGCGAATTAAAAACAAGAAAACATGGTGCTATGGCATATGTGGATTTAACTATATGTGTAGATGGAAGTCTAACAGTAAAGGAAGGTCATGACATAGCGCATAAACTAGAAAAAAGAATGATAGATGAAATAGAATATATAAAAGGAATCACGATTCATGTCGAGCCATGTATAAATTGCCCAGGAAATAAGTGTTTAAAGTAATTAATACTTAAAAACTGTTGAAAAAAGTAATATAATTATCTTATAATTATATAGCCTTAGGGGGGATTTAAATGGCCAAAAAAAGAAAATTAAAAAAACCAGTAATATTAATGATTTCAATAGTAACCTTTTTTGTAGTTTACTTTGCAGCGTTTAATTTAGGTACATACTTAGATACTAAGGATGAAGTACCTGTAAAAAAGGTTGAGGAAGAAGAGGATACTAGACCGCTTATAACTCAAATAGGAACAAAAAAGAATATATATATATCTAATTTAGAATTAGAAAATATAAAAATCGAGGAAGGTAGCTGGCAGGAAATAAAATATCTGTTTAGTCAATTTTCAAAAATAAGAAAGCCTGAAAGTTTTGAACCTGTATACAATGGATATACAGATGATGGAGTTAGATTTGCTACAGATTTAAATTATTTTAGAGTATACACTGTAAATAAAGAGGAATATTATAAAGTTCCTGTAGAGCAAAAAACTGAATTCGAAAAACTTTTAAAAGAAAGTATGTACACATCGTTTGACTTTGTAAAGCAATATAAAACATGGAAACGTGTAAAAATAACCTTTGAAGATAAAACAAAAACAATACACAAATGGAAGTATGATGACCTATCATATAATATGGCAGCAAAAAGAATAGTAGGAAAAGTACAACCAGAAAAGAGTAAAGCAAGAAGTGAATATAACTTTACAATAGATATAGAAGGAGAAAACTACAAAATCCAGCTAGAAACTATGGGAAAAGATTATGTTAAGATAAAATGCGACAACTTAGAAGCATATTACGAAGTGTATACAGGTTTATTTGAATATTTAAGAGATGAGATATTCAAAATAGAAGGTAAGTAAAATAATAAAAAAGTAGACTAAATAAAATAGTCTACTTTTTGTTATTATAATGAATTATTCTTGTACTAAAGCTTCAGCAACTTTGTATATAGGTCCTGCACCAGCAGTTATAACTAAGTCGTCTTTAGATACATTTTTACGAAGATATTCAGTTATTTCGTCAAAACTACTTATATAAACTACATCAACATGGTTTTGATATAATTTTCCAACTAAATCTTTTGAGTGGATATCACCTGGGTCATCTTCTCTAGCAGCGTATATATCAGTTATTATAACTTTATCTGCAGAGTAGAATGCTTCAGCAAATTCATTTAATAAAGATTTTGTTCTAGTATAAGTATGAGGTTGGAATATACACCATAAATTAGCCTTCTTGATTTTTTTAGCAGCAGCTAAAGTTGCTTTTAATTCTGTTGGATGATGAGCATAATCATCAACAACTAAAGCTTCATTATAGTTACCCTTTATCTCGAATCTTCTGCCAACACCATTATAAGCTGTTATATTTTTTCTTATAGTTTCTATATCAATAGAAGAAACATAAGCAGCCATTATTGCAGCAGTAGCATTAAATATATTATGGATTCCTGGTACAGAAATCTCAAATTTACCTAATTCTTTTCCTTTAAATTCAAGTTCAAATATACCACATCCAGATGCATTGAACTCTACATTCTTTATAACAACATCGTTAGATAAATCAGTACCGTACTTAATTACAGTTGCCTTAACATCATGTAATATGTCTTCAGTATTTTCATCATCACCATTTATTATAAAGAATCCGTCTTTAGGAAGTAATTTTCCAAATTTATTGAAAGAAGCTTTTATTTCATCTAAACCAGAGAAATAATCAAGATGGTCTTCTTCAATATTTAAAACTATAGATATCTTAGGGTTGAAGTTAAGGAAACTATCAACATACTCACAAGCTTCAGTAATGAAGTTATCAGAGTTACCTATTTTAACGTTACCACCTATAGTACTTAAGTTACCACCAACTAGTATAGTTGGATCTAAATCTGCATATTCAAAAATAGTAGACAACATAGAAGTTGTTGAAGTCTTACCGTGAGTTCCTGAAACAGCAATAGAATTTTTATATTCTCTCATTATTTGACCTAGAAATGCAGCTCTATTCATCATAAGTATGTTTTTTTCTTTAGCTGCAACTATTTCAGCGTTATCATCGTGAACAGCTGCAGTGTAAACTACCATGTCTACGTCGTTAGATATATGTTCTTTTTTATGTCCAATGTAAATATTAGCACCTTGAGATCTAAGCTTATCTAATAGATAAGATTCGTTAGCATCAGAACCTGACACTTTGTAACCTTTGTTTAGGCATATTTCAGCTAATGCACTCATGCTTATACCGCCTACACCAATGAAATGTATATTCATAACAAAATCACCTTTCTTTTTAATTAAGCCCTACAATATGAACTATATTTGTGATATAATAGTGTAATGTTCAATATTTTATAGCAAATATACATATAATAACTTATATATATAAATATATTAAAAAATTAATAAAACATAACTAATATTATATCATAACAGCTATTGTTATGCATTAGTTAGTTTTAGTACGAAATAACTATAATAAGTAGGAGGTAAAAGCATGAAGTTCAAGAGAACGGAAAGAATTGGTGCCATAGTTAAGATATTATCGGATAATCCAAATAAAATTTTTACTTTAAGCTACTTTACAAATCAATTTAATGCTGCAAAATCAACAATAAGTGAAGATTTACTAGTAGTAAAAAATGTATTTGAAAAGCTGAAGCTTGGGAAAGTAATAACTATATCGGGAGCAGCAGGTGGAGTTAAATACATACCAAAAACATCTAAAGCTGAAAATGAGGAATTTTTATTAGATTTATGTCAAAAGATAAGTGATCAATCGAGAGTATTATCTGGAGGGTTCTTATACCTGATAGATTTAATATATGATCCTAATACAGCATCAAAAATAGGTAAAATAATAGCGTCTAATATAGACTATTCTGAAGCAGATTATGTAGTAACAATGGAAACTAAGGGAATTCCTATGGCACTAATGACTGCAAAAGCTATGAACTTGCCATTAGTAATAATAAGAAAAGATATAAAAGTATCTGAAGGTCCTACATTAAGTATGACTTATGTAAGTGGGAATAGTTCTAAGGTACAAAGTATGAGTTTACCTAGAAAAGCAATAAAGCCAAATAGTAAAGTAATAATAATCGATGACTTTATGAGAGGTGGAGGAACGATAAAAGGTATGATAGACCTGATGACTGAATTTGGGGCAGAAGTAATAGGCACAGGAGTATTTATATCTACAACAACACCAGAAGAAAAAATGGTAAAAGATTATATATCATTAATTCAGTTAAATGTATCAGGTGATGAAATAATAGTAGAACCAAACCTAAAAACATTTAAAGACGAATATCAAAATGATGAAGTAGAGGAATATGAGATAGAAGAAATATTAGATGAAGATGATGAGGAATAATATTGTAAAAAAAAATAAATTTTACAAAAATATCCAAAAATAAAAAAGGATATTCTAGCTGTATCTAGAATTATTATAAAAAACAGTCTAATATTATATATATTAATTTGTCAAAATAAAAGGGGGATATTTAGAGATGAAGATAACTGACGTAAGAGTAAGAAAAATAACTGATGAAGGTAAAATGAAATGTATAGTTTCATTAACTTTTGACAACCTATTTGTTGTACACGATATAAAGGTTATAGAAGGACACAATGGATTATTCATAGCTATGCCAAGCAGAAAAGTTGGAGAAGGGAACTTCAGAGATATAGCTCATCCAATAAATGCTGAAATGAGACAAGTAGTAGAAGATGCTGTACTAAATGCATACCATGAAGCTGTTTCTCAATTAGAAGTTGCAGCTGAATAGTAAATATATATTTATTTTTGAATGATAATTTTGTTTATTTAGGGAATATAAAACATTGAGAGCCGAATTTTAGGCTCTTTTTTATGCAAATAATACGTGAAAATTTTGTATAATTGTATACTTTTTTGTAAAAAAGTGATATATTAATTAATGGTATCAACCAATTGTATACAAAAGATAAAATTTACATAATATAGATAGAGTAGGAAATTATATTTAAGGAAATGGAGTAGAATTATGAATTTTAAAGCTATAATACTTGCTGCAGGCAAAGGTACAAGAATGAAATCAAAATACCCAAAGGTTATACATAAAGTGTGTGGCAAAGAGATGGTTAATCATGTAATAACTGTTTCAAAAAAATCTGGAGTTAAAGATATAGTAGCAATTCTAGGACATGAATCAGAAGTAGTAAAAGAAAAATTACCTAAAGACACAATGATAGCTATGCAAACAGAACAATTAGGAACTGGGCATGCTGTTATGATGGCTAAAGATTATATAAATGATGAAGACACTATAGTAGTACTATGTGGAGATACACCACTAGTAAAGGAAGAAACTTTAAAGAGATTATTTGATTACCATATAGAAAATGGATATCATACAACGGTTCTTACAACAGAAGTTTCAAATCCAACTGGCTACGGTAGAATAATAAGAGACGAAAATCAAGATTTACTTAAAATCGTAGAGCAAAAAGATGCTAGCGAAGAAGAAAAGCTTGCTAAAGAAATAAACTCAGGAATTTATTGTTTTAATGGTAAATCATTAAGAGAAAGCTTAGATTTACTAGATAACAATAATGCTCAAGGTGAATACTACTTAACAGACACTATACAAATAATGAGAAATAAGGGTCTAAAAGTAGGAGCTTACAATGGTTCTACAATAGAAGAATTAATGGGAGTTAACTCAAGAGTAGAATTATCAAGAGCAGAAGAAATAATGAGAAAAAGAATAAACGAAGCTCACATGGTAAATGGAGTAACAATAATAGATATAAACTCAACTTATATAGAAGCAGATGTACAAATAGGAAACGATACAATCGTATATCCAGGTACAATGCTAAGAGGAAACACTACAATAGGTTCAAATTGTATAATAGGTATGAATAGTAGTATAACAAATTCTAAAATTGGAGATTATACAGAAGTTGAAAACTCAACAGTAGTAGATAGTACAGTTGGAGAAAATACTACAGTAGGACCATATGCATACCTAAGACCTAATAGTAACATAGGAAACAACGTTAAAATAGGAGACTTCGTAGAAGTAAAAAATGCTACTATAGAAGACAACTCTAAAGCATCACACTTATCATATATAGGAGATGCACACGTTGGAAAAGATGTAAATATAGGTTGCGGTGTAGTATTTGTAAATTATGATGGAAAAAATAAATTCAAGTCTATAGTAAAAGACGGTGCATTCATAGGGTCTAACTCAAACTTAGTTGCCCCTGTTACAGTAGAAGAAAAAGGGTATATAGCTACAGGGTCTACTATAACAAATGATGTACCAAAAGGTGCATTAGCAATAGCTAGAGAAAGACAGGTTATCAAAGAAGGTTGGGTAGAAAAAAAAGACCAAAATGATAACAAGTAATAACTGATTTGATAATTATACTAGGCTGAATAAGCCTAGTAAGATTAATAAATATACATATATAGGTTAAATTTTTCAGGAGGCACAAATGAACACTAGTGGAAGTGAAATAAAAATACTTGCAGGAAATTCATCAAAAGAATTAGCTGGGGCAATAGCTGATTACATAGGAGTACCATTAGCTAAGTGTGAAGTTGGAACATTTAGTGATGGAGAAATAAGCGTTAATATGACTGAAACAGTTAGAGGATGCGACGTTTTCGTTGTTCAATCAACTAACAGTCCAGTAAACGATAACTTAATGGAATTATTAATAATGATAGATGCACTGAAAAGAGCATCAGCAGGAAGAATAACAGCAGTTATACCTTACTACGGATATGCAAGACAAGATAGAAAAGCAAAGGCAAGAGATCCAATCACTGCTAAGTTAGTAGCAAACTTAATAACAGCAGCTGGAGCAGACAGAGTTCTTACTATGGACTTACATGCGGCTCAAATACAAGGATACTTTGATATACCACTAGATCATTTACAAGGTGGAAAGATATTAGCAGACTACTTCAACGAAAAGCAAATAGAAGACTTAGTAGTAGTATCACCAGATTTAGGAAGTGTTACTAGATCTAGAAAGTTTGCTAATGGATTAGACGGAGACGTTCCACTAGCTATAATAGACAAGAGAAGACCTAAGGCTAATGTTTCTGAAATAATGAACATTATAGGGGATGTTAAAGGTAAGAACGTTATATTATTAGACGATATGATAGATACTGCTGGAACAATAGTTAATGCAGCTAATGCACTTAAGGAATTTGGTGCTAAGGATGTATACGCTTGTTGTACTCACGGAGTATTATCAGGTCCAGCTATAGAGAGAATCGAAGGTTCTGCTATAGATGAGTTAATAGTACTTGATACTATACAACTTCCTGAAGAGAAGAAGATCGATAAGATACAAGTTAAGACTGTAGCTCCTTTATTTGGGGATGCTATAAAGAAGATATTCTCTAACGAATCAGT
>JBOFYV010000122.1:0-5183 GCA_051654865.1 Peptostreptococcaceae bacterium
ATGTGGTTATTATAGCAAAGAGGATACACCTGTTCCCATTCCGAACACAGAAGTTAAGCTCTTTAGCGCTGATGGTACTTGGGGGGCAACCTCCTGGGAGAGTAAGACGTAGCCACGTAATCTTTTTTTGTGTCTAAAAAGCCTTATATAAAATTATATAAGGCTTTTAATGTATTAAATTATATATTAAAAGAAGATATAAATTTATCCAATCTATCTACTCCTTCTAAAAAATCAAATTCATTACAAGCGAAAGAAATTCTAATATAATCATCCATACCGAAGGCAATTCCTGGTACTACAGCTACATTATATTTTTCTAAAAATAAATTACAAAACTCTATAGATAGGCTTTCATTATATTTTAATATATCTTTAATACTAGATATATTAATAAATACATAAAAAGCACCTTCAGGATATATATAATCTATATTATTTATTAAATCTAATTTACTACAAATTAAGTCTCTTCTATTTTTATATGACGTTACCATAAGATTAATATCATTAGAACATTCTTTTAAAGCACTATATCCTATGTACTGAGCAGTTAAACTTGGATGAGATACTAGGTGTCCTTGAATAGTGCTTATAGCTTTTGCGATAGTTTTATTAGAAGCAGAATACCCTAATCTTAATCCAGTCATAGCAACTGATTTTGAAAAACCATTTATAGTTATAGTTAAATCTTTTGCTCTTTCGTTAATAGAGGCTATAGAAATGAATTTATCATTAAAACATATTTTTTCGTATATCTCATCAGCTAGAATATAAATATTATTCTCAAAGCAAAAATCTACAATTTTTACTAATTCATCTTTACTGTATATAACACCTGTAGGATTAGAAGGATTATTTAACACAAGAAGTTTTGTTTTAGAGGTAACATTATTTTCTAGATCTTCAACAGTAATTTTAAAAGAGTTCTCTGATTTAGTATCAATTAATATTGGATTGGCATTTACCAACTTGATCATTTCAGGATAACTTACCCAAAATGGTTTTGGTAATAACACATCATCATTAGGATTTGTTAATGCTAAGAGAGTATTTGTAATGCAGTTTTTAGCTCCACTAGATACTACGATTTCATCTATAGAATAGTTACATTTATTTTCCTTTAAAAGTTTGTTACAAATTTCTTCCCTAAGAATTTTTAAACCTGGTACCATATCGTACTTTGTATAGTCATTACTTAAAGACTCTATTCCTTTAGACTTTGCAACACTAGGAACTGCAAAGTCAGGTTCCCCAATACTTAAATTAATTACATCAATTCCCGAATTTTTCATTTCTGATACTTTTGAACTTATACCAATAGTATATGATGGTGTAATACTTGATAACCTATTAGATAACATAAAATATCCCCCTTTTATTTATAATTAAGTATATTATACAAAAAAAAATAGAAATTATATATATATGTATAAATTTAAACAAAAAATATTAAAAATATTTTGATATATGTAATCATTACAATTACTAGGTTTGAAATTATCCACATAGCATTTTCAAGGTTTTAAGTGTGTTTGACTAATATTCACAAATTTGGTAATCTATTTAGGTGGTATTTAGAAAGTCCCTTTAACAAAGTTGAAGGGGATTTTTTTAAATTTAGTACACTATATGTAGTGGTTGGCGGATAGGTATGATACAATATATAGTGATAGGGGGCGTTTTAAATTGATTAATTTTGTAAAAAAGAGAGATGGAAGAATAATTCCTTTTAATGAGGATAGAATTACTAGAGCAATATTTTTAGCTGCGAGCAATGTTGCTGAAAAAGAAGAAAAAGTGCCAGACTATAAAATAGCAGAGGAATTAACTCAAGACGTTATAAGAGTATTAAATAGAAAATTTGGTAACTCTATTCCTGGAGTGGAAGATGTACAGGATACAGTTGTAAAAGTATTGATTGAGACAGGACATGCCAAGACAAGTGAAGAATATATAATATATAGAACTGAAAGAAATAGAATCAGAAACTCTAAGTCTAGATTAATGAAAGCAATAGAAGAAATAACATTTGAAGATGCAAGTGATGCAGATATAAAAAGAGAAAATGCTAATATAAATGGAAATACAGCTATGGGAACAATGCTTCAATATGGAAGTGCAGTATCAAAAGAATTTTGTAAAACTCACTTACTAAAGCCAGAGCATTCATTTGCACATGATAATGGAGACATACATATACACGATATGGACTTTTTAAATATGGGTACCTTAACATGTTGTCAAATAGACTTAAATAAGTTATTTAAAGGAGGTTTCTCAACAGGACATGGTTTCTTAAGAGAGCCAAATGATATCATTAGTTATTCTGCACTAGCAGCAATAGCAATACAGAGTAATCAAAATGATCAACATGGTGGTCAAAGTATACCATTCTTTGACTATGGATTATCAGAAGGTGTATATAAGACATTTAAAAAGTTTTATATATCAAACATTGGAAAAGCTTTAAAACTATTTAAAGGATTAGATAGTGGAGAAGAGGTAAAAGAAATAGTTATAAGAGCAGAAGAAAGTACAAATACAAAGATATGCTTACAAAGAAATGATGACTACTTAAGTTATGAAAGAAAAGCATTAAAAGAGAAGTTTGATATAGATGATTCAACTGTATCTAGTATACAGAACTTTGCATTTGAAGAAGCATACAAAGAAACGGATAGAAAAACATACCAAGCAATGGAAGCATTTATTCATAATTTAAATACAATGCATTCTAGAGCTGGAGCTCAAGTTCCATTTTCAAGTATAAACTTTGGTACTGATATAAGTGAAGAAGGTAGAATGGTGACAAAGAATATTTTACTTTCACTAGAAAAAGGATTAGGTAACGGTGAAACTCCTATATTCCCAATATTAATATTTAAAGTTAAAGAAGGAATAAGTTTAAACCCAGAAGATCCTAATTATGACTTATTTAAATTAGCATGTAGAGTATCAGCTAAAAGGCTATTCCCTAATTTTAGTTTCTTAGATGCACCATTTAATGCAAAGTACTATAAAGAGGGTAGACCTGAAACTGAAGCTACATATATGGGATGCAGAACAAGAGTACTTGGAAATGAATGCGGAGAAGAAATAGTTAGCGGTAGAGGGAATTTATCGTTTACTACTATAAACTTACCAAGACTAGGTATAAAGTATGGTATAGTTAATAGCGATAAAAATGATATGGATGGATTCTTTAGAGAACTAGATGAAAAAATAGATTTAGTTACAGAACAACTATTAGAAAGAATGGAAGTTCAAGGTAACAAGAAAATGAAAAACTTCCCGTTTTTAATGGGACAAGGTGTATGGCAAGGGTCTGATGAGTTAGGTCCAGAAGATACATTAAAAGAAGTTATAAAGCAAGGAACATTAACTATAGGATTTATCGGATTAGCTGAATGTCTTGTAGCGTTAATGGGTAAACATCATGGTGAAAGTGAAGATGCACAATTATTAGGTCTAAAAATCATATCTCATATGAGAGAGAGAATGGAAGATGCAAGTAAAAAGTATAATTTAAACTTCTCATTAATAGCGACACCAGCAGAAGGTCTTTCTGGTAGATTTACTCGTATTGATAAAAAGGTATTTGGAGAAATAGAAGGAATTACAGACAAAGAATATTATACAAACTCATTCCATGTTCCAGTATATTATAATATAAGTTCGTTTGATAAGATAAGACTAGAAGCTCCTTACCATGAACTTACTAATGCTGGTCATATAACTTATATAGAATTAGACGGTAATCCATCAGATAATTTAGAAGCGTTTGAAACTGTAATTAGAGCGATGAAAGAATCAGGAATAGGATATGGAAGTATAAATCACCCTGTAGATAGAGATCCTATATGTGGATTTTCTGGTGTAATAGATGGTTCTGTATGTCCTGTATGTGGAAGAAATGAAGATGATAGTGATATGAAGTTTGAAAGAATAAGAAGAATAACTGGATATTTAGTAGGAACCGTAGATAGATTTAATAACGCTAAACAAGCTGAAGTTAGAGATAGAGTAAAGCATAGATAATAAATCAAGGGGGGAACGAACTATGAAAATAAGATTGTCTTCACCTTTAAGCATAGATAGTATAGTAGATGGACCAGGATTAAGAATGGTTATATGGACACAAGGATGTATTCATAACTGTTTAGATTGCCACAACCCTCAAACACATAACTTATGTGGTGGATTTGAAATAGAAACTGATGAGGTTATAGAGAAAATAAAGACATTAAGACTTCAAAGAGGTATAACTTTATCTGGAGGAGAACCATTTTTACAACCAGAAGCTTTAGAAGAGATATGTAGAGAAGCTAAAAGTAATAACTTAGATGTGTGGGCTTATAGTGGATTTACAATTGAGCAATTATTAGATAATAACAATCCCTCATATTTTAAAAACTTAAGTTTACTTAAACAAGTGGATATATTAGTAGATGGTAAATTTATAAGTGAAAAGAAAGATATAAGTCTAAAATTTAGAGGCTCATCTAATCAGAGAATTATAGATGTTCAAAAAAGTATAAAATATAAAGATATAATTTTAGCAGAAGAATACATAGAGGATAGCCTATGTGAAGTTAAATAGTATAAAAAAGAGAAAGTATTTGAATACTTTCTCTTTTTTTATGGCTATATGAAGCTATAATTATATAAAATATTAATTAAAATAATAAAAGTAAATATGTTGATAAGTAAGTGTATATAGTGGATAAAAAAAATTATATAGAGTAAAATCAATGTTGATAACATGTTAGTATTGTGGATAAAATGATATGCTTAATTTAAAATATAATAATATTTTAAAATACAATTAAAAAATAATTATAAATGTATTGACGATATATATCTTAGGTGATATAGTATTACTTGTCCTTAAGAAAAGGAAAAAAAGTTAAAAAATAACTTAAAAAAATAAATTGACAAAGATTAACAACTTTGTTAAACTGAGAAAGTCGAAGAAACGACTTAAAAAAATAAAATGAACTTTGAAAATTAAACAGTAGGTTAATTTATATAATATAATTCTTTATTAAGAATTAAACACAAACAACCAAGCCAGATATTCAGATAATGATTAGCTGAGCGATGGACAACTTTTATTTGAGAGTTTGATCCTGGCTCAGGATGAACGCTGGCGGCGTGCCTAACACATGCAAGTCGAGCGA
>JBOFYV010000123.1:0-2655 GCA_051654865.1 Peptostreptococcaceae bacterium
GCTGTAAATAATACTATAACTGGGACTTCTGCACTCATAGTTAGTCCTAAAAATAATATATTTAGGATGGGATTTCTTATACTTTGAAGAAATTGTAATATGCTTAATTGAATATTCATATTATCCTCCTATTCTGCGTTTTTTCATGTACTACACCCGCAGAAGAAGTTAATTAGATAAGTTTACCTCCAGGCTAGCGCAATGTCGGTACAACTTATCTAATTAACTGCTCCTGCTAATGATATTTAACTTATGAAAAGTTTTAATCGCTTTTTATTTTTATTATTTATATACTATGTAATTATATACTTTTTAATATAATAAATATATATTATATTAAAATATTAACTTCGCCTTTATAACATATTTGAATATAAAATAACCTCCTAACATTTAATGCTAGGAGGTTATTCATATATGTAAAGTTAATATTTTATAATTCTACTTTCCATAATCCGTGTAGGTTGCAGTATGCATACACTTCTACCACTTTTTCATCTTCACATATTTTAAAATCTACTATTGGATTTTCACCTATGTTTAAGCTTTTTCTTTGAGCACCTTTGTCTGTTTGTAGGTATACCCATCCTATATAATGTTCTTTTTCCATAGGGTGTAGTATGCTTCCTACTTCTACATGTACATCATTACCGTTTATTGTAACTGATGGGATGTGTTTTTCTGTTGATGCTTCTGTAGTGTTTGCTACTAGTTCATTCATAGGCTTTCCACAACAAAATATCTTAGGACCGTTATTTTCTATCATACCGACTAAGTTCTTACAAGTTTCACAAATATAAAATCTCTTGCTATTCATAATTATCTCCCCCATAAAATTAATATTTATCACTACCCAAAATATAACAAAAGTGAGATAAAAATTTATCCCACTCTTATAATTCTAGTAACTTATATCACTAAAGTCAAATATTAACTTTTATTTTAAATCGACAATATTTTTATTAAGCTTCAACTATTCCTATATAAGGTAAGTTTCTGTACTTCTCAGCCCAATCTATACCATAACCTACTATGAATTTATCTTCTATAACAAATCCAACATAATCAACTGGTATATTAGCAGTTCTTCTTTGTGGTTTATCTAATAAAGTACATAACCTTAAAGACTTAGGATTTCTAGTTTGAAGAGCGGCAACTAAATTACTTAAAGTTAAACCTGAATCTATTATATCTTCAACTATAAGAACATTCTTACCTTCTATATTAACATCTAAATCCTTTAATATCTTAACAACACCAGAACTTTCAGTTCCATTTCCATAACTAGAAACACTCATAAAATCTATATTAACATCTAAATTTATTTTTCTTATTAAATCAGAAACAAAGACACTAGCTCCTTTTAAAATACCAACAACTAGTAACTCCTCACCTTCAAAATCCTTCTCTATTTGCTTAGCCAGCTCATTTACCTTAGCAGCTATCTGTTCTTCTGTTAACATTACTTGTATATTAGCCATAGTAACACTCCCTTTACGTATATTCTGCTAAATCATTATAACATATAGATACTTTAAATAGAATATTTTTTATTAATTTTATACTATAATTCGTATTTTTTGAATAAAGTTAAAATAATCAACTTTCTAACTATGTAAGTTTTTGTCGTATTTTACCAAATATTGTTTAATTATGTATATAGATTCAACTTAATCAATTAATTAAAAACAAACATTACAGTAATTATTATTCACATAAAACAAAAAAATAAACCCAACCCCAATCAATTCCATCCATCATTTCCCCACCACTAGCCAAATCAATACGGATTAAGAGCGTGAGATGTTGATTATATAAGTTGCACCGACTTTGCGCTAGCTGGAAGGAAAACTTATATAATCAACATCTCACGCGGCCCCCAAAATCCATATAAATTTGGCATATCTTCTCATTTGTACTATAATTATTTTATACATATAATATGTTTGGAGGTGTTTTTATGAGTACAAATCATGGTGCCAACTTATATGATTTATCTAGCAAGTACGGATTTTCCAAAGAAGAATTTATGGATTTTAGCTCAAACATAAATCCCCTAGGAACTTCAAAGCTAGCAAAACAACATATAATAGACAATATCGATATGGTATCTATATATCCAGATCCAGAATATATAAACTTAAAAAAATCTATATCAAGCTATTGTAAATGCTCAGAGAAAAACATAATACTCGGAAGTGGTGCAACAGAACTAATATCTTCATTTATAGAAACAATAAATCCTAAATGCGCACTACTACTTTCACCAGCTTACTCTGAGTATGAAAAAGAGCTAAAAAAAATAAACTGTAACATAACTAAATATTTTTCTTTAAAAGAAAAAAACTTTAAAATAGATGTCTCAGAGTTAATACATAACATAAACGAAAATAATTACGAACTAATAATAATCTGTAACCCTAACAATCCTACTGGATTTACATTTTCTAAAATTGAAATAGAAAAAATACTACAAAGCACTAATGCTTTTGTAATGGTAGATGAAACCTACATAGAATTTACAGACATAGATACTTATTCTTCTACTTCTTTAGTAGATAATTATTTAAATTTATTTGTTATAAGGGGTACTTCTAAATTTTTCTCAACACCTGGTATCAGACTAGGTTATGGACTTATTGGTAATGTAAAAAT